>CAIWPG010000264.1 GCA_903914535.1 uncultured Oxalobacteraceae bacterium
ACGCAAACTATTGCCAGTACCTCATATCAGATTGCCGCCAGTAACCAGGATTTGGCCGAGCGTACCGATCAGGGTGTATCTGCATTACAAGAAACGGCACGCTCTCTGGAAAAGTTGACGATGACAGTCCGAAATAACACGGATCATGCAAATCAGGCCAATCAATTGGCACAATCTGCATCAGAGGTTGCGCTCAAGGGAAGTGTTGCTGTATTAGATGTGGTTTCTACTATGGGGTCTATTAATAATTCGGCTAAAAAAATTGCAGACATTATTAGTGTGATTGATGGTATTGCGTTCCAGACTAATATTCTGGCGCTGAATGCTGCCGTTGAGGCTGCGCGTGCCGGGGAGCAGGGGCGTGGCTTTGCCGTTGTTGCCAGTGAGGTGCGTAATCTGGCACAACGTTCTGCAACGGCGGCCAAAGAGATTAAAGAACTGATTGGTTTGTCGGTCAGTGAAGTGAGCGCCGGAAGTAAAATTGTGGCGCAGGCAGGAGCTACCATGGAAGAAATCGTCAATAGTGTGCGATTAGTCACTGCCATCATGGGTGAAATCAGCGCCGCAAGTGAGCAGCAGCATGCCGGAATTCAGAGTGTTAATCAGTCGATTACGCAAATGGACGGAGTAACGCATCAAAATGCGGTGCTGGTCGGTGAGGCTGCCGAATCAGCAGCATTGCTGGAGAATCAGGCCGGGATACTGGCTCAGGTAGTTGGTGTTTTTAAGCTGGAGATGGATATGCACAACGATGTCCATCAAAATACACAGGATAATCTTCAGCACAGCACACAGCAACATAGTTTGCCGGTGACACAAGGTGCCCGGAGTGTATCGCCGGCAGCGAAGTTGCGCAGATTGCCGAATCCGGTACAGCAGCATCTTGTTGCCTGATTCACGTTGCGCCCCCGGTGATAAAAACGATGAAAGCACGATGATCAGGGAGGGTCTCCCGGACCATTGTGCTCAGGACTGAAGCTCCGGTATTTTGCCTGCGTGGTGACTGGCATCGCGCCTTGCACCAAAAATCAGACAGTAAATCCCCTCCTTTTCCGATAGTTGGTACATCGGGTAATTTTTATTAAATAAAAATTCAATAAAATCAATGGCTTACCGCTTATGTTGAGGTGCTTTGCCACAGGCATGTCCTTTGCTATGTATTCATAAAAAAACACCCCCTTAACATATCGGAGACATACATGACTACAAAACCATTTTATAAGTCGCTCTATCTGCAGGTTATTACTGCCATCATTATTGGTATTCTGGTCGGGCACTTTCTGCCTGAAACAGGAACTGCGATGAAGCCTCTGGGAGATGCGTTTATTAAATTAATCAAAATGATCATTGCCCCGATTATTTTTTGTACCGTGGTGGTGGGTATCGCCGGTATGGAAGATATGAAAAAAGTCGGTAAAACCGGCGGTCTGGCTTTGCTTTATTTTGAGATCGTCAGTTCATTTGCACTGGTTATTGGTTTGCTTATCGTTAATTTATTGCATCCGGGAACAGGGATGAACATTGATCCGCATGCACTGGATACTTCCGGTGTGACCGCGTTGACCGGTTCCGGCAAGATGCAAACGACGACAGAATTTTTGATGAATATCATTCCGACTACGCTGGTCGATGCATTTGCTAAGGGGGAAATTTTGCAAGTGCTGTTATTTTCAATTATGTTTGGATTTGCCCTGCATCGTTTCGGCGGAAGGGGAACGCTGATATTTGATTTGGTAGAAAAATTTTCGCAAGTATTATTTTCTATCGTCGGAATTATCATGAAAGTAGCACCTGTCGGCTCATTTGGTGCGATGGCGTTTACGATAGGTAAGTACGGTATCGGCTCATTATTCTCACTGGGTAAATTGATGGGTACTTTTTACCTGGCTTGTTTGTTGTTTATTTTTATTGTGCTGGGTGTGATTGCGCGCTTACATGGTTTTAGTATCTGGAAGTTTATTAAGTACATTAAAGAAGAGTTGCTGATCGTACTGGGGACATCGTCATCAGAATCCGTTTTGCCGCGCATGATGGTTAAGCTGGAGCAATTGGGCGTTAAAAAATCCGTAGTCGGGCTGGTTATTCCTACCGGTTATTCATTCAATCTGGACGGTACATCTATTTATCTGACTATGGTGGCTGTATTTATTGCGCAGGCCACGAACACGCCGATGACCCTGATGCAGCAAATTACATTGCTGATGGTTTTACTGCTGACATCGAAAGGTGCTGCCGGCGTGACCGGTAGCGGGTTCATTGTGCTGGCAGCGACCTTGTCGGCTGTCGGAGGTGTGCCGGTAGCCGGTTTGGCGCTGGTGCTGGGGATTGATCGTTTTATGTCGGAAGCTCGTGCTCTGACCAATCTGATTGGTAATGGTGTTGCTACCGTGGTAGTCGGAAAATGGACCGGTGACGTTGATATGGCTCAACTTCACAGCCAGCTTAACAGCAAAATCGAGTAAGAATGAAGTGCCGTATAAATTGTTAATTAATGTTAAACAAAGAAGTAACAAAAAATCTACGGAAATGCTAGGAATATACGATTTTTCAGAGGTATGATCTAGTTGTCGTATTTTGCTTATTTCGTTGTACGAAATGGTGCGCGCTGATGTGACAGGCTGGCGGGTTTGTGCATCAGCGGCGGTATGGACGTCGTGTTAACAACAGAGTGATTATTTATAGCGGTATCAATTTTAAAATAAAACCAAGGGAGCAAAAACATGACTCGAGTTGCATTAGTTACTGGCGGTATGGGTGGTTTGGGTGAAGCAGTGTGCATTAAACTGGCAGCGCTGAACTATCAGGTAGTGACAACGTATTCACCTGGTAACACAAAAGCGGCAGAGTGGCTGGCTGACATGGAAAAACAAGGATTTAATTTCCGTGCATATCCGTGTGATGTTGCTGATTATGATTCAGCACAGCAATGTGTTGCACTTATCGAGAAAGAAATCGGACCGGTTGATGTGTTGGTAAATAATGCTGGTATTACACGCGATATGACGTTTAAGCGTATGGATAAACTGAATTGGGATGCTGTTATGAGCACCAATCTGGACTCCGTATTCAATATGACCAAGCCGGTATGTGATGGTATGGTTGATCGCGGCTGGGGTCGTATTATCAATATTTCGTCGGTAAATGGTCAGAAGGGTGCGTTTGGTCAGACTAACTATTCGGCTGCTAAGGCCGGTATGCACGGTTTTACTAAAGCGCTGGCACTGGAGGTGGCACGTAAAGGCGTTACTGTTAATACCATTTCACCGGGTTATATCGGTACCAAAATGGTGATGGCGATTGATGCTGAAGTGTTGAATTCCAAAATTATTCCGCAAATTCCGATGGCACGTTTAGGCAAGCCGGAAGAAGTTGCCGGTCTGGTGGCATACTTATCTTCTGATGAAGCTGCATTTCTGACAGGTGCTAATATCGCTATTAACGGCGGTCAGCACATGTCGTAATTGTTTTTTGGTTCGTTGCTAATCACGACATTGCATGATTGTAGTGTCGTGATTGTTTTTTTGGAATCCCTCCACGCATACCGATCTGTCCGGTGCGATAGTTTTAAGTGCCCGCCTGGTTTTTGTGCGTTGGATTAAATACAGTTTATGTAGTTCATACCGGTCACTTACGCTACTCAGGAGAATGTTATGTTTTCGAATCAAGAACAATTTGCCGCCGCCACTAAAGCTCATTTTGAAGCCCAGCTCCAGATGATTACGGCACTGACCAGCAAGGCATTTGAAGGTGTTGAAAAAGTTATTGAGTTAAATATGAGCGCAGCGAAATCTTCGCTGCAAGAATTGTCCGAGTCGGGTAAAGGTATTGGCGCAGCGAAAGATCCGCAAGAATTTTTGGCAAATGCAACTGCCCAGTTGCAGCCGAATGCAGAAAAAATGCTCGATTATGGTCGTCAGCTATCAGAAATCGCCGGAAGTCTGCATCCTGAATTAGCCAAAGCGGCAGAAGCACAAGTGGCACAAACTCGTCAGAATCTGGCTGAACTGTTGGCTCAGGCAGCAAAAAATGCGCCACCGGGCTCGGAAAATGCCATCGCTATGCTGCAATCCATTTTGGGCAATGCTGATAACAGCTTTGATCAATTAATGAAGACTACCCGTGATGCTGTTGAGACTATGCAAAATAACGTAAAAGCATCGACCGGACAAGCGCCGAAAGCGGCTTCAAAATCCGGCAAAAAATAAGGTGGGCCGACTTTTCCTTCTTTTTACCTGATGTTATTTTCACGGATCGCGAGCCTGATGTCCCGGTGTCGTTTACCGGCTCGCGGTGCCGATAAGAAAAGTGTAGTCCGGCTTATTGTCATCACCTCGTTTTGTTGTGTGGTTTATGGCAGCTATTACCTGAGTCTGCGTAACGGAATTGACGGCTTGCGCGAGACCGGTATGCAGCGCATGGAGGTGTATGTCACCAGTTTGAACAGCGCGCTGGAAAAATATAATTTTCTGCCAAAAACACTGGAACTGAATAATGACGTCATCGGAATGCTGAATGCTCCCCTTGATCAGCAGCGCGTCGCCACAGTTAATCATACCTTAGAGCAGATTAACGCACAGGCAAAATCCAATGTCATTTATATCCTTGATTTAAATGGGGTCACTTTAGCTTCCAGTAACTGGAACAAGCCGCGCAGTTTTGTCGGAATCGATCTGGCTTTTCGTCCTTATGTTCAGGCAGCGTTGCACCATGTTCCTGCCCAATTCTATGCGATAGGAACCATTAGCAATGAAGCCGGGTACTATTTTGCTCAGGGAATTTATCACAATGAAAAAATGATTGGGGTGGCGACGGTGAAAGTCAGTCTCGATCAATTGGAAAAAACCTGGGTGCAGGGGGGAGATAAGGTTGTTCTGGCAGATGAAAATAATGTTATTTTTCTGAGCTCAGTCCCCGCATTAAAATACCAGACCCTGGGTAGTCTTCCCACAAGCATCAGTAGTCATCTTGCTGTAACGCACCAGTACGATAAACAACGACTGGCTGCGCTGCAATTGACGGATGTACAGTCCTTCTCTGACGGAACACAAATTGTTTCTTTGCACCAGCCTGGTCAGCAATCGCATTTCTCTGTTTTATCAGGTATGTATTTGCTGTCACAAACTAAATTGATGACAGAGCCGAACTGGCGTCTTATTTTTCTTTCAGATTTGAGCAAAGTACAGAAAAGTGCCAGGGCGGCCAGTGCGTTTACAGCAGTTGCCATTGGTTTTCTGTTGCTTCTGATTCTTTATTTCCGGCAGCGGCAACTGGCTGTGAAGCAGAGCCTTTCTGCTAAAGAAGTGCTGCAACGCGCTTATGAGCAGCTAGAAGTCATGGTTCAGGAGCGAACCTTTGCATTGAATGCCACCACACAGGAGCTGACTCAGGAAGTTGCTATGCATTATAAGGCGCAGATGACCTTGCAAAAGACACAGGATGAGCTGATTCAGTCCAGTAAAATGGCCGTGCTGGGACAAATGTCAGCCGGCATTACACATGAACTCAATCAGCCATTAACGGCGCTGCGTACCATGTCTGATAATGCGCAGGTATTGCTGGATCGGGGTAATACCGCGGAAGTACGAAAAAATCTCATTATAATTTCGGAAATAGTGGATCGTATGGGAGCTATTACCCGCCAGCTTAAGGTTTTTGCCCGTAAATCCCCCCGCCAATTGATGTCGGTTTCAATTCGTCAGTCCATTGTAAATGCCTTGTTCCTGGTAGAGCGGCGGATAGCCTTGGAGCAGGTTCGTCTTATTCAGCAAATTCCGGAGGAGGATGTGATCGCACTGGGGGATGCCAATCGTCTTGAGCAGGTACTGGTTAATTTGTTTAATAATGGGCTGGATGCAATGACACACAGTGATGTGCGTTGTCTGACTGTTCATGCATACAGCCAGTCTGGCCGGGTATTTATTTTGGTGGGAGATACCGGTGCAGGTATTGCTGATGAAGCGGCACAGCGCCTGTTTGAACCATTTTTTACGACAAAAGCACAGGGACTGGGTTTAGGACTGGGATTGGTTATTTCAGCACAAATCGTAGGCGAGTTCGGCGGTAAACTCAGCGGTCGTAATGCATCGCGCGGCGGGGCGGTATTTACTGTTGAGCTGGCGGCTGATCCGGTCAATCATTAGCCCTCGAATAATGCAGACCGCACATACAATTAACACATACGATGATGGATTGCGGGTGTGTGCATAATGTCACAAAACATAAAATGAATACTAAATCGGTCAATCAACAGAACAACAGTCAGCAGCCAGGGCACCAGTCAGGCGCTACGCTGACAGACAATGCCGTCACAGGAGCTTTGCGTATTTTGCTGGTTGAGGATGATTCTGCTGTCAGGATTGGCAGTACCCAGGCGTTTCAATTGGCCGGGCTGGATGTAGAAGCCTTTTCTTCTGCTGAACTGGCACGTCGGCATGTCATTCCTCATTTTCCCGGTATTGTGATTACGGATGTGCGTTTGCCCGGTGTCAGCGGACTGGAATTACAACGACAGGTTCATGCCATTGATCCCGGCGTGCCCGTTATTCTGGTGACCGGTCATGGCGATATCAATATGGCCGTTGGTGCTATGCGTAATGGCGCTTATGACTTTATTGAGAAACCTTATTCTTCCGAACAGTTGATTGATGTGGCGCGTCGTGCTCTGGAGACTCGTCGTCTGATGCTGGAAGTACAGTCATTGCGCCTCCGCTTAGAAAACCACCGGGGTATAGAGGCAACGTTGCTGGGTAATTCACCGGCAATGCAAGAGATCAGGCGTATCATACTGGATGTTGCCGATACTGCTGCAGATGTCTTGATTTACGGTGAAACCGGAACCGGTAAGGAAGTGGTAGCACGTTGTCTGCACGATCATAGTCACCGCCAGAAAAATAATTTTGTGGCCATTAACTGCGGGGCTATTCCTGAAGCGCTGTTTGAAAGTGAAGTATTTGGTCATGAGTCGGGTGCGTTTACGGGAGCCTCACGACGGCAGATAGGCAAAATGGAATTTGCCGACAAAGGTACGTTGTTTCTGGATGAAATAGAAAGCCTGCCTATGGGGTTGCAGGTCAAGTTGTTACGTGTATTGCAAGAGCGTTGTATAGAACGACTGGGCTCTAATGAACAGATTCCTGTTAATTTGCGTATTATTGCCGCTGCCAAGCAGGATTTGAATGTGTTATCGGAGCAAAATAAATTTCGTTCCGATTTGTACTACCGGTTAAATTTGATCGTACTTCATTTGCCGCCATTACGTGACAGGCGTGAAGATATTCCGGTGTTGTTTGAGCATTTTTTATTGCAGGCTGCATTGCGTTACAACCGTAGTGCACCTATGGTTTCTACTGCGCAAATGCACCATTTAATGGCGCATTCATGGCCTGGAAATGTGCGTGAATTACGTAATGTCGCTGATCGCTTTGTCTTGGGAATCCTGGGTAAAGAAGGTGAATTTTTTTCACAGGCGATCCCCCTTATCCCTTTAGCGGATCAGGTTACCCAATTTGAGCGTGCTTTAATTGAATTGGAATTACGTAAGCAGCGTGGTAACGTCACCCTGACGGGTGAAGCGCTGGGGTTGCCTAAGCAAACGCTGTATCACAAGATGCAAAAATACCTGCTGGTTGCTGAAGAATACAAGTAACGGGTTTTACAGTGCGTAATGAGGTGTCTTAAAAATAAAAAACCGTTCCCCTGAAGAGGGTAGAACGGTTTTTTAGTGACTGAGAGCCTGTTTAAATCAGGAATTTGTTTTAATAAATTCGCCTATCTTAGGACAAACAATTTCGCGCCAGCGCCGACCGGAAAAAATCCCGAAATGACCGCATTTTGGTGCGGTATAGTGTTGACGTTTTTCTGCCGGAATAGCACTGCACAAATCATGCGCTGCCTGAGTCTGACCCGGGCCGGAAATATCGTCAAGCTCGCCTTCAATCGTAAATAAGGCAACGGTAGAGATATCTTGCGGACGCACTAATTTGCCTTCCACTTCCCAGGTTCCCTGAGGCAGGCTGTATTCCTGAAACACGGTACGTATGGTTTCAAGATAATAATCGGCAGACATATCCAGTACCGCATTGTATTCATCGTAAAATTTACGGTGCTCTTCTGCCGAATCATCTTTACCATTGATCAGATCTTCGTGGAATTTCCGATAACTTTTAGCGTGGCGATCCGGATTCATTGCGATAAATCCGGCGTGTTGCAAAAAGCCCGGATATACCCGGCGTCCGGCACCGGGATAATGGCGCGGAACACTATAAATGACATTGTTTTCAAACCAGGAAAATGGTTTTTCGACTGCCAGACTGTTGACCTTAGTCGGTGATATGCGCGGATCAATCGGGCCGCCCATCATCGTCATTGACTTAGGTAATTTCGGATCCTTGTCTGTCGCCATTAAGGCAACCGCTGCCAATACCGGTACGGTAGGCTGGCATACCGATATGATATGTAATTCAGGCCCGAGCAAACGAATAAAATCCTGCACGTAATAAATGTAATCGTGCAAATGAAAAGTGCCTTCGGATAAGGGCACCATGCGTGCATCTGTCCAGTCGGTAATGTATACATCGTGGTCAGGCAGTAAACCACGCACGGTATCACGCAATAAAGTAGCGTGATGGCCGGATAACGGAGCCACTAATAACACTTTAGCTTGTGCCAGTTGTGCGGATGCAGCGGCACTCAGTTCTTTTTTGAAATGGATCAGATTACAAAAAGGTTTGCTTGCGATGGTGTCAACGGAGATAGCAATGACTTGTTCATTAACCGTCGTTGTCGGAATATCGAAAAGGGGTTTATCGTAATGCTTGCCTAATCGGTACATTAACTCGTAACCAGCGGCAATCCGTTTAGCAAATGGCGCGTGTGCCAGTGGTGGAACCAGATTACTCCACTGTTTAGCGGAAATTTCTGCCCATTGCATCAGGGGTGTCAGGAAAGTGCGGCTATGTGCATGCAGTTGATATAGCATGGTAATTCCTGTGAAATGATAGAATTTACATCACGTTGTGCGACGATGGAATCAATCGTTGCCATCCCGGGTTTTAATGAATTTCCGGAAAGATTGCTTCGTGCCGAAATATGATGTGTAAGTTCTATGTGGTCTGAATTGAAAGGCAAAGGAAAAACGGGCCGCAATGCGACCCGTAGAACTTTGCTGATGTAAAAGCACAGCACAATGAATAACATTCCTGAATGACACTATGAAAAACAACATTATTCGTAGTTAAACACCCGTCATGTCATATTGGCTTTGCCAAAAACATTACTTCTTAGAAGTTTGAGCAACGACTTTTTCTACTGCCTGAGTAACCTGGTTTTGTACATTAGCCAGATTGGCTTCGATTGTTTCTACAGCTTGTTTCGATGTTTTTGACAGTTGTTCGTAACCTGCAGTTGCGCTGCCGATAGCAGATTTCAACATTGCAACAGCATTTTCTGAACCAGCCGGTGCATTTTTAGTGACTTCATCAACCAATGCAGTTACGTTGCGGTGTGCATCGGCAATGTGTGTTTCAGCAGCGTTAGTGAAAACAGCTTGTGTTGTGCTCAAAATAGTGGCGAGGTGACGGCCGTATGATTGCAGTTTTTCAGCGTTTTGTTGTGCTTGAGTCGCAGACAAAGCAAAAAATTCTTGTGGATCTTTAGCTGAGAACAATTGCTTTGCAGAAACAACTGTTTCGCCAGTTGATGCTTTAGCGGCATTCAGGTTCAATTCAACTACTTTAGAAACGCCATCCAGCGCTTTAGTTGCCAGCGCATTGAATACCGCCAGTTGTGCATCCAGTTGTGCCTGAACTTGAGGAGCAACTGCGAATTGTTTAGTCAGTGATGAGAACATGGTATTTTCCTTGGGTCAAAGAGATATGGGTTGAGCACCAAAGAGAATGGTGCGCTGCAACATGGGTAATTCTAACTGATTAAAAGATAGAGTCAAGAATTATTTGTGCGGCGCAACATAAAAAATACATTATCTTTCTTTCCAGTATTTAAAACTCTTCCCAATCATCACTGGCAGGAGCTGATGCATCGGATTTTTTTGCTTCTTTGGTATTGAGCGCCAGTGTCATCGCCGGCCGTTTTGTTGAAATGGCAGCTCTTGGAGTGCTAGTTCGTGCTGCGATTCTTGGTGCTGCCTGGTTTCTTGCCGGAGCGGCGATGGCGGCCCTTGTGTTGGTTTGTTGTAAACTGATAACAAATGTACCTACTACCTGAGTCAGACCGACCGTTTGCTCCTGAAGTGACTGTGCGGCAGCAGCGGCCTGTTCGACCAGTGCGGCATTTTGCTGGGTTACTTCATCCATTTGGGTAATGGCCAGATTTACCTGATTAATCCCGGCGGTTTGTTCTTGAGAAGCTGCGGTAATTTCCGCCATGATATCTGTTACACGGCCAATACTTTCAACAACTTCCTGCATAGTCGTTCCTGCCTGATTGACCAGTCTGGCGCCGATATCTACTTTTTCTACTGAATCGTTGATCAGTGCTTTAATTTCTTTTGCTGCTGCTGCCGAACGTTGCGCCAGATTACGTACTTCGGATGCCACTACAGCAAAGCCGCGCCCCTGTTCTCCGGCGCGAGCCGCTTCAACTGCCGCGTTCAGTGCCAGAATATTGGTTTGGAATGCAATACCGTCAATAACGCCAATAATATCGACAATTTTTTTCGATGAAGTATTAATATCACCCATGGTATCCACAACCTGAGACACCACGGCACCGCCTTTAACGGCGATATCCGAAGCAGACAGCGCTAACTGGTTGGCTTGTCGCGCGTTATCTGCATTATGTTTGACGGTAGAGGTAATTTCTTCCATCGAAGATGCTGTTTCTTCCAGTGAGCTGGCCTGATGTTCTGTGCGTGAGGACAGATCCAGATTTCCTGCTGCAATTTGTGCTGTTGCTGTCGAAATGGTATCAGCGCCTGTACTGACTCTGGAAATGACGTGTACCAGACTGTCATTCATTTTTTTTAATGCTGCCAGCAATTTACCGGTTTCATCATTGGAGTTTACGTTAATCCGACTGGTCAGATTGCCGGAAGCTACTGTTTCCGCAATAAGAATGGCTTGGTTAAGTGCATTAGTAATTTTTTTAACCAGAAGTATACCCATGCTTGTGACAGCGGCGATAACCAGTAAGGCAATCGTCCAGGAAAGCCAATTGGCTTGTTTTAATGTGGCTGCCCCTTCGATGCCCCCTTTTTTTCCAAGTTCTTCATTATAGTTCCGGTGGTTTATGATGGCATTCCACAAGAGCGAAGCTGTTGGCTGATTTTCCATTAAGAAGTCACGTGCTTCATCATTCTTACCGGCACTGATTAAACTTAATGTTTTAGCCCGTAAGGTTTCATATTCAGCCAGAGCGCTGCGATCAGCCGCTAATAAGCCTCTGTCCTTGTCATCCGAAATATCTTCTTTTTCGTATTTATTCAATGCTTCTGTTATGGTGCTGTGGTTTTTAGCCATGTTTTCTTCCAGACTGGCTAATTTACTTGCGTCCTTTGATGCAACATATTGCCATAAAAGAATGCGTGTATGGCTGTAGGCATCGAATGCAGTGTCTAAGGCTAGCAGACTGGGAACGGTGTTGATATCGGCATAGTCGGCTGCGGTGTAAACGTGATTAAGCTGATAGATGCTGAGACCGGTTAAGCCGGTCAGTCCGATAATGGCGACTAAAATCTGGAAATACAGGCGTTGAGCAATAGTCATAATGTAGCCTCTTTGTAATTTTTTAGGTGACTGGTGTAAAAAACGCATTTAGCTGTCCTGACTAAATGCCATGATTTTTGTTATGTTGAGCACAACTGTTGCTGAGCCATTCGGTACATTATTTAATCTTGTTATTTCTAAGACTGGTAGTTGCATATACTAATTGAGCCATGACAAGAATAATAGATTCTTTAGGGAAATTTAACAAAAATATTCAAAGTAAATAATTAAATATTTATGGTGTATTGAGGATGGTTTTTCGTTGGGTAATATTGTATTTAGGCTTGGGTATGGTTACACAGAAAATCCATACAAATATTTTTGTATGGATTTTACTGAAACAGTAAATGCAGATTCATATTTATGGGATTTTTAAAGGTCATTTCTGACAAAGTTATGTTGATATTTGCAATATACTTGCTATGATTTGTTGATTTTGTAATATTATTGCCGATAATTTTTACACTCTTGAAGGACAGGGCCGTACGATTAGTACATTCAGAAATAGCCATTTTATTGCATGTGAATGCTATATTGCCAATAGCATATTCTCTGTGCAGGTGGTGAGCAATCCGGCATTGTATTGGTGTCTTGTGTTGAGATAGTTATCGCTATTTGATCTGAAATAAATTGAAAAAACAGCAAAAAAAACCCTTTGGTTTCCCAAAGGGTTTTTTTCGATAATTTCATGAATCGTGTCATCCGACAACATCAAATATCAATATTCCCCGCCTTCAGCGCATTCGATTCAATAAAGGCCCGGCGTGGTTCTACATCATCCCCCATGAGGGTGGTGAAGATCTGGTCGGCGGCGATGGCATCTTCGATCTGAACTTTGAGTAAGCGGCGTACAGTCGGGTCCATGGTGGTTTCCCATAACTGACCCGGGTTCATCTCGCCCAATCCTTTGTAGCGCTGTTTAGAGACGCTGCGTTCTGCTTCGTCGCGCAGCCACAACATGGCCTGGTGGAAGTCTGCTACGGCGGATTCTTTGGTGCGTTCACCTTCGCCGCGACGGATGAAGGCACCGGCACCGATTAAGCCCTGGAAGGTGATGGCGGCATTGACCAGTACTTTGTAGTCATTGCTGTCCAGGAAGTCGGCATCAATGGAGCTGACCCGGATATTGCCGTGGTGCAGACGTTCTATGCGCAGGGAGAATTTTTCAGATAATTCATCTGTGCATACCAGCGCATTAACCGCAGGGTCGTTAATTGCGGCGGTGAGTGCCTGTGCGGATATTGCTGCATTTTCTGCGGTGTCCATTTGCAGCGTTACGCCGGTCATGATGGCAGTGAGCGCGGCACGGTCTATCATGCGGGTCAGACGCATCATGATGGCATTGGCCAGATTATACTGGCGTACCAGTTCTGCCAGCGCTTCGCCCTGAATCGGGTCGGCACCAGAGGCCGGAATCAGGGCGGCATTATTCAGTGCCACCGTCATCATGTAGCTGGCTTCTTCGGCATCGTCTTTCAGGTAGCGTTCATCGCGGCCTGATTTGACTTTGTAGAGTGGCGGTTGCGCGATGTAGATATGACCGCGTTCTACCAGTGCCGGCATCTGACGGTAAAACAGTGTCAGCAGCAGGGTACGGATATGCGCGCCATCGACGTCGGCATCGGTCATGATGATGATGCGGTGGTAGCGCAGTTTATCGGCATTGAATTCATCCGGGCCGATACTGGTGCCCAGCGTGGCGATCAGGGTGGTGATCTGTTCACTGGACAGCATTTTTTCAAAACGGGCTTTTTCAACGTTTAATACTTTACCGCGCAAGGGTAAAATCGCCTGGAATTTACGGTCACGGCCCTGTTTGGCTGAACCACCCGCAGAATCACCCTCGACGATATACAGTTCGCATAATGCCGGGTCTTTTTCCTGACAGTCGGCCAGTTTGGCCGATAAGCCTAATCCATCCATGACACCTTTGCGGCGGGTCAGTTCACGCGCTTTGCGGGCTGCATCGCGGGCGCGGGCTGCTTCTACAATTTTTCCGCAAATGATCTTGGCGTCGTTTGGTCTTTCTTGCAAATAATCTGACAGTGTTTTAGCGACGATTTCTTCCACCGGGCCGCGTACTTCGGATGAAACCAGTTTGTCTTTGGTTTGTGAACTGAATTTAGGTTCAGGTACTTTGACCGAAAGTACGCAAGTCAGACCTTCACGCATATCGTCACCGGTGACTTCCACTTTCGCTTTTTTGGCAAAGTCATGTTCATCGATATATTTATTAATTACCCGCGTCATTGCAGCACGCAGACCGGTCAGATGTGAGCCGCCGTCACGTTGCGGGATGTTGTTGGTAAAGCACAGAACCTGCTCGTTATAGGCATCGTTCCATTGCATGGAAACATCCACGCTGATGTTGGTATTCTGGTCCGACATACGATCGCCGGTCGCCTGAAAAATGGTCGGATGCAAAACGCTTTTTGTTTTATTGATGTATTCAACAAAACCGCGTGTGCCGCCTTCAAACGCAAATAATTCTTCTTTGCCGCTGCGTTGGTCGGTCAGTTTGATGCGTACGCCATTGTTGAGGAAAGACAGTTCACGGATGCGTTTTGCCAGAATTTCGTAGTGAAATTCAACATGCGTAAAAATTTCTTCATCCGGCCAGAAGTGCACTTCGGTGCCGCGCTTGTCGGTATCGCCGATCACTTTAATCGGTGATACGAGAACGCCATTGATGGTTTCCAGTTCGCGGTTTTGTACAATACCTTTGGCAAATTCCATGGTGTGTACTTTGCCTTCACGACGCACCACCAGTTTGAGCAGTTTGGACAGACCGTTTACGCAAGAAACACCAACACCGTGCAGGCCGCCGGAAACTTTATACGAATTTTGATCGAATTTACCACCTGCATGTAATTCGGTCATGACGATTTCACTGGCACTACGTTTTGGTTCGTGCTTATCGTCCCACTTAATTCCGGTAGGGATGCCACGACCATTATCGGTGACAGAAATGGAGTTGTCGGCATGGATGGTCACATGGATTTCGGTGCAGTGACCGGCCAGTGATTCATCAATCGAATTGTCCAGTACTTCAAAGACTAAATGGTGCAGGCCGGTGCCGTCCGAAGTATCGCCAATATACATGCCTGGACGTTTACGCACGGCTTCCAGACCTTCAAGAATCTGGATGGAAGAAGCGCCGTATTGGCTTTGATCTGGGGTGTTTTCTGGGGAAATCTCGGACATGGTAACCTTATTGAAAACTGAATAATATGCAGTGGTCGGACAGCAAAACGAACATCAAAAAACAGCAAAACGAATAACAAAATGAACAGCAATCAGGCAGTAATAAAATCGGCAGCTTTACTAAGGTGAACCGCTGCCGTACTACTGCCGTCAAACGTTAAATCCGCATTGGCATAACAACGTACTTGAAATCATCCTGGTCGGGAATGGTGATGAGTGCTGATGAGTTGGAATCACCCAGCGCGATATTAATCTGATCGCACTTCAGGTTATTTAACACTTCCAGCAAATAAGTCACATTAAAACCAATATCGACGCTATCGCCGTTGTAATCAATTTCAATTTCTTCGATCGCTTCTTCCTGATCGGCATTGGTTGAATTGATTTTCATGCTGCCCGGCGTGATAACGCAGCGGATACCTTTAAATTTATCGCTGGTCATGATGGCGGCGCGTTGCAGTGAGCGTAATAACTGTTCGCGACCTATCGTGAAATTATTGACGTAGCCTTTAGGAACTACCCGATTGAAATCGGGGAATTTGCCTTCGACCAGTTTGGAAATAAGTTCGATATCGGCAAAGTTGAGTTTGATCTGGTTGTTGGCAATATTGAGCTGCACTGGTTCATCGCTGTCTTCCAGTAAGCGTTGTAACTCGATGATGGTCTTGCGTGGAATAATAACTTCCTGGCGTACAAATTCCTGTTCAGTTGCGACCTGGCAAAATGCCAGGCGGTGGCCGTCGGTTGCTACGGCGATGACGCTTTTACCATCGACAACCAGCAATAAACCGTTCAGATAATAGCGAATGTCTTGCTGTGCCATGGAGAAATGCACCATGTTAAACAAGTGCTTTAATGTTTTTTGCGGCAGGCTTACCGTGGTATTGAAATGCTCGGCAACGGCAACGGTAGGGAACTCATCGGCAGCCAGCGTTTGCAGGGCAAAGCGTGATTTTCCGGATTGTATTGTCATGCGTTTATTGACCAGTGTCAGTGATACTTCACCTTCTGGTAAGGCACGTAAAATATCCAGTAATTTGCGGGCTGCTACTGTTGTTGCTGCAACTTCGTTTCCGGAGCCGATGATGGCACTGGTGCTGATTTGTACTTCGATATCAGTCGATAAAAAAGAGACATTTTCGCCGTCTTTGCGTATGAGGATATTGGCCAGAATCGGCAAGGTATGCCGACGCTCGACAATACCACTCACGATTTGAAGAGGTCGAAGAAGCGTGTCACGGTGGGTTTTGACCAATTGCATAGGGCTATCCTCGTTTAAAAGTGAATAGGAGAAAAATAAGAAGTAAACATCACTGGCCTAGCCCTTCAGGGTTTGTTCGAGGACGTGTAATTCATGATTGCATTCCGGATTTTTGCTGCGGTCGGCAGTAATTTTTCGTACTGCATGCAATACCGTCGTGTGATCGCGGCCACCAAATAGTTCGCCGATTTCCGGTAAACTTTTTTGCGTCAGTTCTTTTGCCAGATACATGGCGATCTGACGTGGCCGGGCGATATTGGCCGGGCGACGTTTGGAGTACATGTCTGCTACTTTAATGTTAAAGAAATCAGCGACTGTTTTTTGAATATTTTCGACTGAAATCTGACGATTTTGTACAGACAGTAAATCTTTAAGCGCTTCTTTTACCACATCAATCGTGATGTCTTTGCCGTGGAAGCGCGAGTAAGCAAGAATTTTGCGTAAAGCGCCTTCCAGTTCGCGTACATTGGAACGCAAATGTTTGGCAACAAAAAATGCTACATCATCGGAAAATACCACGCCTTCCTGTTTGGCTTTTTTGAGTAAAATCGCCACGCGCATTTCCAGTTCAGGCGGTTCTATAGCAACAGTTAAGCCGGAATCAAAGCGGGAAATCAGCCTGTCATCCATGCCGGTAATCTGTTTTGGATAAGTATCGCTGGTGATGATAATTTGTTTTTTTGCCGCGATCAGTGCTTCGAAGGCGTAAAAGAACTCTTCCTGTGTCCGGCTTTTTCCGCCAAAAAATTGAATATCATCAATCAGCAATAAATCGAGCGAATGGTAGTAACGTTTAAATTCATCAAACCCTTTGCGTTGATAGGCTGTAACCACATCGCGCACATATTGTTCGGCGTGGATATAGCGAATTTTGGCGTTGGGGTTATCAATTAAAATCTGATTGCCGATAGCATGGATTAAATGGGTTTTACCCAGACCAACACCGCCGTACAGAAATAAAGGATTGTATGAAATGCCAGGATTATTCGCCACCTGAATGGCTGCTGCGCGCGCCAGCTGATTGGCTTTACCTGTCACAAAACTATCAAACGTCAGTGCATTATTGATGCGGCTCTGGTCGCGTCTCGGCGTATCACTATTGGCGGCAGGTTCATTGGTTTCGGCGCGGCGGGCATCCGCCGGGCTGACTCCCGGGTCCATATTGGTCGTTGGGGTGGACGGTGCTTTTTTTGCAGCGTTCAGACGCGGATCAAGGATGAACTGCACGTTAATCTGCTGATCCCAAAACTGACCTGCCAATTCGGTAATGCGATTGGCAAATTGCGTTTTGACCCAATCCAGTTTAAATCGATTAGGCGCAGTGATGCGCAGCGTGCCCTCGGAGTAGTCGAGCGGGGCAAGCGGTTTAATCCATGCACTGAATTGTTGCGGGGTCAGTTCCTGCTCCAGTTGGGCGGAACATGCCTGCCAGAAATTATCCATGAATCTTTATTAGTGAAAGTGTATGCGGTATGCGAGCCGTTGTGCGGCGTGGTTCAGCGCGACCATCGTGCTGCATCTCTCTGTGCGTCAGGCCATCGCGATCATGTTAAGTAAAAAATATCGGATTACTAGCCCTTTATACCAAACCGCTATTCTACCCTTGACTGGGTGAGTTATCCACAGGCTTTCAGACTATTTTTTACTGTGAATTTGATTTACATCCAAGGAGAATCGTTCGCGGGTAAAAATGCAGCTCTAAATCTTGAGTCGCAGAAATTTAGTGAATTTTGTGTAAACTGCGGAATTGACATGTTATTTACTGTTATAAAAGCATGACTGACTTAAAAATAATAAATTCATCTTAAAAGTAAATGCTTACTTCACATTGCATGAGCAAAATTGTATGAATTTTAGACTGATTAACTGGTTCTTCATGGTAAATGCTTGACAAAAAAGGTGTAAATACTGTCTAATCGCAGGTTCTCTGCCTTTTGATTTATTGTGGCGAAAACGTTAGGGCATATATGCAGTATTTGGGCAGTGTTTTGCTTTTATGTTGTTTGCCAGGACAAATAGCGTCGATATCGACAGAAGAAGTGCCTGAATTTGAACCGATTTTTTTTGCTAGATTAGCGAGACCAACATGAAACGTACTTACCAACCTTCCGTTGTACGCCGCAAGCGCACTCATGGATTCCGTGCCCGTATGGCAACCCGTGGCGGCCGTGCCGTTCTGAACGCACGTCGTGCTAAGGGTCGCAAGCGTCTGGCCGTTTAAGTTTGACAGTCTTTAATAGAGATTAAATTGATGGCCCGACAGACTTTAGTCGTTTATCCGCTGACAGAATTCGTGACCGGGTTGGCGGCTAAGTTGTTGACTAAATTTAAAACTGAGGTCAAAACTACAGTTGAGACCAAGGTTGTGGCCGGCAGTACCGTGTTGGCTAAACCAGCTTTGCAATCCCTATTTTTATGACTGATGACTTTGAACGCGCACGACGTATCGTTAAAACGGATGAGTTTTCATCCGTTTTTCGTTTGCGCCCTGTGGTTAGAACGGCGCATTTTGCTTTGTATGCCCAGCCGAATCAGCTGTCTCATGCCCGCCTGGGTGTGGTGGCGGCTAAGCGTCTGGCTGCGCGCGCCGTTACCCGCAATACCGTTAAACGTGCCGTACGTGAAGCTTTTCGCCAATCTGCTTTGCTCAGTTCACTGGGGCTGGATTGTGTTGTGCGCCTGTCAAAGCCGCTCAATACGAAAGCAGAACCGGCACGTACGGCGGCGATTAAAGCATTATTGCATGCCGAGGTGCTGAGTTTATTTGCAGCGCCCTCGAAATTGCAAAAAGTATTGGACTTGCATTCAGCCGGTCGCGATACCATATCCGCCTCTGCAGCCGGACCCGATATCGGATCTCAGGCAGGTGTATCGGGAGCCGCCTGATGCGCAGCTTGTTACTTTTCCTGTTACGTGCCTATCAGCTCGCCATTAGTCCTTTTTTAGGGCAAAATTGCCGTTTTTACCCAAGTTGCTCATCTTATGCTGAACTGGCTATACGTCGTCATGGCGTATTAAAGGGCTGTGCGTTAACCGGTCGTCGTTTATGCAAGTGCCATCCCTGGCATGCGGGTGGCGTTGATTTGGTTCCTGAATTGCAGACGAAGTCGGGTAATACAGTGATTACGGATGTGCTGGCAGAAAAAGATGCCGCGCATAGTGCAGCAATGAACCCGGATAAATTAACTATGTCAGTTATGTTAAGTGCGACACCGGATATTGCGGCAGATACGACGAAAATCACCAAATTAAGCACCAGAATAAGTACTACATTAAGCACTACATTAAGCACTACGGCAGCCACAAAATGAAATACGAAGCAAAGCTAAAAATACGATTTACACGCCTCTGTCGGCACACCTCAACTTTCAATACTGATTAAGACATTTATGGATATTAAACGTACCATCTTGTGGGTTGTTTTTTCGATGTCGCTCTTGATCCTTTGGGATAACTGGATGCGTCACAATGGAAATCCATCCATGTTTTTTCCTAAACCAACCCAGGTGGTTAGTAATGGAAATAGCGGAAACAGCGGAAGTGCGGCTGCCGGTGATGCTAAAACAGCGCAACCGGGTGCGACAGCTGTTCCGGGCGCCGTTGCAGGTTCAGCTGCGACAGATGCTGTACCGGGTCTGAAGGGTGAAATTATCACCATACATACCGACGTTGTTGAAGCTCAAATTGACACAATGGGCGGTGAATTGCGTCATCTGGAATTATTGAAGCATCAGGACAGTGTTGATCACAGTAAAAACCTGGTTTTGTTTGATTCCAGTGACAAGCGTACTTACCTGGCGCAAAGTGGCTTGCTGGGCGGTGCATTCCCTAATCATAAATCCTTGTTTGTCGCTAAGCCGGGCAGCCGCACGCCGGATGCATCCGGACAAGTGCAATTGGTATTAGAGTCGGAGCAAAACGGCGTTAAGCTGATTAAAACGTACACCTTTAAACAAGGTTCGTATTTGATTGATTTACAGCATCAGATCGTTAATAACAGTACTGCTGCGATTAATCCTTCGGTGTATCTGCAATTAGTACGTGACGGTGGCAAACTGGAAGGCGAATCTCGTTTCTACAGCACCTTCACTGGTCCTGCTGTTTACACTGAAGAAGAAAAATTTCAAAAACTGACCTTTGATAAAATTGAAAAAGGCAGTGAGTCACACGCTAATAAAGCTGACAATGGCTGGGCTGCGTTGATACAACATTACTTTGTTTCAGCGATCATTCCGCAAGATAAAGCGCCGCGTGAAATTTTTACTAAAAAAATCAGTACCAATTTGTATGCCGTTGGTAACATCATGCCTATGGGTTCGGTTGCGTCAGGCGCCAGTGCTCACCTGGACGCACATATTTATTCCGGCCCGCAAGTGACGTCAATTCTGGAACAGGTTGCTCCCGGATTTGATCTGGTTAAAGATTATGGCTGGACTACGATAGTGGCAAGACCGGTATTTTGGTTGATGGGTCAGATTCATCATATCCTCGGTAACTGGGGCTGGACCATTATTGTGCTGACTATTTGTATTAAATTGCTGTTCTTCCCGTTGTCGGCTGCCAGCTATCGCAGTATGGGCAAAATGAAGTTGCTCACACCTAAAATGACAGCGATTCGCGAGCGTCATAAAGATGATCCGCAAAAAATGAATCAAGCCATGATGGAGTTGTATAAAACAGAAAAAGTGAATCCGCTGGGTGGTTGTTTACCTATCCTGATTCAGACTCCTGTATTCATCTCTCTGTATTCTGTTGTGTTAGCCAGTGTTGAATTGCGTAATGCACCCTGGATAGGCTGGATACATGATTTGGCATCACCGGATCCGCTCTATATTTTGCCTGTGCTGATGGCGGTATCCATGTTTGTTCAAACCAAACTGAATCCTGCACCGGCAGACCCGATGCAAGCCAAGATGATGATGATCATGCCGCTGGTATTTTCGTTTATGTTCTTCTTCTTCCCGTCAGGTCTGGTGTTGTATTGGGTAGTGAATAATCTTCTGTCAATTACACAGCAATGGGTTATTACCAGAAAGATCGCTGCGACTAAATAAGCCCTGTAATTAAGTCTTGTACTAAATCTGGTTCGTGTGTGGCGCAGCAAGTTGGATTTGTGCCACACAATCAAAAAAAGCCCGTGCCAGTCATGGGTTTTTTTGTATGTAAGCCCTGCGGCTCCTAAGCTTAATAAGTGCTGTAATTACGTTCTATTCTTATATAAATGATCAAATTAGACTCTTTCCCTATCGCGGCTATTGCTACTGCTCCCGGACGCGGAGGCATCGGTGTGGTTCGTGTATCCGGTCCCCGGCTTGAATCTCTCCTTGCCACGCTGTTTCCGACGGTGAGCCTGGAACCCAGACGTGCTACTTATTTGCCATTTTTAGCTGCTGATGGCAGCCTGATTGATCAGGGACTGGCGATCTATTTTAAAGCGCCGCACTCTTATACAGGTCAGGATGTACTGGAGTTGCAGGGACACGGGGGGCCGGTAGTATTGCAAATGTTGCTGGCACGTTGTCTGGAAGCAGGTAAGGAAAGTGGTTTGCGCCTGGCACAACCCGGTGAGTTTACTCAGCGCGCCTTTATGAACGATAAGCTTGATCTGGCTCAGGCAGAAGCAGTCGCCGACTTGATAGAGGCCTCTACCGAGGCCGCGGTAAAATCTGCTTCCCAATCTTTGTCTGGTGCTTTTTCAAAAGTGATCCATGCACTGGTTGATCAGGTGGTTAATTTACGTATGCTGGTGGAAGCTACCCTGGATTTTCCGGAAGAAGAAATTGATTTTCTGGAAAAATCGAACGCCAGAGGGCAATTGGAAGGTATTCGGCAAGCGTTAAAGCTGGTATTTGAGCAGTCAGCGCAAGGTGCTTTGTTACGCGATGGTTTGAATGTTGTGCTGGCGGGTCAGCCTAATGTCGGTAAATCATCCCTGCTTAATGCCCTGGCTGGTGATGATATCGCTATTGTGACCCCTATCGCAGGAACGACGCGCGATAAAGTGGTGGAAACTATTCACCTGAACGGTGTTCCCCTGAATGTGATTGATACTGCCGGAATTCGGGATGCTGCCGGCGATGATGGCAACGATGTGGCTATTGATGTCGTGGAACGTATTGGTATTGAACGCACCTGGGCTGAAGTAGCTAAAGCCGATGTTATTTTACATTTGATGGATGCCAGTCGCGGTCCGACACGTGATGATGAGCTGATCGTTGAACGTTTTCCATCCAATGTGCCGGTGATCCAGGTCTGGAATAAAATTGATATCTCCGGGCATCAGCCCAACATCGATGTAATGCCGGATGCAACACATATTTATTTATCTGCGCATGAGAATCAGGGTATTGATTTATTACGTGATGAATTGCTAAGAATTTCAGGATGGCAACAAACAGGTGAATCTGTTTATCTGGCTCGTGAGCGTCATCTGTATGCACTACAGTCAGCGCGTGAGCATCTGGATAATGCCGCTGACCATGCTGCGCAAACTGATCAGGCGCTGGATTTGTTCGCTGAAGAGTTGCGTCTTGCCCAAGACAGCTTAAATAGCATCACTGGTGAATTCAGTTCTGATGATCTGTTAGGTGTAATTTTCTCACGCTTTTGTATAGGCAAGTAAAAGAATGAAATAAGCTGTAACAGCAGGTTATTTTGGCATCAATGTGAACTATAGTTCTATTATTGAACATATTAAATGAGAATGACATGAAAATTAACTGCGTCAAAACTGCCTTGATTATTTCTCTGGCCGGCGCTCTGAGTGCTTGTGTGGTTGCTCCGCCCATGGGGTATCGGGCATCAAGTAATGTGTTGCCAACGTATGTCAACGGTCAGTATGTGGGGATGCAGCCTAATCCGTATAGTTACTCTGCTGTCGCCGTACCTGCGGGTTCTGCACCGTCAGGAGTAACTGCGGCTGCTGCGCCGCCACTGCCTGTGGTTGATCAGGCACAGGCACAGGCACCCGCACCTGCTACAGTGTATGTACAACAAGCAGCTCCGTCCGTTGTGTATATGCAGGCGCCTGCTCCTGTGGTTTATAACCCGTATTATGTAAATCCATACTATGCCAGCCCGTATTATGTTGATCCTTACGGCGTTGCAATCGGGGTTGGAATTGGTTTCGGATTTGGTCGTTGCTGTGGCTATCGCGGATGGCACCGGTGATATTTCAGATCAGTTACGTGCTTGATGTAGCTGATGCCGCCGGTGTGGCATTATGCAAACTTATCCAGTAATGCAGCCAGGTGTTGTGCACGCAGCGCGGCATCTGTTACGTTTTTTGCTTCTGATGACTGCGTGACCAGTGCGCTGGTGAGTAAGGTGATAAAAGCCCGGTCCATTGCTTTACGTGCTGCAGCCATTTGCTGAGCTACACCATCACAATCTGCCGGTGCTTCTGCGTTGGCAATGAGTTTCTGAATGCCGCGTAACTGGCCTTCTATCCGGGCCAGGCGGTGTGTCAGATCCTTTTTTTGTTGGGCGGACAGGGCGGTTCCTGTGGCTGCAGATTTTTTTTCTGTTTCCATGTCAGAATTTGAGTCTGAGTCCGGGGGCGAATCTGAACTTGATATTGGTGCTGTAGAGATATCTGACACGATCCGCTTTCTTGATGAAGGATAGGAAATTAAGTTGAAATATGCACGGTGCATTTATTAAAAAACAGGGCTGCCGGTGGTAGCCCTGTTTTTTATTGGGTCTGGTTCGCTTTAAATCCGGCATAGCCCCTGGCACGCAGTACACACGCCGGACAGGTTCCGCAACCGTAGCCCCAGTCGTGCAGTGTACCTCGTTCTCCGAGGTAACAGGTATGCGATTCTTCGCGAATCAGGTCAACTAAACTTGCTCCGCCCAACTGGTGTGCCAGATGCCATGTTTGCGCTTTATCCAGCCACATCAGAGGGGTAGCCAGGGTTATTCGCGTATCCATGCCTAAATTAATGGCGACTTGCAGTGCTTTCATTGTGTCATCGCGGCAATCGGGATAGCCGGAAAAATCTGTTTCACACATGCCGCCTACCAGGACGTCCAGTCCGCGCCGGTAAGCCAGGGCGGCAGCAACTGTCATAAACAATAGATTTCTTCCTGGCACAAAGGTATTGGGTAAGCCATTTTCCTGCATCGTAATGGCAATATTGCTGGTCATTGCAGTTTGCGATATAGATGAAATAAGTGTCAGGTCCAGTATGTGGTCTTGTCCCAGGCGCGCTGCCCACTGCGGGCGTAAGGGCGCAATTTTTTTTAATAAAGCCGGACGTACAGAAAGTTCGATGGCATGTCGTTGTCCATAGTCAAAGCCAAGCGTTTCAACGCGTTCATAATTTTCCAGTGCCCAAGCCAGACATGTCGCTGAATCTTGTCCTCCGCTAAAGAGAACTAATGCGCTTTTTTTCATATTTACTCCTGATGCTGTGCATACGCCGTTTTTATTGCTGTGTGCACGTTGCTGTGTCGGTAGGTTATTAATCAGTTTAGACCGGCAGGATCAGTGTGTTGATCCTGCCTTGATGTTGACCAGATTTTGTTCAATCATATCCCCGTCGGAATCGGTAAATTTAAGGCGTACCGGATACCATTCCATGCCGGGTGCCAGCCAGATATCAAGACGTTGTCCGGATGCGTCCGGTGGTGGCGTTTTAACGAGATGAACCGTAGAAAGCATTCCCATCGGGGTAGAAATAGTTTCGTTTCCTTCAACGTTGAACAGCCAGTTTTCGGCATCATGACGACCCGCTACAAACATAATCCAATGTGAGCCTGCTATAAACTGATGTGATTCGGCTCTGGCGATGCTGACCAGTTGCCAGATTGCACTGGTGCGATCCTGCTCTCCGCCGGTGAGAGGGTATGTCGTTGTTGAATCAGAGAAATGCAATAATTTCTTTTCCCTGTCAAATTGAGCCATGCTGGCGGGTTTTCCGAGGCGCTTTTCATCAAATTGTGTCGGTGCCAGACCATGGCTGTTAATGGTGCCGGTGCTATCCGCCTGCAGAATTTTTCCAAGCAGTGCAGCACGTGTTTCTGTTTTTATCGAATAATTTTGGCTGGGTTTTTGTCCGGTTGGCTGCCAGTTAACCAGAGCCTCGCCATCCAGACTAAAGCCGCTTTGTCTGGCCTTAATGCTGTAATGCAGTTCGGCTGCAGGGGGCAGGCTGGTGGCATAGGTTTCTGTTGTTTTTGGCTGAGCCAGGACGACGGTATTCAGCAGTAGCATGACCAGGGCAAGCGAGGGTATAAATGGTTGTTTCATGTTGTTTTTGCCACTGTGATTTTACGTATGGTTTGAGTTGTAACAGCGCCATTGGATTCGGTATTACGTATTTGTACCGGAATCCAATGCAGTTCAGGACAAAGCCAGATATCCAGGCGTGAATTATACACACCGGGGCGTGGCGGGCGCACCACATGCCATGTGTGGAGTTGTCCCAGTTTTGTTGCTATCGTCTCTTGTTCCAGAATGATGAATTGCACCAGATTAGCTTCTTTTTCTTCAGCAACCTGAATGGTAATGGTTTTTCCATTGGTATATTGCTGCGGGTCAGCATTGCCTATGCTGGCCAGTTGCATAAATACGGTCGCTTTATCCTGTACTCCGGTTATTAACGGAAGCGATAGCGGTGATGCAGAAAAACTGATGGTGTTCAGTTCATAATTAAAATAGGTGCTGGCAGCGGGGTGGTTGTGGCGGATTTCTGTTGTGAGTTTCGGGATGATTCCTGTGGCGCCGATAGTGCCTTCGCTGTGTAAACTAAACAGGATAATTTTAGTAAAAAGCAAGTCAATGCCTGCCTCGGTACTCATGGTGTAATGTTGATCGTTATAGTCCCAGTGAATTTCTCCGACACCCAGAATCGGATTCGATAATGCAGCCTCAGTGCGCACGACATCCAGCGTGTAACTGACAGAAAAAGGTGCCTTGGTTAACAATGCTGTAGCGGCGGGCGTAGTTGTTGCTGCGGATGTGGTGGCCGTACTGATGCCAGCGGGTTCCGTCTGATCCGGAGTGTCGGGGAGTTGGCTGGTATTGGCATGTAAATCCGGCGGAATCTCAGCGGGCAAGGGAGATTCTGTTGGTGTTACTTGCGGGGCCACTGGCGGTGGATTTTCCGGTACTTTGGTATGCTGTCTGATGGTTTTTTCAGGAGGTGCTGCAATCAGTTCGCTGGCTTTGGGTTCCTGATATAAAGTGACAGGCACAATAGCGACAGGGGACGGTCGCCAGTTCGTTCGCTTTGCTGTCAGGAATTGCCATAACAGAAGGTGAGCCAGTATAGTAAGAACAATAGGAATAAGGCGGCGTTTAGTCAAGGCTGGGCGTTAAGCAAATAGGTGGCTTATGGTGGCTTGTGGCGGCTTAAGTGGTGCTGACATAGCTGAAAAACGGAGTACGAGAGTTTGCTTCCATTTTCTTTTGCCTAGTGTATACGGTTTTGAGGGGGAGTGGAGGCAAAGTGCTTCAGGAAATGATACTTCTGTTTTAAAGTTATCTGGCTGGTTAGTGCGGTGTACGGCTTAGTTACCGTTAGCGCTTTATCAAAGACAGTGTGTATAGGGGAAAAAAACTGCATTTTATGTAAGATCAGGCTTGACCACCATGGCAAGCAAGCGCAAGATGCAAAAACCTTAATCAAGAATTTGGAGCCTTTGCTATGACCCAATCTTCGCCTTTCTCAAGTGATGCAATCAACGATAGTTTGGGCTTTGTAAAAAAACTGTGGGGTGGTATGGGTGTTCCCGGAATGCCGGCACCGGCGTTATCTGTTGAGGATCTGGAAAAACGTATTCAGGAGCTCAAAACAGTAGAATCCTGGCTGAACGTGAATATGGCAATGCTGCGTAATACCATACAGGCGCTGGAAGTGCAGCGTGCTACGCTGGCAACCCTGCATTCCTTAAGTGCGAGTATGACACAAACTATGAATGCGGTTAATTCGGCGGGTACTACGTCCGGTATGGCAGCAACGCCGCCGAAACCACCGGCGCCGGATTTGGCAAGCACGGCCGATATTGCTGCTGCTCAGGCGGATCTGGTCAGTAATACCGCACCTTTGATTAATCAGTCTGCTGTCTGGTGGAATGGTTTGCAGGAACAGTTTAAGCAAGCACTGGGAACGGCACTGGCTGGCAGTACGGCGGGCAGTCAGGCAAGTGCCGCGTCAGAGAATGGTGAAGCTGGTGCCAGGCCGAAGAAAAGTACAGGTTCTGCTACCGAAAGTGTAAAAAAACCTGTTGCGGCTGCCTCCGCAACAGCTTCTGCTGCCGCGAGTAAGGCGCGTAAACCTAAAGCAAGCTAGCAAGTCTGCCGGATTCATGAATCGTATCCGGTTGCTTCGTGCCGGACGCGGGAAGGGGGTGTGCCTGCGGCCGATCTTGTATCGGGCTATTCCCCTGCCGGTGTCATCAGGCTACAATGCCGTGCATGACAGAAGATATTCATGACCTGGTGGTCGAAAAAATGCTGGGCTTTGCCTGCGAATTGTCGCAATCAGTGGCGATGGAAGTGGTCGCCCGGACGGGATCGACCAATGCCGACTTGCTGGCGCGTCTGCCAGAGCTTTCTATGCCGACATTATTGGTGGCCGAACAGCAAACTGCAGGTCGTGGTCGTGCCGGACGTAGCTGGTTAAGTGCCCCCGGATGCTCACTTACTTTTTCATTAGCATGGCCGTTTGCACAAAACCCGCAGGCGCTCTTGGGCTTGCCGCTGGCGATAGGCGTTGCATTGGCGCAGGCATTAGCAACACTGGATGTGCCGGTGCAGCTTAAATGGCCGAATGATGTACTGAAAGACGGTAAAAAATTAGCAGGGATCTTAATAGAAACGGCCACACACGGAAAAACGACGTGGGCAGTGATCGGCATCGGGATTAATCTGCGTATGCCGGACGAGTTAGAGCAACAAATTGGCCATGCTGTTGCTGATATGCCCTGGTTGGCGCAGATGGATAGAAATCAGCTAATCGCAATTTTGCTGACACAGCTATCTGAGACCTTGCAGCAATTTTCCGAGCGTGGATTTGCTGAATTTATTTCTGAATGGAATCGCTTTCATGCCTATGCCGGGCAAGCGGTATGGATTTTTGATCAGGGAAAAGTTGTACAGCAAGGTATAGCAAGAGGTGTTAATGAAATGGGATGCCTGTTGCTGGAAGACCGTTATGGTATCAGCATGGTCATGGCTGGCGATGTGTCCTTACGTGCAGTGAATAATCAGGATATATAACATGAAGCTACTGGTTGATGCTGGCAATACACGAATTAAATGGGCAATTATTGATCCGGGTAATGGTGCTGGTCTGGGCGGGTGGTTGCAAACAGGCTCGATGAATTATGCCGAATTTGCCGCAATGGATACTCCCTGGGGGGATATCGAGGTACAGGATGTACTGATTTCTAATGTGGCGGGAGCGGCGGTAGCTGCACAACTGGAAGCATCGTTTGTGGCAAAAAAATGTCCGGTATCCTGGTTTACATCACAAGCGCAGCTGGCAGGGGTTCACAATAATTACCGGAATCCTGTGCAGTTGGGTTGTGATCGTTTTGCTACTGTTATTGCCGTGCACGCTTTGTTTCCCGACCAAAACGTGGTGGTGGCGACGTGCGGTACCGCGACTACAATCGATGCAGTCAGTTTGCAAGGTGATTTTGTTGGCGGTATGATCGTACCTGGTCTTAAATTAATGGCAGAATCACTGCAAAAAAATACAGCACAGTTACCTGCTGTAGCCGGGAAGATTACTTCGGATCTGTTATTTGCAGATTATACCGAAGCCGCTATTGTGAGCGGTTGTCTGTCCGCACAGGCTGGTGCTATTGAGCATGCGCTAGCTGCTTATACTGAAACCTGTCGTGCCGTTGGTATTACGGATGGCCTTGTACCTTTGAAACAAACTTCGCATTTACCTATTTGTATATTATCCGGCGGGGCGGCACCTTATATTGCTCCGGAATTACGCATAGCGCACCAGTGCATAGCTAACCTGGTATTGATTGGACTGCAGGTGGTGTCGCAATGATCAGGTTTATTCTTGTTTGCTTATTGATCGCCAACGCATTGCTATTTGCATTCGGCCATGGTTATTTGGGTAGTATTAATACCGAGGTGCATGAACCGCAGCGATTGGCGGCACAGCGTGATGCCGGCAAGTTGAAATTGCTTCCTGCCAGTGTTGCTCTGGTCGTGCCTGCACCACCGGCTCCTGAGGTATTAATAGCGTGTCTGGTGTCGGCTGCATTTTTACCGGAAGAACGCGATGGTATTGAAGAAAAACTCGCTCAGTTAGCGCTGGGGGAGCGCCAGTCACGTCAGAATGTACCGGATGCAGGGGCGTATATCGTGTATATCCCACCGCAGATTACTAAAGAAGCGACAGAAAAAAAGGCGGCTGATCTGGTGCAGTTGGGTGTACGTGACTTCTTTGTGGTGCAAGATCAGTCAAAACAGCATTGGGGAATTTCTTTGGGAATTTTTAAAACCGAAGCAGCAGCCAGATTGCGTTTGCAAAACTTGATTTCTCACGGAGTACACAGCGCCAGAATAGGTGCCCGGGTGATTGCCACCAATAAATTCAACTATCAATTTAAAAATCTGACCGGACAGGAAAAGGAAGCGTTAGAAAAATTAATTAGTGCTTATCCGACGCAGAGTCTGAGCGTTTGTAAATAATCTGAGGGTGCGGATTCAATGATGAGCTCAACAAATTTAATGCTGGTGTAATCCTTGTTAAATTTGCTGAGCTTGTTGCGCTTATGAAGGTAAAAGCTGTTTCGCTATTTGCACAATATTGCCGGCATCTATCCCAAAAAACTGACGTAATTGCTGACGTGTGTCGCTGCGCCCGAAGCCATCGGTGCCTAGGGTCAGGTAACGCCGGTCTGCAGGCAGCCAGGCGCGGATACTTTCCGGTACTGCACGCACATAATCGCTGGCAGCAATGATGGGCCCACTGGTTCCGGATAGCTGATTTTGTACGAAAGGGAGCTGGCCGGATTCCGGTGATTGTAGTGCTGTACTTTCGCACGCCATGCCATCGCGTGCCAGTTCACTCCAGCTGGTGACGCTGATAACATGTGCATGCACGCCTTCGCTGGCCAATTGCCGGGCGGCTTTAATGACTTCCGCCAGGATGGCGCCAGAACCCATTAAGGTAACGTGCGGTGCCGTGGCCAGGCCTTCTTTGGCTGTATAGCTGGCGAACAAATAGCAGCCGCGAATGACATCACCGGCGACATTGTCCGGCAAGGACGGTTGGGCATAATTTTCATTCATCAGTGTGATGTAGTAAAACACGTCTTGTTGCTCTGTCAGCATTTGGCGCATACCATGATCGACGATGACCGCCATTTCTCCTGCAAAGGCCGGGTCATAGGCTTTGCAATTGGGGATGGTGGCGGCGATCAGGTGGCTGGAGCCATCCTGATGTTGCAGTCCTTCGCCGCCCAGGGTAGTGCGTCCCGAAGTAGCTCCCAATAAAAATCCGCGTGAACGTTGATCGGCCGCGGCCCAAATGGCATCGCCGACGCGCTGGAAACCAAACATGCTGTAGTAAATGTAAAAAGGCAGCATGGTCAGTCCGTGAACACTGTAGCTGGTCGCCGCCGCAGTCCAGCTGGCAATGGCACCGGCTTCACTGATACCTTCTTCCAGAATCTGGCCGTCTGTTGCTTCGCGATAACTGAGGACTGAGCCTATATCTTCAGGCGAATAACGCTGGCCGACACTGGAATAAATACCTACCTGCTTAAATAAATTCGCCATACCGAATGTACGTGCCTCATCGGCGACGATGGGAACGATACGGGGTCCGAGTTGTGCATTTTTGAGCAGGTTACCCAAAATACGCACAAACGCCATGGTGGTGCTCATTTCCTTGTTGTCGGAATTTAAGGCGAAGTCAGCATAACTTGTCAGAGCCGGAACCGGTACGATATCACTGCTGGTTTGACGTGCCGGCAGGTAGCCTCCCAGCTTGGCACGTTGCCCGTGCAGGTAACGCATTTCGGGACTGTCGGCGGCAGGCTTGAGAAAGTGCAGGTCTGTGGCTTGCTGGTCGGACAGCGGCAGATTGAAACGGTTGCGAAAAGCGATTAATTCTTCGCCATCCAGTTTTTTCTGGCTGTGAGTGGTCATTTTTCCCTGGCCGGCCTGGCCCATGCCATAGCCTTTTTTGGTGTGTGCCAGGATGACGGTAGGCTGGCCCTGATGCGCAGCAGCGGCTGCGTAAGCCGCACAAATTTTTACCGGATCATGTCCGCCGCGCTTAAGGCGGTCGATTTGTTCATCGGTCATTCCTTGTGCCAGGCGTGCCAGTTCGTCGTTTTGTCCGAAAAAATTTTCCCGGTTAAAGCGGCCATCTTTGGCGGCAAAGGTTTGCATCTGACCGTCTACTGTCGTGGCTAATGCCTGCTGCAAGGCTCCGGTGCTGTCGCGTGCTAATAAACCGTCCCAGTCAGAGCCCCAGACCAGTTTGATGACATTCCATCCGGCTCCCGTAAACAGGCGTTCCAGTTCGTCAATGATGCGACCATTACCCCGAACCGGGCCGTCCAGACGTTGCAGATTGCAGTTGATTACCCAAACCAGATTATCCAGTCCTTCGCGCGCAGCCAGGGTAAGTGCACTCATGGATTCCGGTTCATCCATTTCACCATCGCCAAACACACCCCAGACTTTACGGTTGGCGCAATCGAGCAGCTTGCGATGCGTCAGATAGCGCATAAATCGCGCGTGATAAATCGAACTGATCGGCCCCAGTCCCATTGAGCCAGTGGGAAACTGCCAGAAATCCGGCATTAGCCAGGGATGCGGATAGCTGCTCAGACCACGTGCGCCAACGCTGGGAGCAAGCAGCTCCTGCCGGTAGTGCAGCAAGTCGTTTTCAGTCAGACGACCTTCCAGAAAGGCGCGTGCATAAACCCCGGGTGCGCTGTGCGGCTGAAAAAATACCAGATCACCGCCATGGGCATCGTTGCGCGCATGAAAAAAATGATTAAATCCGATTTCAAATAAATCGGCAGCACTGGCATAGCTGGCGACATGACCGCCCAGTTCACCATAGGCCTGATTGGCACGCACGACCATTGCCAGCGCATTCCAGCGCATAATGGCTGCCAGTCGCTCTTCGACGGCCAGATCTCCCGGGAAGGGATCTTGCTGGTCAACGCTGATGGTGTTGCAGTAGGGCGTGTTGAGACTGGCTTGCCAGCCCAGATGCATGGTGTGCGCCTGCCGGCTGAGCATATCGAGAATCTGGTGAGCACGCTCAGGCCCTTCGGCCAGTGTCAGTGCCTGAAAAGCGTCACGCCACTCGGCTGTTTCTTGCGGGTCGGGATCGTACTGTCCGGTTTTGAAGGTATTCATCGCGTGCTCTCTGTTTAACTCATCGCTACCTGATCAAGGGCTTGCTGCAGGTCAGCAAGAATATCCTGCACATCTTCCAGTCCGACCGACAGGCGTATCAATCCGTCGCTGATGCCATGTGCTGCACGTTGTTCCGGTGTGTAAGTGGAGTGTGTCATGCTGGCCGGATGCTGAGCCAGGGACTCTGCATCACCCAGACTGACTGCCCGTGTGACAAGCCGCAGTGCATCCATGAAGCGTATGCCTGCCTGCATGCCGCCTTTAAGTTCAAATGCAATCATACCGCCATAACACTTCATCTGGCGGGTAGCCAGTTCATGTTGCGCGAAACTGGCTAAGCCGGGGTAGCAGACCTTATCGGTGATCGTATGCGCTTCCAGCACTTTTGCGATGGTTTCAGCACTATCGCAATGCCGGTCCAGTCGCAGTGACAGGGTTTTAAGGCCGCGCATGACCAGATGTGCGTCTTGTGCTGACATAACGGCACCGGTCATATCTTTGAGTCCATACAGGCGCACATTCATCGCCAGTTCTGCATCGGCAAATACGGCAATGCCGGCAGTCAGATCACCATGCCCGCCCAGATATTTGGTCGCCGAATGTACCACCGCGTGTGCGCCCATTGTGAGCGGCAGTTGCAGGTAAGGAGTGCAATAAGTGTTGTCGACAACGACTTTGGCCGCATGCTGTTTTGCCAGCGTGCAAACGGCGGCGATATCCACCAGACGCATATTCGGATTGGCCGGAGATTCGAAGTACAGTACGCGGCGTTTTTCGGTATGTTCGCTGAGTGCCTGTTCTACCGCATCCAGATCGGCCATGTCGATATAACGTACTTTAACCCCGAAGCGTGACAGGCCGTGATTAAAGAATGAAAAGGTGCAGCCATACAAGGTGATGTCAGAAATCAGTTCATCGCCCGGTGTCAGCATTGTCCACAAGGTAGCGGTGATGGCACCCATGCCCGAGCCGAATGCAACGGCACCGGCACCCTGTTCAAGACTGGCCATGCGCGTTTCCAGTAATGCCAGAGTCGGATTGGAAATGCGGGTGTAAAAATGCCCGGCTTCTTCCCCGGCAAAGCAACGACCGCCATAAGCGGCATCCGGAAAGGCAAAGGTGGCTGTTGCATAAATCGGCGGCACCAGCGCACCGTGATGGTCTTGCGGTTCGTAGCCCAGATGGATGGCGCGGGTGCTAAAACCTCCGGCACTGTGAACGGCAGACGGGGTTGACAGCGTCTCTGTGGGGATATCTGAAGCAGGGCAGGTGGATGGAATACGGCTGTTCATAAGAAGTCTCCTGAAATCAATTTAACCAAGGCGGGTGTTTTTGTTAGGTGGTTTTATTTGTTGTTCTGCCACTCTATTGTTAGATAAATTCCAGGGAGAATTTTGGTAAAATACGAGTTGAAAATTGAAATGTTTAGATAAATTTTTCAATTTAATTAAAATTTTTGGATAATTTACGCTATGAAGCATTTTGACGCGACGGATCGCACGATTTTACTGGCCTTGCAGCGTGATGCACGCCAAACCACGGCCGAACTGGCTGAGCAGGTGTCGCTGTCGCAATCACCATGCTGGCGACGGGTCCGGCAGCTGGAAGATTCGGGCGTGATTGAGGGCTATCATGCCCGGCTTAATCGTAAGCGTCTGGGTTTTGGCGTCACCGGATTTATTCATATTCAAATGAATAACCACACCCCGGAACAAATTGTTGAGTTTGAACGCGAAGTCGCCGCACTGGCGCAGGTCGTGTCTTGCTACAACTTATCCGGGAATTATGATTTTATGCTGGAAGTGATTGCCGTCGACCTGGAGGCATTTTCGCATCTGGTCCATTACAAAATCCGCTGCCTGCCCGGCGTCAGAGAAATTTCGACCAGCTTTGTGATGAAAGAAGTGAAGCGTACTGGTATTTTGCCGGTGGAGTAGCTTGATATTTTAAGGGGATACCAGCAAACATGCCCCCCCCCATTTTATGGGATCTGATTTTCTGGAAATTGACACTACTTTTTATAATCAGCTTCAAATTTTTCGAAAGCATCTAATAATGTATGTACATCACAGTAAGGATTGAGCTGGTGCGGTTTATGTTGACCTGACGATGCCGTGCGTAACGTATTTTTATTCATGAACTTTGCATTTTTTCGGGCTTGACTGATATCTTGATTTAATAGCATGTCAAATGTGTTTTTGTCGGCTTTGTTATAACTGCTTATCCCATTATTTTTTAAGTGCTTTTTAAATTGGCTGTTGCTAAGGAAATCAACGCAACATGTGTACGGTGCTGTTACTGCTTCGAAATGTAATAGCAGCCACACTTCAAAACATACATTGGATAACGCAATATTAATTCCATTGGACTGCGCTTTATTTCGTGCCTGATCATGTAACGCATCAGAATACTTATTTACAGATTCCCGGTCATATACAAGCCAATATGTGTCGTGCGAAGGATATTGATTACTTGTTTTTGCTTTGATCGCCTCTTCAACTAAAGATACGGGGGTATTTTTATCTGTACGCTCAATTTTAAATTGTCTATTCCCAGCATGGAATTTATCAATATATTTTTTTAACTAGCCAGGTTCTGCTTTTTTCCTTCGCAATAAATATGTAAAACAGGAATGACTGGTATCGTTTTTTAGGTAAATTTTTAGGTATGATTACCAGCCTTTTCAACCTCTTCGACTCCTTTTTTAAGCACTCTGGTGATTTCCAGATAGTCGATTTTTGGAATTGCACCAAATCGGCCTTGTGAGTACCACTCACCAAATGTTAGAGAATAGTCCGAATTGTTTTTTTCCGCACCACGCAATAGAAATTGGCGGAATTTCATTGCATGTTTGATGATGCCAAACACCGGTTCGACAGCCTGCTTTCGTAATCTGTAATTGTCACATCCGTTTGTCGTTTTGAGTTTGTGCTTCATCTTCGCGATGCAGTCAGAATCTGCAGCAAGTGGCGGCAGTTCGGTCCGGCGATTCAACACAGCAGGGTGATGTTCGTCGCGCTGCATCGCTATCAACGGTTCAATACCTGTATTGCTACAGGCAATCACGTTAGCCGCACGGAAGTACATTGCCGGGCGTATTCAATTTCAATCTTATTGACTGATCGCTTCTACGGCGATATCAATCGTGACATCATCACCTACGTATGGCGCATATTTTCCGGCATTGAAATCAGTACGCTTGACTACTGTGCTGGCGTTGGCGCCGATCGCATCTTTTTTGAGCATAGGATGCTGCATTTGCTGAAACGAGCTCAATGTCAGAGTGACGGGTTTGCTTACACCCTTAATAGTCAGATTACCTTCGATAGTGCCAGGTTTGTCGCCGTCAAAATTGACTTTGGTGGACTTGAAGGTCGCCGTTGGATATTTGGCAGTGTTAAAAAAATCCTCACCTTGAATATGGCCGTTAAATAAAGGATATCCGGTATCGACTGAAGTCATATCGATGGTGACATCGACTGAACCAGTTTTTGCCTCTTTGTCGAGCACGATGGTGCCTGATGTTTTATTAAAACGGCTGAGTTGTTTGCTGTAACCGAAGTGACTGTATGAGAAGCGCGGCATAGTGTGCGTCCCGTCAATGACGAAGGTTTCTGGTGCAGCGAATGCTGAGCTGCTTAGTGTCGCAATGAAAGCTGCGGCAAAAGTAAGTTGAGAAATTTTTTTCATGTTTAATACTCCTAAAGGTTATACAGATTGCGGGTTTGGTTCTGCCGGATACTACTTATTTGCTGGCACTGGCCAGTACAAGAATTTGGCGGTAGATGTGTATGCCGTTTGTGTAATGCCGGTTTGCATAGTTTTTTCTTTTTAGGCGGCCAGATCGAACACCAGAACTTCAGCGTTCTGCGCACTGCCCAGATTCAGTCTGCTCTCGTTGTCGAGCAAAGCAGCATCCCCGGCATGCAAAATCAGTTCATTGACATGAATAACGCCGCGCACCAGATGCACATAAGTTTTGCGTTTTTGGTTCAACTCCAGACTGATCTGATCAGCACGATCTAAAAAAGCGCGATACAGAGATGCATCGGCATGTATGGTGACCGAACCGTTCATTCCATCCGGCGACGCAATCAACTGCAGCAATCCGGGTTGTACTGCAAAGGTTTTTTGTTCATAACCAGGGTTGATGCCCTGCGCATCGGGCAAAATCCAGATTTGAAAGAAGTGGGTGCCGGAGTCATTTAATTGATTGAATTCGCTGTGTGTAATGCCGCGACCGGCGCTCATGCGTTGCACGTCGCCCGGGAGTATGCTTGTGCCGTTACCCATATCGTCCTGATGTGCCAGCGCACCGGACAGAACGTAACTAATGATTTCCATATCGTGATGAGCATGTGTACCAAAGCCCTTTCCGGCAGCAATGCGATCCTCATTGATTACGCGCAGATTGCCCCACCCCATATGCGCCGCATCGTAATAACCCGCGAATGAAAATGAGTGATGGCTTTTTAACCAGCCATGGTCGGCATAGCCGCGTTCTTGAGATTGTCGTAACGTAATCATATGTTCCTCCAGTGAAGACACTTTATGGCTTTATGGTTCGCGTGTGTTCCAGTCAATTTGATGGCATCATTCAATAAATTTGAATGGGGGGATTAAATGACAACGATGCTTTCAGCGCGAAATGTACTGACACCAGACGCCCTGGCTATGTTGCAGGGCATTGCCGATGCCGGCAGTTTTGCGGCGGCAGCGCGTACAGCAGGTATGGTACCGAGCGCACTGACCTACCGGGTGCGCCAGATCGAAGATGCGCTCGACGTTTTGCTGTTCGACCGTAGTTCGCGTCAGGCCCAACTTACCGTGGCAGGTCACGAGTTGTTGCGAGAAGGTGCTAGGTTACTAGCCGAGGTTGATGCGGTGGCCAATCGGGTCAGGCGCGTGGCAACGGGCTGGGAGCCGAATTTTACTATTGCCATTGACAGCATCATTCATCGCACGGTGATACTCGAAATGTGCGAGGCGTTCTTTGCACTGAATCCACCGACCAGGGTCAAACTGCGTGCCGAAACATTGTCTGGGACCTTGGAGGCGCTGACCTCAGGTCAGGCTGATCTGGCAATCGGAGTAACAGCCCAATCAGCGGGTACGGCAGGATTTCAGGTGCGGCCGTTGGGTAATTCGCGTTTTATGTATGCTGTTGCGCCGCATCATCCTTTGGCGCTCGCAGCCGAACCACTCAGCGATGAACTGATACGTCAGCATCGTGCCGTGGCGGTAGCAGATTCGGTGCAGCGCGGCGGTGGTTTAACATTAGGTCTGTTGGGTGGTCAGGATGTATTTACTGTACCTAACATGCAGGCAAAACTGGAGGCGCAACTGCGCGGTATCGGCAGCGGATTTTTGCCGGAGTTCCTGGCCTCGCCGTATATCAAATCGGGGCGACTGGTTGAGAAGCGCGTTGAACGCGCGGAGTGGCTAGTGCATGTCAGTTACGCATGGCGCAAGACGGCGGATTCATCACGTGGCAACGCACTTAAATGGTGGCTGGAACAGCTCGGCAGCGCCAAGACCCGTAATGCCTTACTCGGTGATGTTCCTGCAGGGTATCTGGATGTTGAATAATTTCAAATGGCAACTGTTTGAGGTGTACTGTTAATCACAGACAGGGATTTATTGAGCCTCCTTGGCTGAAACCGGCAATCTATATCCGGTCCGGATCGATATCACAGACAAGGGGCAAGCCGGGCAAAAAATACGTCGTTCCAATGGTTCGCACGTTGACCGATTTTTTTGTTGAAATTTTTAATGATTTCACCGATCCCTGCATTTAAAAATTTTGAATGGTGTCATCAAATGTTTTGCGTCTTTAGAGCGGTGCTGAATGCAATAATTCAGCCTCATGAATGAGGGCATGGATTATACTGGAACCGGGTTTTAACGAGTTCCTCCCCAATCAAAAACAATGTCTTGCCCAGCGCGGATATTATTTGATTTTGTTCAGTCGACGGTATTTCATTTAAGGAGTAGGACATGGCAAAAGTTAGCGTGGTTTATCATTCGGGTTATGGTCATACCAAACGGATGGCTGAAGCGGTCGCAGCAGGTGCAGGTGCGGACCTGGTTGCCATTGATGCCGATGGCAATTTGCCCGAAGGCGGCTGGGAAGCATTGAATGCCAGTGATGCCATCATCATGGGTAGCCCGACTTACATGGGAACGGTTTCCTGGCAGTTCAAGAAGTTTGCCGATGCTTCTTCTAAGCCATGGTTTACCCAGCAATGGAAGGACAAGGTTTTTGCCGGTTTCACTAACAGCGCGACCATGAATGGCGACAAGTTGTCGACTCTGCACTACCTGTTTACACTGTCGATGCAGCACAGCGGCATCTGGGTGGGTACCGGTTTAATGCCAGCCAATTCCAAAGCGGCTTCGCGTAATGATATCAATTATGTCGGTTCGTTTGCCGGTGCGATGGCGCAGTCACCATCCGACAGCGGCCCTGATGAAATGCTGACGGGCGATCTGGAAACAGCCAGGCAGTTCGGTAAGCGTGTTGCTGATACCGCTGCAAAATTCAAGGGCTGATACAAGACGCCGCAGCGGAACTTTGTTTTTTTAATCCGAAAAATCCGGTTGCCGGCGCAAGCTGGCGACCCGATTTTTTGGTAATATTGAGACGGATTCCGATGACCAGCCAGCTGGTTTGTGTTTCATAACTGTGAATCAGTGAGATGTTTTTTCCGGGTTTTGTGAGTTTCAGCGAACTGGAAATTCTTTGCAATCCCTTGTTGGCTGTGATTTTCAAGAAATGTGTTTGCTGATTATCCCTGCTGACTATTGGGAAATGCAGAGCGCTGTCTGACATCCCAGATTGTTAATTTCCCCTGTGTGCTTGCCACACAATTGGCTGTTGTTTTTTCAAGCCACATTCCTGCAACTGCTTCAAATATGTATGCATCAGAATTTGCGCGATTTTGTTTGTCGGCGAATCGGTAATTTAATCTCCAATATTGACCAACGCTTCTGACCAATACAAATAGCTCTTACCTGAACTGACTCCGTTTGTTGATGCCTGACAGTAAAGTATGAGATTGGTCTGGATAAGATAAATTCAGCTCGCCTATGTAGCGCGCCATGTTCCGGACGGAATTGGATAAATTTGGAAGGGGTGGTGGTGCGACCGACAGGAATCGAACCTGTATTGCGAGCTTCGGAGGCTCGTAAATATGGCATTTACTGATGTTGATTGGCAATTATAAAAAATACTAAATCATTAAAAAATCATGAGGTTAATGAATTTCAGTTGCGTTATTGCATTGATTGATATTGATTGATATACTTCAATTCGGGTTACATGGCGGTTACATGGAATAAATCGATTGAGAATTTAGGGTATGGCTAAGGTAAATTTCACGGCAGGACGAATTTCAGACTACAAGTGTGAAAGCGACAAGAAGCAGTCTTTTTTATGGGATGCCGCCGCACCGGGTTTGGGTTTGCGCGCGACAGCTCTTGGAACTGCGAGAAGCAATGAGGCCATTAAAGCAGGAATCAAACCGATTCCTTTTGATGGTAAAAGCTATATTTTCCAGGCGAAGTTGCGAGGTCAAGCAATACGCATAACTATTGGCTCCCCTTCAACATGGGCTATTGATGCAGCTCAAGCAGAAGCACGCCGTTTAAAAGTTTTGATCGATGAGGGCAAAGACCCTCGACAGGTCAAATCTGAGCAACAGGATGCCGACAACGCGCGCCGAGAAGGCAGGGAGCAAGCAAAGATTTTTGCTGCAACCACCAAAATTCGAAAATCAATCACCCTTGGCCAAGTCTGGCCCGTATATATTGATGACCGCAAGGTCAAATCAAAATGGAGTGCTGGTCATCTTCACAACCACCACAAATTAGCAGATTTAGGCGGCAATGAAAAAAAGCGAGGTGAAGGCTTAACCAAAGCTGCGCCACTGGCACCATTGATGCCGCTTGCCCTGACTGAGCTAACCAGCGAAAGAATTGCCGCATGGCTCACCAAAGAATCAGGCGATCGTCCCACTAATGCGGCTCAAAGCTATAGATTGCTTCGCGCCTTCATTCGCTGGGCTGCTGAGAGTCCAGAATATAGTGAAATCATTCCTGACAATGCCTATACGGCCAGAATAGTTCGCGACGCAATTCCGGAAAGTCATAGCAAAGAGGGGGATTGCATGCAGCGCGAGCAGTTATCTGCATGGTTCAAGTCAGTACGCAATATATCAAACCCAGTGGTTAGTGCTTATTTTCAGGCGTTGCTTTTAACTGGTGCGCGCCGCCGTGAATTGAGTTCTCTACGTTGGGAAGATGTCGATTTTCAATGGAACAGCCTTACCATACGTGACAAAGTGGAAGGTACGCGCATAATTCCATTAACGCCATATGTATCCAATTTGCTAACTAGCTTATCTCGACGCAATGAGTGGGTGTTTAGCAGTCCGACTGCTGGCGATGGCAGGTTGACTGAACCTCGAATAGCCCATAATCAGGCACTTGAAAAGGCGGGTTTGCCGCATCTAACCTTGCATGGCTTGCGTCGTTCGTTTGGTACGCTCTGCGAATGGGTAGAAATGCCAACCGGAATATCAGCGCAAATAATGGGTCACAAACCCAGTGCATTGGCAGAGAAACACTACCGGCGCAGGCCATTGGATTTGCTGCGTGTCTGGCACGTAAAAATAGAATCATGGATGTTAGAACAAGCAAAAGTAGATTTTGTGCCAGCACAGGTGGGTTTGCCTGCCGTAAATTGAAACCTCTTGATTCTTTTAACTTGTAACGTATAATTCACAATAAGATATGTATCAAATCACAGATTATTTAACTGAAGATGGACGAGACCCTTTTAAAGGCTGGCTTGCAAATTTAGCTGACCGTCAAGCAAGGGCAAGAATATTGGTAAGATTGCAGCGCATGGCAGCTGGTAATTTTGGTGATTGCAAACCCATCAGTGATGGCGTGTGGGAGTTGCGAATTGACCACGGAGCGGGATACCGAGTTTATTACAATCGAATCGGCGATAAAATTGTGTTACTGCTAATTGGCGGGGATAAACGCAAACAACAGGCGGATATTGATATAGCTTTAGCCTATTTAAAGGATTGGAAAAGGAGAAACACATCATGAATAAAACATCGAGACCGCATGATGATGCAGTGGTGGAGTTGTTGCGCGAAGATCCTTCCTTTGCCGATGAATATCTTGCAGCGGCAATGGAGGAAGCTGACTTAGAGGGCGGGCGCGAAGCTCTTTTGTCAGCATTAAGACATGTAGCAGAGGCGCAGGGCATGGCCTCGGTTGCAGAACGCGCAGGTATCCCACGCGAAAGTCTGTACAGAGCGCTTTCACCCAATGGCAACCCTACAGTCAAAACATTATTGGCTATTCTTGATGCAGCGGGTTTGAAATTGGGCGTACACAAAATCGCAGCTTGACGTATTGTTATGTGTGCCTGAGAAGCCGCAATCTGATATAGCGAATGTCCGTTTTAAGTCGGTCAATGAGCGCTTCAGTCTTGGCCATCGACGCACGGGCAATGGCGATCCGGTCTTTGCAAAGGAGGTCGACCGAACCTGAGGAGTAGTGCTGCCAGCGTGAAAACTTTGTCCATTGCGCCAATATCGTCACCATTCGTTGATTCCCAAAATGTCGATGGGGAACATCTCGCCGTCGAACATGAAGGTCAGATGCCGTTTTTGATCAAGACTGCTTGCGCAGCAACTGC
>CAIWPG010000265.1 GCA_903914535.1 uncultured Oxalobacteraceae bacterium
AACTGCCAACGGAGGCACTAGGGGGGCAGGGGCTGGTGGTACAGCGTCAGGAGGAGACATAAACATTCAAGGCGGCGGATAGTTTGGTTTGCCAGATTGAAGCTCCGGCGCGTGCATTACTGACAGCGGAGCGCAGTGCTTTAAACTTTTTGCAGCTTTTGTCCGGGGTTGCCAGCGCAACACGCCGTTATGTTACCCTGGTGGCCGGATGCAAAGCCGCCATACTCGATACCCGCAAAACACTGCCCGGTTTGCGTTTGGCGCAAAAATATGCAGTACGGGTCGGTGGCGGGAAAAATCAGCGTCTGGCGCTTTATGATGGCATCCTGATTAAAGAAAACCATATTGCTGCGGCTGGCGGCATCACGGAAGCGATGACAGCAGCCTGTGCATTACAAGCCGGTGTATCAATACAGGTGGAAGTGGAAACTCTGGCAGAGCTGCATGAGGCATTGGCGGCAGGTGCTGTATCTGTTTTGCTGGATAATTTTGATCTTGATACTATGCGTCAGGCAGTGGAACTGACCGCAGGACGTGCTGTACTGGAAGCGTCTGGCGGTATTAATGCCGCTACGGTGCGCGCTATTGCCGAGACCGGCGTTGACCGGATTTCAATCGGTAGCCTGACAAAAGATATTCAGGCTACTGATTTTTCATTGCGCATCGTATCGTAGTGCTTGTGTAAATCCTTTACTGCGGCACAATTACTGTGCCGTAGTAGCCGGTATACGCGGCTTGTATACCCGCCAGATTCCCTCCGCCGAATAAATCAGCAGCGCGAACCAGATAATAAGGAATCCGCTCAGACGCTGACCGTTAAATGCTTCGTGGTACAAGCATATACCCAGCAGCAGTTGCAGGGTGGGTGAAATATATTGTAATAGCCCCAGTGTCGATAGCGGGATGCGTCTGGCACCGGCAGCGAATAATAATAAAGGAATGGCGGTAACAGGGCCTGCGGCGACCAGTAACCAGGGTATGTACACAGAGGTATTGCCCAGATCGCTGGCAAAAGTGCTGTTGCCGGTATTGCACAGATAAATAAGGTAGCCGGCAGAGAAGGGCAAAAGTAGCAATGTTTCCAGCGACAGCCCTTCCAGCGCCCCCAGTTTTGCGGTTTTACGCAACAGACCGTAGGTGCCAAAGGTAAATGCCAGCGCCAGGCTAATCCAGGGTAAGTGGCCGGCCTGAAATGCCAGCCATATTACGCCACAGGCAGCGATAGCGACCGACAGCCATTGTATGGGCCGCAGCCGTTCACGCAAAAGTATAAAACCAAGTAAAACATTCACCAGTGGTGTAATGAAATAACCCAGACTTGAATCAACAACCCGTCCGTTATTAACCGCCCAGATATAAGTAAACCAGTTAGCTGACAGCAGGGCTGCGCTACTAATAAAACCGAGCAAAATTGCGGGGCGTTTTAGTAGCCCGGGCAACCATCCCCATTGACGGCGGTATGTTAAAACAACGGCCAGAAATAACATGGCCCAGATGACGCGGTGCACCAGAATTTCTGCTGGGGCAACGGCGTGTATGGATTTGAAATAGAGTGGAAACAGGCCCCATATTGTATAGGAAGCCGTTGCCATGATGATGCCTTTGCGCATGGGATATATGCTTTAGATGAATGTAATAAGGGAGTAAATTCAGGATGATGAGGGAGTAACAAATAATCCATGCGACATTCTAAGTGAAATTGCCTGTGTGCATGGTGCATCATATAAATGTTGTGTAAAATAAATTTTCAATTGATTATTTCGACGGTGCGTATAGAAGCGCATTTTTTGTCGGGTCTTCGCCTATTTATTTTTGAAAGTCGGTAATGTCTCGTATTCAAACAGCATTGTTTACTGCTATCGCCATGATTGCTTTTGCCGGAAATTCGCTCCTTTGCAGGATGGCGCTGAAACATACGCACATTGATGCCGCCAGCTTTACATTAATCCGGCTTTGTTCGGGCGCGTTGGTTCTCTGGTTAATTATCGGGTTCAGGGGAGAAAAAATACGCGGGGCAGGTAGTTGGATTTCGGCGCTGGCCCTGGTTGTATACGCTGCCGGGTTTTCATTTGCGTATAAAAGTTTACCGGCAGCTAGCGGGGCGTTGCTGTTGTTTGGTGCGGTCCAGGCGACCATGATTAGTGTCGGCTTATGGAAGGGTGAACGTCTGTCAGGGTGGCAGGTGGCGGGTTTGTTATTGGCATTTTCTGGTTTGGTCGGTTTGTTGTTACCAGGATTATCTTCCCCGCCCTTACAAGGTTCTCTGCTGATGCTGGCAGCGGGTCTGGCCTGGGGCGTTTATTCACTGCGTGCCAGAGGAGTCAGTCATCCGACGCGTATTACTGCCGGAAATTTTATGCGTGCCATACCGTTTGCTATCGTGTTAAGCATGGCTTTATTACCGGGGACATCACTCGATACGGCGGGCGTTCTTTATGCTGTAGCCTCCGGTAGCATCACGTCGGGACTTGGCTATGCAATCTGGTACACGGCACTGCGAGGATTGAAGTCAACCAGTGCAGCAACGGTACAACTTATTGTTCCTGTGCTGGCTGCTTTGGGAGGTATTACTTTTTTGGGGGAATCCATTACATCCCGTTTAGTTATTACGTCTGCGGCGATTTTGGGCGGTATTGCGCTGGTCATTGTTAATGCCAGACGCGCTAGTTAGTGTTTTGCCTGCGTTGTTGTATCTGCACAGAGCAAGGCTGACTACTATGCGGTAAGATGT
>CAIWPG010000266.1 GCA_903914535.1 uncultured Oxalobacteraceae bacterium
AGTTTGTGTGGTGGTGGTCAGCGTTTCCTGGACTGCAACACCTTTTGCATCCAGTACCGGTGCGCCGGCGGCATCCAGTTTAGCTTGTGTGTAGGTGAGCGGTTCGACTAAGGTGATGGTTTTATAGGCATCAAAATTTTGAATGACGCCCTGACCCATGAATACCACCGCAATCAATAAAGACAATGGCAGAAGTAAATACAATACACCGCGCGTGATATCAACCCAAAAATTGCCGATGGTTTGCATGGTGTGACGTGAAAAGCCGCGAATCAGCGCAATTACGACAGCTAAGCCGGTAGCGGCTGATAAGAAATTTTGTACAGCCAGTCCCAGCATTTGAGTCAGGTAGCTCATTGCTGCCTCGCCGGTGTAACCTTGCCAGTTGGTGTTAGTGACAAAGCTGATGGCGGTGTTAAAGGAAGAGTCCGGCGAAATGGCGGTCATTGCTTGCGGATTCAGCGGCAGGACGGCTTGTAAACGTTGCAGTGCATAGACGGCTAATACGCCCAGCAGATTGAATATGATCAGGGCAAACGCGTAGGTTTTCCAGCCCATTTCGGTGTGTTCGTCGATACCGCACAGGCGGTAGATTACGCGTTCTATCGGTTTGCCGATTCGGGTTGCTATATTGGATTGGCCAGACATAATTGTGGCAATAAAACGCCCCAATGGTATGGCGCAGGCCAGCAAAATAAGCAAATAGAGTGTGATTTGGAGTATAAAAGAGGAATTCATCAGAAAGTCTCCGCTTTTAGTAATGCATAGACCAGATAAACAAGCAATAAAGCAGTGATGATGGCCGCGATTAGTAGCAAGGTACTCATTGCCCGCCTCCCAGTTGGTGACATCCTTTGATGATGAGCAAAGTGACGGCAGTTAGCAGTACGATGCTGATCAGGTAAATTGAATCCATACGTTCCTCCATTGATGATGGTGTAGGTAAGATACTGAATAGCTGGTAAATTTGTTGTATAAGTCAGGTGCAGGGATGTAAAAATTGCGTAAAGAAGCGTTGTTATCTTTAGTTTAATTTTTATATCGGGATCAGCGAAATCGGAGTATTGCTGTTCCGTTGGTGTGGTGAAAAAATGAAGAAAGGCAGATATGGGGCTTCAATAAGCAATTTGAAACTTGTTTATAATGCCACATAACTGTTGTGTGGATGGGATTTTTTAATGAAAAATGCGGTACACCCCCCGGAAGGCGTACCGCATTTTTTTGCTGCGCTTTTTAAACGATTGTTATTCGTTAGTGTTTATTTACAGCCTGTGTTGTGACCAAAGCAGGTCCCTTACGGATGAAGCCGAATGGCTTACCTAAAGGAAGCATAGTGCGGCCAAAATAATTATTCAGGAATACGGCACCCGCACAGTAAAAACCTAATAAGGCAATACCGAGTTCGGCATAAGCAGCGACAACACTGAATACGGGTGCATTGATACCAAAAATGGTCAGTGCCAGCGCAGGAAGCAGAATGTTGATTAATACCAGAATAGCGGCAAACACTTTGTTTGCTTCAAAGGCCGCCACCATAACAAATAATGAAAAGATAAAATAACCTACGCAAGCCACCCCAAGCTGTCGCGGATCTGCTTTGTCACCGATCGGGCCAAGCCAGCCCAGGCTGATCGCCCAGTGCATAGCAACACTGATCCAGAACAGGCCATATGCACCCAGTACGATGGCACCAAAATAATTATTTTTCTTAAAATCGATATTGGATGCCCATATTTGTGCAATTGAACCGAGGAACAGAGCCCATGGAATCAGGTAGACGCTGCCGGTAGTCCAGCCCATTTTTTGAGAAGAAGCGACGAAAGTGACCATAGACAGGCCAAGTACGCCAAGTGCAGTCGGGTCAGAGATGACCGCTTTAGTTTCGACGACCTGTATTGGCGCTGGTGCGGCTGTTATTGGTGTTACTACGGCTGTTGCTGTTTGCATTGCGTGTCTCCTGAAGTTATTTATATGGGTGCGGTTGGTGATGCGTCAGCCACGAATCTGCCTCTGCAGGCGCAGTTATCGTGTCAGAACCCACAAAACTCTACTCCGGCGGCGTTATGCTACGCCTTATGATGCCGGGGTAATGTTATGCAAGTTCCTGATTTTTAAATTGATTTAAATTATTTTTGTATGAATTTTCTTATTACAGAATATTCATGCGTTTTGCTTGTTCGGTCAGTTCGGCACGGAATGCCGGATGGGCGATACTGATCAATTCCATCGTTCTTTGACGAACCGATTTGCCGCGCAATTGTGCAACGCCGTGTTCAGTCACCACATAGTTAATGTCGTTTTTACTGGTGCTGACGTGTGTGCCCGGTGTTAATGTCGGTACGATACGTGAGATGGTGTCGTCTTTTGCTGTTGAAGGCAGTACGATAAATGCTTTACCGCCGCGTGAACGGTTGGCAGCGCGTACAAAATCACTTTGTCCGCCGGTACCCGAGTAGGGTGAGTGTCCCAGACTTTCAGAACCGCACTGACCAAAGAAATCGATTTGCATTGTGGCGTTGATCGCCATTAAATTATCGTTTTTCCCGGCGAGATAAGGATCATTGGTGAAATCCACCGGATGCATCTCTACCATAGGATTACGGTGTATAAACTGGTACAATTTTTTTGAGCCGAGCGCAAATGTCGCGATCATTTTGCCGGGCAGGTAATTTTTCTTGCGATTGGTGACTGCACCACTTTCTACCAGAGTCATGATGCCATCGCCGATCATTTCGGTGTGAATGCCGAGATCGCGTTTGTGTATCAGTTGCATAACCACTGCGTCCGGAATACCACCGTAACCGATTTGTAATGTTGAACCGTCGGGAATCATATCCGCGACATATTTGCCGATGGCTTCCTGCACAGGACCGATTTTTGGCAGACCTACTTCCAGTACCGCTTCATTACTTTCGATTAATGCCGTTACCTGTGAAATATGGATGTGGCAATTGCCGTAGGCGAATGGTACATTGGGATTAACTTCTAACACAATGGTGCGTGCTTTAGCGATTGCCGCCATGGTGTAATCTGCTGCCAGACCAAGCGAAAAATAACCGTGTTCATCCATAGGCGAAGCCAGAGAAAATACCACATCTGACCTGAGCTGATCATTAGCGAACAAAGATGGCATTTCTGAAAAATAGCTCGGGAAATAGTCGATCCAGCCCGCTTTTCCGCCTGGCCGGGTTGCTGCACCAAAAAAATAGGCAATATGACGTACATTGTCGACAGTTTCAGGATCAAGGTAACCGTATTTGCGAACGGTAAGAATCTGGGATACTTTGACATCGCTGAAATTACGGCGTTGCTCAGAAAGTGCGGTGAGTAAATCCGGCGGTTCAGCTACAGCGGTCGGTATAACGATGTTATCGCCGTTGCGTATATGGGCAATTGCATTGGCTGCAGAAGTGAGTTTTTGTTGATATTGCTCTCTGACCGACATATAGGCTCCTTAAAATCCAACAGTGCGTTGGTTTCCCTGTTTTCGGGATTTAGTATAGATTGAGTAAGTTTTGCCGTTTTAAATATAGTATTTAATGCTGTTTGACTAATAAAAAGCGGCGGAATGCTTTATCATCGCAGTGGATGGTTACCAAATATTTTCTGAAATGTAACGAATGTTTGCAGGTAAATTTTTGGTATGAATAGAATATACGCAAAATTGCCCTGGTAAAACATACTGATCACTATTTTCCTGAAATTGTTGATTACACACGAGAGTTAAAAATTGAAACAATGGCAATGTATGCACATGAATCAGGCCGAAAAAGCCAGGCTTCGGCCCTGTAATCATCCTCACCAGGCATTGCTTCAGGCTGGCCTGAACTTATTGGATCAGGGGATAACGGTGTTCGATGCGGATTTGTGTCTGGTTTCGTGGAATGATGCTTTTTTGCGTTTGCTTGATTTTCCCAAGGAGCTGGCATACGTGGGCGCACCGTTTGAGTCCTTCATACGCTATAACGCTCAGCGTGGTGAATATGGCTCTGAAGATGTGGAACAGCTGGTGTCTGAGCGTGTCAGCGCAGCGCGGGCTTTTCAGGCGCATTATGTTGAGCGGCAGCGACCCGGCGGACAAATTATCGCGGTACGGGGCGGGCCGCTGCCGCATAGCGGCTTTGTTGCCTTATACACCGATATTACCGCGCAGCGTCGCTATGAAAAAATCGGACAGGAGCAAAGTGCCGAACTGGAAAAGCGGGTACGTGAACGTACTGAAGAACTTCAGGCCAGCAACCGGCAGCTTATCGCCGCCGGTGAAAGTATGCATAAAGTGACTGCGGCATTACGGCGTAGCGAAGAGCGTCTGAGCCTGATTACGGACAGCGTTCCGGCATTGATCGGTTATTTTGATAAAAATTTAATATACCGTTATGTTAACCAGCGGTACGCTGCCTGGTTTGGACGGAATAAAAGTGAAGTTGCCGGTCACCAGTTACGTGAGGTGATCGGGGATGCTATTTACCAGGAGGTTTTACCCTATATCCGGCGCGGGCTTGAAGGTCATCAGGTAACTTACCAATATTCAATGGAGATGGAGGGCGGACGCGTGGTCCATGCACGCAGCATGCTGGTGCCGGAGTTTGACCCGGATGGCAGTGTGTTGGGTTGTTTTGTGTTATCCGTTGATATCTCCGAACTTAAAGCGACGCAAGCTGCGCTGGCACAAGCCCAAAAAATGGAGGCAGTGGGGCAGCTTACCGGCGGAATTGCGCACGATTTTAATAACCTGCTTACGGTTGTTATCGGTAATCTGACCGGACTCCTGGAAAAACATCCCCGTGATGAGGTTGCTGAATTCGTGGACCCTGCGTTAAGAGTGGCTAACCGCGGGGCGGAGATGATTAAGCGCCTGCTTGCTTTTTCGCGTCAGCAGCCGCTTGAATTGCGTCCTGTTGATACAGCTGAACTTGTACGCGGTGCGATTACTTTGCTCAGGCGTTCTTTACCTGAAAATATCCATGTGTCCGCACAATCCGCCGCTCCTGCTTTGTTTGCACTCACCGATCCGAATCAGCTGGAAAATGCCCTGATTAATCTGGCGTTTAATGCACGCGATGCCATGCCCGGTGGCGGAAAATTGCAAATTGATATAGCCGCTCTGGATGTGACTGATGAATTTCAGCTTGAATTTGATGTGTCACCGGGGCGTTATGTGCAAATTTCGGTTGTTGATACGGGAGAGGGAATGTCGCCGTCTGTCGTAGCGCGCGCGTTTGAGCCTTTTTTTACTACCAAGCGATTTAATGCCGGTAATGGTCTGGGGCTCTCTATGGCGCATGGTTTTGCTAAACAATCCGGTGGCGGAGCGCGGATACATAGTGTGCTTGCACAGGGGACCACTGTGCATATGTTGTTTCCGCGTTTTAGTATGGAATCCATCCGGCCGGTATCCGATGTTGATGTGCCGGAGACGAGTGTGCCGGTAAAACCGCTGGTGTTACTGGTGGATGATGATGCAGACGTGCGTAAAGTAGTCAGGCAGCAGCTTACCGATCTTGGATATCCGGTATTGGAGGTGGAAGATGGCGCTGAAGCTGTTATCATGCTGCAAAGTGTGCCGGATATCGGCATTCTGGTTTCTGATATTGTCATGCCAGGCAGTATGAACGGGCGTGAAATAGGCAGTATGGTGCGTCAAAAATACCCCCATATCCAGGTAATACTCATCAGTGGTTATGCGGATGATGTACAAATGGAGAAGGCATCGGAGGGCGCACTTTTCGTTTTAAAAAAACCATTTACAAAAGCGCTGCTTCAGGCTGCGCTGGAGGCAGGCTCCTTATGAAAGAAACGTGCCGTGTTGCCGGTGAAACCCACGGCAAAAGCATTTATGTGGTAGAAGACGATGTTGATGTGGCCAATATTGTTAAGACAATATTGCAGGATTTTGGGTTTGATATCGTATTGTGCCGTACAGGGGCAGAGCTTTTTCGTCAGGTAGCTTGCCGTGTGCCTGATCTGTGTATCGTCGATTTGGGCTTGCCCGATATGGATGGCATGGATGTGGTACGTAAGTTGCAGGAAAAATACGATTTTGGTATTGTGATCCTGACCGGGCGTGACTTTGCAGCAGATCGTATTTTGGGATTGGAGTCAGGTGCAGATGATTTTGTTGTCAAACCGTTTGATCCCAGAGAGCTGGTGGCACGGGTTCGCAGCATCTTACGCAGAACTAATGCATCCTCAGGCGGAGAAAAATGCGCCAAAGAAACAATTATTCAATTTGATGGCTGGCGTTTCAATACCGGCAGCAATATGCTGATTGCCCTGGACGGACGGGAGTGGAATCTCAGTATTGCCGAAGCTCAGTTGCTGAATGTGTTTCTGGCTCGACCCAACCGTATTCTGACGCGGGAGCAATTGCTTAATGA
>CAIWPG010000267.1 GCA_903914535.1 uncultured Oxalobacteraceae bacterium
CCAGTGTTTTCTCATCGGCATTTTGTTCAATTGCCGAAAAAATCTGCGATTCGGCACTGATATCAGTCAGCCGTTGTTCAATCTGCTCCATTTCCTTGGGAATATTGGCTGCTTCATCCGTGAGCGAAAGTGTGACCGAAAGCTGGTTGCCGTTAATCAGCCGCACCATTTTATCCAGATGTTCGATCGGAACCAGTCGATTTTCATAGTCCGATTTAATGGCGACATTGGCAATACTCAAATTGATAATCCCTATCAACCCACCAATGATCAGTAAAAATGACAAAAAGGAAATAACGAAAACCAAACGCGTCTTGATGGTGATGTTTTCAAGAATTTTCATATTGATGTGCCTGAACTGATGCCGTCATGATTAATAAAGAGAAGTACCTCAAAATCCATCGGGTAGTTTATGCGATGCAATAACTATTTCAATTAAAACTAATTAATATGCGTGCTTAAAGCGCGGCTGCTTTGCGAAAAGTTGATGTGAATCAACTAAAGCCGGTTTCATTTTTGCGCTTTCGGTAATTGCAGCAATTATTCACATTCAATATAACGATTATGAAATAACATCATTAGAAGTTATGGTGGCTGGCTACTATATTGTTGACGAGATCAATTTTTATTAAAAAAAGGAAGAATCATGCGTGTTCTTGTCAAACGTATCCATCATTTAAAACAGGTCCAATTCAAGGCAAACGGTATAGTCAACGATAACTTCTGGAATCTGCTGTTGCTGACCAGCGTGATGCTGGCAACGCTGATTGGACTTCCCCGACTTTTTTAAAAAAGTCTGTTGCCAGGTCTCTGGCAGGTATCAAAAAAGGTGTATCCCGCAAGAGATACACCTTTTTTATTGCACCATCCGCAGTGCCACGAGTCAGCCCAGCATTTTCTGAATCACGCGCCATTCAGCGCTGCTGACCGGAGTGATCGACAGCCGGTTGCCTTTTTTCAGAATCAGCATCTCGGCTAACAGCGGTTCGGCGCGCAACTCAGCCAGATTCACCAGGCGCGTTTTGCGTATTGCTTTCACATCCACTTGCATCCAGCGCGGCTGCTCCGGCGTGGCCTTGGGGTCGTAATAATGGCCTTTGGAATCGAACTGGGTCGGATCAGGATAACTGGCGCTGGCAACTTCGGCCAGACCTGCAATGCCGGGCTCGGCGCAGCTGGAGTGATAAAACAGCACGCCATCACCAACCTGCATCAAATCGCGCATGAAATTGCGCGCCTGGTAATTGCGCACACCAAACCAGCCTATGGTTTTCTGTTTCACGAGGTCGTCGATGCTGACTTCGCCCGGCTCGGATTTCATTAACCAGTAACGTTTCAAACTGTTCTCCTCAAATGAAAAGCGGCTGCATTTTTCAATGCAGCCGCCCGGATAAAATCCCCGCCAGAGCCGCTGTGCCAGCATCCTGAACCTGAAGGTTCAAGTTGGTAGCGGTCAGTTCAATTTCGGGTTCATCGGACAAAGCGACGCTCACACCAATTAAACAATGTCCACAACCTATGCATATAAATGGTTCAAGGAATATATGGCAATAGCAAACACGGCAGGGAAAGAAAGTGTACCCGAATCAGTCGTTGTTTAAAAGCATTTATTTATATTATTTAAACCTGACTAATAGAAACAAACAATTTGCGTTTCGTTCAAAAAAGGTTTTCCTGCGGAGTCAAGGCATTGTCCAGAACCTCGTTCATGTCATGCATCTGTTTTTTTACATCTGCAATAGTCATTTCCGGAAATAATCCGCCCGGTGCTCTGGTGGCCATCAGATCCGCCGAGATACTCAAGGCAGCCATGACAGCGATCCGGTCGGTTCCCTTGATTTTGGCACTGTCTCTGATGCCACACATTTTTTCATTCAGATACGCCGCAGCCTGTTCCAGCGCGGCCTGCTCGCCTTCTTTACAGGCCAGCTTGTAAGTTTGTCCCATGATGGTGACATCGATCTGGTTCATTCCGACTCCTGTTCAGCCAAGGGTAATTTGTCCAACACATCAGAAACGCGGTCGTGCGCCTGCTGAATGCGAGAGGCCAAATCACTGTTGCTCGATGCCAGTTCCGCTGCTTTCAAACGCAATTCGGTATTTTCGGCACGCAATTTGGCAGTCAGCGC
>CAIWPG010000268.1 GCA_903914535.1 uncultured Oxalobacteraceae bacterium
CGGTGGTCAGTGCTGGTGTGGTGTTGTGGAGTTTGCATATAGCCCGTACTGAGCGCTTACGGCAAAAACAGATTTCTGCTGCGTTCCAGGCGGAACTTCTGAGTTGATTTGTGGTGCTTCGTTGTGTAACTCAATCATGTAATTTATATAAAAACAGGAAAATTTATGTACATCATAAAAAAATCGGTAATCGCTATTGCGCTGGCATTTCCAGCTGTTGTCTTTGCTCAGACTCCGCCTCAGGTGCCGGCTCAAAGTGCACAACAATTGATTGCTGAGCTTGAAGCACTTAAAGCAAAAATGAAAGCATTGGAAGATCAGGTTACGCAGATCAATGAAAAAGCCGTGGAAACAGAGGCGAAAAACGAAGAAGCACAGGCTGAATTTAATCGCGTCAAAGTAACCAGTGAAGCGATGGAAGAGGCAGTAGAGCTTTCTGGTCTGAAAGGAATGAAGATCAGTGGTTATATCGATCCGACCTATATGTATAACCAGCGTCAGCGTACCGGTAGTTTTGTCTTTATGAAAAACTTTGGTGATTACAATCGCGGCGGAGTGAATGCAGCGGCAACTGGCTCACAAGCTGCTTATGCCTACGATAATGCATTTTTTGGTACTGCTTTCCTGAGCTTTTTTAAAGAAATGGAAGGCGGAACAAAATGGACGCTGGAGCTGATGCCGAGTAAGAGTTATGGCGACGCCGGTGGTTATAACGGCACTAACGGTAATGGTTTATCCATTGTGAATCAAGCCTTTGTATCCGTACCTTTATCGGATTTAAATAATCGCTTTATGGCCGGTCAGATTGGTTCATGGATGGGCTATGAATACCCGATGGCGGCTGGTCCGACTATGAAAAAAACCATTACAAATAATTTGTTGTTTGATTTTACCGATGTGACGTTTATGACCGGTGTCGGTGCTGAACATATTGACGGCCCGTGGGACTGGAAAGTGATTGCCGGCAATATGAATAATGGCCGTATTACCGATCATCTGGCACCAAGTGTGCACTGGCGCTTTGATTATTCCAAAGAAGAATTTTGGGGTTTTGGCGGTTCCGGGGTTGAAGGAAAACCATCCAGTACGACAAATGAAAGTTTAGCTGAACTGGATGCCTACTTTATTCGCGGCTTGCTGACCTTGCAGGGGCAGCTGGAAACAGGTCTGATTAAAAACGGTGCGTTTAATGGCGGTGATGCTAAATGGAATGGTTTGTCGGCACTGGCAGCGTATCGCTTCCTGCCACGTTTTGAAGTGATCGGCCGTTTTGATTATCTGAATAATAGTGCTAATGGCGGCGGCGTCTCTTCCGTTGTATTCCCGACCGGTTGCCAGGCTGATCCGGCTGCACCATGTGGTGACTACCGTAATGGTTTCGGTCCTGGCATCAATAATGCGACCGGCCTGATTTCTAACCCTAATTCCGGTGCAAATCGTGCTGCATTGACTTTGGGTCTGGATTACACCATGACGAAAAATGTGATGCTGAAATTTGAATTGCGTCATGACGCTGCAACACAAAACGTATTTTACGATGTCAGCAGTAATAATTACGTGAAAAGCAATAATACATTTGGTATGTCGACTGTCGCCAGTTTCTGATGACGTGTTGTACCGCCGCTTGGTAGCGGCGGTACATTCTGTCAGCTATTCTGAGTTAATGGCGGATGTCAGTTGCATCGCATCCGTGTCGCCGATAAACGTAGTTGAGCAAGATAATTAATTTATTAAGATTTACGCAAACCACTTCGGGACGTTGTGACTGTGTTACTGCAACAATTTTGCGTAAGTCCTGTTTACCAACACACTTCCTGAAGAAAAGAGAAGACAAAATGACGAACAAACTTTGGCATGAGCGCGCCGCAGTTCTGGAGATGGATGGCAGAGCATTCATCAATGGACAACGAGTTAATGCGATCTCCGGTGCGACGTTCGAATGTATTTCCCCTATTGATGGTCGTAAATTGGCAGATGTGGCACGTTGCGATTCAGGTGACGTTGATGCCGCAGTGACAGCGGCACGGGCTGCCTTTGAGGACAGACGCTGGGCGGCAAAATCTCCGGCAGAACGTAAACGTATTATGGGTAAATTTGCCGACCTGATCCTGGCACATGCGGATGAACTGGCTTTGCTGGAAACGCTGGATATGGGTAAGCCGATTAAGTACAGTCTGAGTGTGGATGTTCCTGCTGTCGCCAGATGTATTCGCTGGTACGGTGAAGCGATCGATAAGGTTTATGATGAAATCGCCCCGACACCGGATTCTACGCTGGCGTTAATTACGAGGGAGCCGGTAGGTGTGGTGGCAGCGATCGTGCCGTGGAATTATCCGATGATTATGGCTGCCTGGAAAATAGCGCCGTCACTGGTCGTCGGTAACAGCGTTATTTTAAAACCGTCGGAAAAATCACCGCTGACGGCATTGCGTCTGGCCGACATTGCGTTGGAGGCAGGTATTCCTCCCGGTGTATTTAATGTTATTCCCGGTTACGGACGTGAAGCGGGCAGTGCGCTCGGTTTGCATATGGATATTGATTGTATCGGTTTTACCGGATCGACCGCGATTGGTAAACAAATTACCCAATATGCAGGTCAGTCGAATTTAAAACGCGTCTGGACGGAATTGGGTGGAAAATCCCCGAATATCGTTTTTGCCGATTGTCCTGATCTGGATGCCGCAGTGCGTGCTGCAATCGATAATATTTTCTTTAATCAGGGTGAGAGTTGTAATGCACCGTCACGTTTGTATGTGGAAGCGTCGGTCAAAGATGCTTTTATGGAAAAAGCATTAGCTTTGATGCCTTCCTATCAGCCGGGTGACCCGCTTGACCCTGCGACGACGATGGGTGCGATTGTCGATCGTATTCAACTCAATAGTGTCCTGGGATTCATTGAATCCGGCAAAGCGGAAGGTGCAAACGTACTGACAGGCGGAAATCAGGCCAGACTTGAAACAGGTGGTTGTTATGTTGAGCCAACCATTTTTGATCATGTTAATGCTGGCATGAAAATCGCCCGTGAAGAAATTTTTGGCCCGGTTCTCTCGGTGTTTAGCTTTACCGAGGTCGATGAAGTCATTCGTGAAGCAAATGCAACAGCCTACGGTTTGCATGCCGGGGTCTGGACTGTGGATATTCGTAAGGCACATTATGTTTCCCGTGCATTACGCGTTGGCACCGTGCATGTGAATCAGTATGGCGACGATGACATTACTGTGCCTTTCGGCGGCTATAAACAATCGGGTAACGGGCGCGATAAGTCCCTGCATGCCTTTGATAAATATACAGAATTAAAAACTATCTGGATCAAAATTACCTAGATTCAGTGCGGGAGTGTGTGGATGCCGCTCTCTGATATCAAACAGAAATGAAAAGGAAAAGATGATGAAAAAGTTACTCATTGGATTGTCACTGTGCCGTAAGCAAGTTTATGACCGCGACACCGGTTACTATCATATGGTCGGTGAAAAGTATGTGCGTACGATTACCGGATTTGGCTGTTTTCCGCTTATGCTGCCACCGATTAAAGAAGACTTAGATATCGATTTTGTTCTTGATAATGTCAGTGGTATTATTTTTACCGGTTCATTATCCAATATTGGCTCTTCACACTACGGTGAAATTGATGAAGACTCAGATTCCAATGATCTGGACCGTGATTTGACAGTGTTCCGGCTTTTGCCGGCAGCAATAGCACGTGGCATTCCTATTCTGGGTGTCTGCCGTGGTTTGCAAGAACTGAATGTCGCTTTTGGCGGTAGTTTGCATCGTCAGATACATGAAGTTCCCGGTATGCTGGATCATCGTGAAATTCCCGGGCAGGAAGATGAAGAATGTTATGCACCGGTGCACAATGTTCATCTGGTTGACGGTGGTGTATTACATAAAGCATTTTCCGGAAGAACGGAAATTGGTGTCAACTCTTTGCATACTCAGGCAATTAATGTCTTGGGTGAAGGGCTTATTGTTGAAGCGCTCGCTCCGGACGGTCTGGTCGAAGCGGTACGGGTTAAAGATGCAAAAGGTTTTACGCTTGCTGTGCAATGGCATCCTGAATATCACTGGTGGGATTATCCGGACTCTAAATGCGTGATGGATTTGTTTTTTAATGCTTGCCAGGAATTTGCTGAAAAAAAAGAAAGTTGAAACTGCGGTAGTATAAGGACTTACAAAAATAAAGACTTATAAAATTTATGCGGAATTAACCTGATATAGTCCGTTTCAGTGTGCTTATATCCGGGATTATCGGTTAATTTTGCATAAGTTTTGCTATTCCTCTTTTTGTGGAATAGCATGATTTGTCAGATTAATTTTTTGACTTTTACGTATCTTTCATTTGCTACAATATCGTCGAAATCATATAAAATGAATGTCTGTGGTTGGTCCTTTTAATAAAGTCATCTGAACTAATGATCATCAATCCACCTACCGCCGATTTGTTGAGCTCACTATTAGCGCAAGCTGATTTTCTTCCGCGTTTGCCTCAGGGACGCCGACTATACGAAGCAACTAAAGCAGCTATCCTTTCGCAGCAACTGAGCCCGGGAAGCAAGCTTCCTTCCACGCGTGATCTGGCAAGAGATCTCGGTATTGCGCGTAATACGGTCATTGGCGCATTTGATCAGTTGCTGGCAGAAGGTTTCGTTTCCACGGCAACCGGAAGCGGCACCTATGTTTCTACAACATTGCCGGTGGCGATACGGCCGAAAGGCAAAGTAGCGGATTCACCGGAAAGCGTGCCGGTAAATTCATTCTCCGGTGCGGCACCACTGTCCAGGCGCGGCGCGCACCTGACCGGATTTGCAGCCGGAGAGCGTTTTGAAATTCAGCCATTTGCTCCGGGCGACTGCGATTTTTCGATGTTTCCGTTCAAAATCTGGCAACGCCTGCAAAATCGTGTCTGGCGCGATTCATGGTCGGAATTGCTCGATTACGGTAAATCAGGGGGCTATCTTCCTTTACGCCGGGCGATTGCAGAATATCTGCGTGTATCGCGCTCGGTTAAAGTATCCATTGATCAGGTGATGATCACGGCAGGTACCCAGCAATCGCTGGATTTGTGCGCCCAATTGCTGGCTGATGTGGGTGATACCGCCTGGGTTGAAAATCCCTGTTACTGGGGGGCTACCAGGGTGTTTGAATCTTGTGATCTTAATCTGCATCCGATTGCCGTTGATAGTCAGGGGATGGCACCGTCGGAAAGTGATTTTGCCACTAAGCCACGCTTGATTTATGTCACACCGTCACATCAATATCCAACCGGTGCGGTGATGAGTCTGGCACGCAGACGTATGCTGCTTGAACTCGCACGTCAGGAAAATGCCTGGATACTGGAAGATGACTACGACAGTGAATTCCGCTACACCGGACGGCCGTTTGCTGCACTGCAGGGCCTGGATACACATGGCCGGGTAGTTTATATGGGGACGTTTTCTAAAGTCTTGTATCCGGGAATCAAAGTGGGGTATCTGGTTGTCCCGCCTGTTCTGGTAGAGCCCTTTAAAAGCGCACTGTATGATTTACACCGGCCCGGACAATTGATGATACAGGCTGCACTGGCTGATTTTATCGCACTTGGTCATTTTACTACTCACATCCGGAAAATCCGGCAGGCGTATTCCGAAAAACGCGAATTGCTGCGTAAAACCCTGGTGAGTCAGTTACAACAAACCATTACTGTTTCCGGCGAAGAGTCGGGTTTGCATCTGGTGGTGGAATTACCCGATCATGTGGATGATATTGCACTGGAAAGCCTGGCTGCCGAATCTGGCATATCGGTCAAGGCACTCTCGCGTTACTATATTGCCGCTCCGGTGCGACGTGGTTTGCTGGTCGGTTACGCTTATGTCAATATGGATAAAATCGTTTATTACGGTAAATTGCTGGCACATGCCATACAGGCGCAGACCAGGTCGTAATATATATTTTTTGTTTGGCTCCCATTTTTACTCACGCAATATCAACGTCAATACGTCGCCTGATGTTAAAAAATCAGGCGCGTCATCTTTGGCCTTAAAAATATCTGTTTTATTGAGATTTTTAGGAGCCACATCAAAATTTTGCTCAATTTATTTGATATATATACATAATTCAGCAATTTATTTACGCATTTTTATCTGTTAAGACAAGAAATTTAAGTAAAAAAATATCTGTGCAATATCGCTTTTTTTACTGCTAATTACCTTGTGTTTCCTCTGGTGTGTACATGAATATAGCTGGTATGCATCGGGTCAGTTTGTTTTCAATCGCTTGTCAGCGCAGATAGTGGTTCTATACAGGATAAATAATTGGCACTATTACGTAAGCCATAAAAATATTAGTATGACGTGCCAACTAATTAAAAACGGGAAAATAATGGACTCCAATCATAGCTTGAAAGAACGTAAAGATGCAGCCACACCACGCGGTGTTGGTGTCATGTGTAATTTTTATGCGGCGCGTGCCGAAAATTCAGAAATATGGGATGTGGAAGGTAATCGCTATATCGATTTTTCCAGCGGTATTGCCGTTCTTAATACCGGTCACCGTCATCCGAAAATTATCGCCGCGATCGAACAGCAACTGGGACGTTTCACACACACGGCCTACCAGGTCGTTCCTTATGCCAGCTATGTTGAACTTGCCGAAAAAATTAATCAGTTAACTCCCGGAGATCATGCCAAAAAAACGGCGTTCTTCACTACCGGGGCAGAAGCAGTTGAAAATGCGGTAAAAATCGCACGTTCGGCTACCGGGCGTCCCGGCATCATTGCTTTTACAGGTGCCTTCCACGGACGTACCATGTTAGGTATGGCATTAACCGGTAAGGTAGATCCGTATAAAATCGGCTTCGGTCCTTTTCCCGGTGATGTATATCACGCTCAGTTTCCTAATCCGCTGCATGGCGTATCCATTGAAGATGCTTTGCATGCACTGCAATCCTTATTTAAATCGGATATTGACCCTAAACGTGTTGCGGCAATTATTATTGAGCCCATTCAGGGTGAAGGCGGTTTCTGTGTGACGCCGTTCGCTTTTCTGCAAGAGTTACGGGCAATCTGTGACCAGCACGGTATTTTGCTGATCGCTGATGAAATTCAGACTGGTTTTGCCCGTACCGGCAAAATGTTTGCGATGGAACACTGCGGCGTGATTCCCGATCTGATGACAATGGCAAAGAGTCTGGCTGGCGGTATGCCGCTGTCTGCTGTTTGCGGTAAAGCGGAAATCATGGATGCACCGGCCCCCGGCGGGCTGGGTGGTACTTATGCCGGTAATGCGCTGGCTGTTGCTTCTGCATTGGCCGTACTTGATGTAATTGAAGATGAACAATTAATTCAACGTGCTGAGCAATTGGGACAACAATTAAAACAACAATTACATGCAACGAAAGAAGATCCGCGTGCAGCAGGAAGAATTGCAGAAATACGTGGTTTGGGTTCGATGGTTGCCGTTGAATTTAATGATCCGCTTACCGGAAAACCGGATGCTGTTTTCACTAAACAAGTACAGACACGCGCTCTTGAAAAAGGCTTGCTGCTGTTAACTTGCGGTGTGTACAGCAATGTGATCCGTTTCCTCTTCCCGCTGACCATCAGTGATGCATTGATGACTGAAGCGCTCGGCATTCTTGATGCCGCCATTTGCAATTAATAAGCCGATAATCACTATGTTAACTCTTAATGATCCGACCCTATTCAGACAGCAGGCCTATCTGGATGGACAATGGTGTGATGCCGATAATGGTGAAACTATTATTGTCACTAATCCTGCAACCGGTGCTGTCATTGGTCACGTACCGAATATGGGGGCAGCAGAAACCCGCAGGGCTATCAGCGCAGCAAATCTGGCATGGAAAGGCTGGCGCACCCGGCTGGCTAAGGAACGCTCTGCCATCCTGCGCAAGTGGCATGACCTGATGCTGGCAAATACCGATGATCTGGCTGTTATTATGACAGCAGAGCAGGGAAAGCCACTGGCTGAAGCAAAAGGTGAAATCACCTATGCAGCTTCTTTTATTGAATGGTTTGCTGAAGAAGGTAAACGCATTTATGGTGATACGATACCGACGCCAGCACAAGGCCGCCGTATTATCGTTACCAAGGAACCCATTGGTGTTTGCGCTGCGATTACGCCGTGGAATTTTCCTTCCGCTATGATTACGCGTAAAGCGGGCCCCGCACTGGCTGCCGGTTGCCCGATGATCGTCAAACCGGCAGAACAAACGCCATTTTCTGCGCTGGCCATGGCTGAACTGGCACACAGGGCCGGCGTGCCAAAAGGGATTTTCAGCATTATTACCGGTCACGCACCTTCTATCGGCGGTGAAATGACCAGCAATCCTGTGGTGCGTAAAATTTCATTCACCGGTTCGACGCAGACGGGGCGTTTACTGATGCGTCAGTCTGCGGACACCATCAAAAAATTATCACTTGAGCTGGGCGGAAATGCGCCTTTCATCGTTTTTGATGATGCAGATCTGGATGCTGCCGTTGAAGGTGCCATGGCATCCAAATATCGTAATGCCGGGCAAACCTGTGTATGTGCGAATCGTCTTTATGTACAAGATAAAGTCTATGATGCATTTACGGCCAAATTATTAGCTGCGGTGCAGAAATTGCAAGTCGGTGACGGCTCGGTTTCAGGCACTAATCAGGGACCGCTGATTGATGAAAATGCTGTGAAAAAAATCGAAGGCCATATTGCCGATGCTGTTGCCAAAGGTGCGCGGGTTCTGACGGGCGGTAAACGGCATGCACTGGGTCATACCTTTTTTGAACCGACTATTCTTGTTGATGTAACCCAGTCCATGAAAGTAGCCCGCGAAGAAACGTTTGGTCCGCTTGCGCCAATCTTCCGTTTTCATGAAGACGATGAAGTTATTGCGATGGCAAACGATACGGAATTCGGTCTGGCATCTTATTTCTTTAGCCGGGATATCGGTCGTATCTGGAATGTCGCTGAGCAACTTGAATATGGCATGGTTGGTATTAACACCGGTATTTTTTCTAACGAGGTTGCCCCATTTGGCGGTGTTAAGCAATCCGGCCTCGGTCGTGAAGGTTCAAAATATGGCATGGAAGATTATCTGACCATTAAATACTGGTGTCTTAGCGGTATGTAAGATAAGGGTGTCATTGCCGGCTTACTACAGACGATGACGCTCTGCATAATTTATTTTGCTTTTCTCGAAAAGGGGGGCACGGGCAGTAGCACCTTGTTTTTTTTTGCAGATCAGGACAAGGTTCCGTTGTTCCCCTTATTTTTATTATCCGGCCACTTTTTTGGTTGCCAAGTGTACGAAAGAGAAGTATGAAAGCTGAATTCAATTGGGAAGATCCACTTTGTCTTGATATGCAGTTGTCGGAGGAAGAACGTATGGTGCGCGATACGGCGCATCGTTATGCTCAGGACAAACTTGCTCCGCGTGTTTTGAATGCATTTCGAAATGAATCAACAGACGTTGCCATTTTCCGGGAAATGGGCGAGCTGGGTCTTCTCGGTGCCACTATTCCGCCTGAATACGGCGGCGCAGGAATGAATTACATCAGCTACGGTGTCATTGCCCGCGAAGTCGAACGGGTTGATTCTGGTTATCGTTCTATGATGAGTGTGCAGTCTTCTCTGGTGATGGTGCCGATTTATACATTTGGCACGGAAGAACAGAAACAGAAATATCTGCCGCGTCTGGCCAGTGGTGAATTTATTGGTTGCTTCGGTCTGACTGAACCTAATTTTGGTTCTGATCCGGGCGGGATGATTAGCCGTGCGCGCAAAGTAGATGGAGGCTATCAGCTTTCGGGTACTAAAATGTGGATTACGAATAGTCCTATTGCCGATATTTTTGTAGTATGGGCTAAAGATGACGAAGGCAAGATACGTGGATTTATTCTGGAAAAAAATTGGAAGGGACTTTCTGCCCCTGCCATTCACGGAAAGGTCGGTTTGCGCGCATCGGTTACTGGCGAGATCGTGATGGATGACGTATTCTGCCCTGAAGAAAATGCATTTCCTGATGTGCGCGGATTAAGAGGCCCGTTTACTTGTCTGGATTCAGCCCGTTATGGCATTGCATGGGGTGCCCTGGGTGCTGCCGAGGATTGCTGGCATACTGCCCGTCAGTATGTATTGGATCGTCATCAGTTTGGCCGCCCCCTGGCCGCCAACCAGCTTATTCAATTGAAACTGGCAAATATGCAAACCGATATTACCCTGGCTTTGCAGGCTTGTCTGCGTCTTGGCAGGATGAAGGAAGAGGGTATTGCAGCGGTTGAACTGACGTCGATGATGAAACGAAATTCATGCACAAAAGCGCTGGAAGTGGCCCGGCTGGCGCGTGATATGCTTGGCGGTAATGGTATTTCCGACGAATTCGGTATTGCCCGCCATATGGTTAATCTTGAAGTTGTGAATACCTACGAAGGAACGAGTGACATACATGCACTGATTCTTGGCCGGGCTCAGACGGGTATTCAAGCTTTTTATTCCAACTGACAAAAGGAAGGTGCACTATGAGCGGAGCACTTTCCCACTTGCGGATACTTGATTTATCCAGGGTGCTGGCCGGCCCCTGGGCCGGTCAGCTTCTCGCCGATCTTGGCGCAGATGTGATTAAGGTAGAGCGTCCGAAAACAGGCGACGATACCCGTGCCTGGGGGCCTCCTTACCTGAAAGATCAGGAAGGAACGGATACCTCTGAATCGGCATATTATCTTTGCGCTAACAGGAATAAAAAATCGGTTACCGTTGATATGACCAGCAAAGAGGGGCAAGCGATTATCCGTGATCTTGCCCGGCATGCCGATGTTGTTTTAGAAAATTTTAAAGTCGGCGGGTTGAAGCAGTATGGTCTGGATCATGAAAGTCTGCGCGCTGAGAATCCGGGTCTGATTTATTGTTCCATCAGCGGTTTCGGGCAGACCGGCCCATATGCAGCACGCCCCGGGTATGATTTTTTAATTCAGGGCCTCGGCGGCCTGATGAGTATCACCGGCCGGCGTGAGGGAGAAGAGGGAGCCGGGCCGCAAAAGGTAGGAGTTGCCCTGACTGACGTACTTACCGGATTGTATGCTTCGGTGGCGATTTTATCAGCCATTACGCACCGTGAACGTACAGGACAGGGGCAGCATATTGATCTGGCATTACTGGATGTGCAAACAGCCTGTCTTGCTAATCAGGCCTCTAATTTTCTGACAAGCGGAACTGCACCGGTACGGATGGGAAATTCACATCCGAATATTGTACCTTACGAAGATTTCCCGACTGCTGATGGTAATATGATTTTAGCGGTAGGTAACGATAGCCAGTTTTCTAATCTGTGTAAATTAGTCGGTCATCCGGAATGGGCTGCCGATGAGCGTTTTTCAACGAATGCACAGCGTGTCAAATATCGTAAAGTTTTAATTCCGCTGATCAGGCAAATCACCGTGTTTAAATCTACCGGGACGTGGGTTATGTTGCTGGAGGGTGCAGGCGTTCCCTGCGGGCCGATTAATACGATAAAAGAGGTATTCGATGATCCGCAGATTAAAGCGCGCGGCGTGCGTATTGATTTGCCCCATCCTCTGGCCGGAACAGTACCTCTGGTGGCTAATCCCATCCGCTTATCTGAAACTCCGGTGACATACCGTTCCGCACCGCCATTGCTCGGAGAGCATACGCGTGAGGTCTTACAAGCGGTACTTGGATTTTCTGCAGAATATTTGGATGAACTTGCTTTAAATGGTGTCATCTGACAGAACCCCGGGTAAGACACTGCCTGTATGCCCGAATACACCCATGTCCTCCGGACAATGGGTGTATTATTCCAGCTTGAAAGCATGCATGTAGTAATACAGCGTGTAACTATCATCCGAATTACAACCATCCTGAAATTATCCGGCGATGAGTTGTTTCTATTTCTATTTCAATGCTAAATTGCATTTTCTTATTGCTATTCATTCGTAATTTATTATGATTATCCTGTATATGACGCTATTAAATGAGATGTATTGGATAAGTTTCTTGTAATAATTCCTGGCATTTTTTAAAAAACGGGTAAGATATTGCCGTGCGGAAATTGCCGTGTTTATGTTTGACAGAAAAGATCTGTGTCACAAGCTTCTGTTGCTTACTATTTAAAAAATATGGATGAAAATATGGCATGTCTGTCATAAAAACAGACATAAGAAAATTTTCTGCTGTGTTCCTGCATTATCAGAAGTAAATTATATTGTGACAAGTGACAGATGGGATATGACTCATAGCAGATGAGCCGGTTAAACATATGCAGTGCACAAGTGATTTAATTTTATTATTTTCCCGGAGTATAAAATGTTTAAGAATTCCAGTATTAAGTCACGTCTCATTTTTATTATTGGCTTTTTATCTGTTCAATTGATTGTTGGTGCACTCATCGGCATTATTAGTCTTGGTTTGTCTAACGATTCGATGAAAACCATCTACGATGACAGGCTTGTTTGTCTTGGACAATTAGATCAGATTGTACGTATGATGAACCGGACCCAGTTGGCAATTGCCGAAGCGGTGTCTGGTGATTCTGCTGATATAAACGCAAAAATGAATGAGGTTGACGCCGATATAGAAACTGCTAATAAGGTATGGAGCGAATATACCGCGACTTATCTTACGCCGGATGAAAAGAAACTCGCTGATCAGTTTGTTCTGGATCGCGATAAATTTCTCAGTGATGCCGTTAAGCCGACAATGGCTGCTTTGCGTGCACAGGATATTCCGCAGAGCACCTTGTTGGTACATGGTGCAATGACGCAACTCTTTTTTCCGGTAAGACAAGGGATCAATGCTTTGCTTAAGTTGCAGCTGGATGTGGGTAAAAGTGAATACGAAAAAGCAAAACGGGTCTATACCATTGTACGTATATGCTGTATCGCAGCGATTATTTTTTGTTTGATACTGGCCGCATTCTTTTGTGTCTGGCTGGTTCGTAGTATCTCCAGTCCGCTGGATGCCGCTGTTAAAATTGCCCGTGGTATTGCTGCCGGTGACCTGACGCAGCGCATTGATGTTTTATCCGGTGATGAAACAGGCCGGCTCATGCAGGCACTGAAGGACATGAATTCCAGTCTGGTTAATATTGTCGGTGAAGTCCGTATCAGTACCAATACGATTGCGACTGAATCCAGCCAGATTACGGCAGGTAATCTGGACTTGTCGGTACGTACGGAAGAGCAGGCCAGCTCTCTGGAAAAAACTGCTGCTTCTATGGAGGAGTTGACAGGTACAGTTAAGCAAAATTTTGATAATGCCCGGCAGGTTAACCAGCTTGCCGTATCGGCTTCCGATGTGGCTATCAGGGGCGGAACCGTTGTTTCGCAGGTGGTTGATACGATGGCATCAATTAATGATTCATCCAAAAAAATTGTCGATATTATCAGTGTTATCGACGGAATTGCGTTTCAGACCAATATTCTTGCGCTGAATGCGGCGGTAGAAGCGGCGCGTGCCGGTGAGCAGGGGCGTGGTTTTGCTGTGGTGGCTTCTGAAGTACGCAGTCTGGCACAACGCAGTGCCGCGGCGGCAAAAGAAATTAAAACGCTGATCGGTGATTCGGTTGATAAAGTTACTATCGGTAGCAGACTGGTTGATGATGCGGGCAGAACGATGGACGAAGTGGTTGCCAGTGTGCGTCGTGTGACGGATATCATGGGTGAAATTACAGCTGCCAGTCAGGAACAGAGCATTGGTATTGAACAGGTCAACCAGGCAATTGCACAAATGGATCAGGTTGCTCAGCAAAATGCCACTCTGGTAGAAGAAGCATCGGCTGCCGCAGCAAGTTTGCATAATCAGGCGGATAAGCTGATACAAGTGGTTAGTGTATTTCAGATAGACAGTAAGTATACGGCCGGGGTGTCTGCGCGTACCCGGATTGTGGCGCCTGTCATTCGAAAAACAGTAAAAACATCATCAGTGCCGGCACCGGCACCAGCACCGGCACCAGCTCCCCGGGTGACGACAACGGTAGCAAGCAGCGATGATTGGGTAGAGTTCTGATTATATGAATATGCAGGGCGCGGAAGCTATCGGCTGAAATATTAACTGAAAGTTTATTTTTTTAGTTAATGTTTTACTCTGTTGCCCTGAGTCGGTATAGACTTTTAATAAGCGCATATTGGGATATATTCATGAAGAATTTAAAAATTTCTACCCGACTTAATCTTGGTTTTTCCGTGATTGTGGTCATTTTTTTTATTTTGGCCGGAGTGAGTGTCTGGCGTATGCAAAGAGTCATCGAAGCGACTGCACGTATGGAACATTCGGCCGTGTTGCAGGAGTTGGCGGGGCGCTGGCAGGGAGATGTACGCCAGAATTCTGCACGATCTTTGGCTGTGGCTTATGCAGACGGCGGAGATATGCTTGATTTCTTTAAAGAGTCGATGGCAGCCACGAGCCGCGGAGTTACAGAGACACAACATACTTTTCTGGCTCATGCCACAGATGCCGGATCAAAACAACGCGCTGAAAAAGTGTCAGAAATACGTACTTTGTGGCTTGCTGAGCGTGATCAGGTTAATGTCTTGAAGGTCGCCGGCGATGAAGCGGGTGCGCGTGCTTTGGTGCAAAGCAAATTTGTACCTGTTACACAAGATTATATTAAAGTGACCCAAGATCTGGTTGATGGTGAAATTGCCAATGTCCGCAAGGCTCAGATGGAAGTTCAGGAAGATTTTCAGCAGTTATATCTGGTGGGAGCCGTGTTATTGGTCGTGGTTGTAGCGACGGCCATTTTTACCAGCCGGAGTTTATCCCGCAGTATTACCAGCGGTGTGGATTCTGCTCTGGTTGCAGCGCAGCGCATCGGGCAAGGTGATTTGACGCAAGCTCTTATTACATCCGGCAAGGATGAAATCAGCGATCTGGTCCGTGCTTTATCGTCTATGCAAAAAAACCTGATAGGAATTGTTTCCAGAGTACGTTCCGGTACCGAGACGATTGCAACTGCTTCCGGTCAGATTGCTGCCGGCAACCTGGATTTATCATCACGCACGGAAGGACAGGCCAGTTCACTGGAACAAACTGCTGCCGCAATGGAAGAGCTGACCGGTACAGTGAAACAGAATGCAGATAATGCGCGGCAGGCCAGCCAGCTGGCAGTATCTGCATCCGGTAGTGCAGTTAAGGGTGGCGTGGTGGTTTCTCAGGTAATAGAGACAATGGATGCGTTAAACGCATCTGCAAAAAAAATTGTTAATATCATCAGTGTGATTGATGGTATCGCATTTCAAACGAATATTCTGGCGCTGAATGCGGCAGTTGAGGCTGCGCGTGCCGGCGAACAGGGCCGGGGATTTGCTGTAGTGGCTTCAGAAGTGCGTAATCTGGCACAACGCAGTGCTGCCGCCGCGAAAGAAATCAATGTCCTGATCAGCGATTCTGTGGATAAAGTGGATGCCGGAACTACCTTGGTCGCTCAGGCCGGGGTGACTATGCAGGAAATCGTCGACAATGTTCAGCGGGTGACCGATGTGATGAGTGAAATTACAGCGGCCAGCAATGAGCAAACCACCGGTATTGAGCAGATTAATCAGGCGATAGTGCAAATGGATGAAGTGACTCAGCAAAATTCCGCTCTGGTCGAACAGGCGGCAGCAGCTACTTCTACCTTGCAGGATCAGGCAAACGATCTGGCTACAGCCGTGAGTGTATTTCGGCTTGATGCTAAACAGAGTAATTCAGTTTATTTACTGAATTGAACAACTGATCGTTTTTGCCAGTAGTTGTTCTGTGACTAAGCAGAAAAATAAATACCTGCATTGATATTTGTTTTTCTTAACTTAATGAATCAGCCAGATTAAACCAGATACCCCGGCTGCGTTGCTGTTGATCAGCGCAGCGTCGTCTTCATTTTCTGTATGGCATTGCCCCGTGCAGATGCGCCGGCCATTGGCAGCCGGTTCTCCTCCGGCTGATGTGCTTGGCATTGTAGTCAGCCTTAAATAAAAACAGGTAGTCACTTTTGCGCCAGTTGTAATTCGTATGGCCGCAATCCCGGGATTTAGCTCGGGTCAGTATGGCGTTGATATCCTTGTGATTTGGCAATTGTGTTGATCATTATCATCCGTATTTCTCAATTTCGCCAGCCTACGCAACACCTTCATTTTTATAACGGCACAAAACTGGCAAATTCCCATTTTTTTTGATCTAATAAAAAAGCGCCGTAAAAATAATATATTGATTTTACAGGTAATTCTTTAAGAAAATTTACAGAAAGTTGTCTGGGTATCTTGTTTGAAAACTATGGCACTGTAGTTGAATTTTTTTGTTATTTAGTGGAGTTGTAACGTGCAAAATAATCTTACACAGCAAATCGAATTCATGGATGTCCGTACAGATATTTCTGTTATTTTCAGTTCGCGTCATGATACGGCGGGTTACCTGGCATCTGCCGCCGGAAACAGCACGATTGAGCATGAAGTGACTGAGGCTTGCAGCTTGCTTTCTGAAGGTGAGCCGCGTTTCTTACTGCTTGTTTGTGATACGTATTTTTTCCCCATGTTTTCCGGATTTAGTGATTCTTATCTTCTTGCTGCTAATCGTTTTGAACGTGTAGTGAATCAGCGTTGCTGATGCTGGTCTGTGTGGCAATCTGGTGTGGTTTTTTAGTTGGCGGAGCGATTGCAGCAGGTACCGCATTATGGGCATCTGGTGTCATATGGTCGTTTTACACAAGGATTATTTCTTACTTGTTGATGGGAACACTGTCTGGCATTGAAATGTTGTTTCGATTCCGTTTTAAACGACTGCTGCATCTTACCGGATCTGAGCTAAACCTTACGTATGAAGTTGCAGATGACCTTAAGTATGAGACCAGGAGTATCCGGTATTTTTCACTGGCAGGGCAGCACTCCGGCGGAAACATTTTATTTTCTGAGGGGGTGATTGCCGATGCTGACGCTCGTAAAAAAGCCGCTCGTTAATTTGTGTGTGGTGATTCCGGTCTACGATCATGAGCATGCTATTGGTGATGTGGTGGCAGAGTTGCTGTCACATGATTTGCCGTGCATTCTGGTTGATGACGGTTGTTCGGCTGCGTGTGCCCGTGTGCTTGATGCCCTGCTTGCCGCTGAACCGGATAAGTTAAGCCTGGTACGTCATAAAACGAATTGTGGTAAGGGTGCTGCTGTACTGTCTGGTATCACCTGTGCAGTCTGGCAGGGTTATTCGCATGTGTTACAGGTAGACGCAGACGGGCAGCATTGTATTGCAGATGTTCCTTATTTTTCTGCAATGGCCAGGCAGTACCCTGATGCCATTATTGTTGGCTACCCCGTTTATGAGATGACGGCGCAAAAATCACGTTTATATGCGCGTTATCTCACTCATTTATGGGTTTGGATTAATACGTTATCGCTGCAAATTAAAGATTCGATGTGTGGTTTCCGGGTGTATCCGGTACAGGCGGTTATGGCAGTTTCTGCTAAAAATAATCTGGGTAATCGCATGGAGTTTGATACTGAAATTTTGGTGCGTCTGTTGTGGGATGGTAAAGAAATTATTAATTTACCGACTATGCTCACGTATCCGGCGAATGGTGTCTCACATTTTCTTTTCTGGCGCGATAATTTATTAATTACGCGTATGCATATCTTTTTGTTTTTTGGGATGTTGCTGCGTTTTCCCCATTTGTTTTTTAATCTGGTGCTGCGTTGCGCCCGTCATTTACGGAGTTTGTCATGAGTGCCGGAGTCGCTTATGAATGACGCAGGTTTTTTGCCTGATATATGCCTGTTGTTTTGGAAAATGGTATGAAAAGGCCACTGGAATCACGAGGGCGTTTTTGTGCCGTGAGTGGCAGGGGGGCGCTATGTAAAACGTTACAGCTTTTTCCTGCTACCTTAAGGCGGATGCACGATGACATTGTTAATTACCAGAGTGGTAAGGTCACCATGCGGCTGGATGCCGGGCAAGAACCTGTCGTGCGTATGATTAATCAGCGGCTGTTTTCTCTGTCAGCCGGAGATCTTGGGCAGCCCGAATCCTTGTTTGATGTTAATGCACGACCTGAGTCCGGCAAATGGTCAGTACTACTTAAGGTGCAGGCACCCGGCCTGGCCAGGGCTGTCAGGGCTGCCAATGGTATCAGCCCGGATGGTGCAGATTATGTGAATAATATTACGATTAATGAAGTTAGTGGTGACCGGACTACGATCGTACTGTCCGCAATACCGACCGGGAATGAGGCTATTCTGTCAGAAGAGCCGGCACAATTATGAACTGGAATTTACGCCGGTTCAGCCAGCGCGAAGAGCAGCTTAAAAAACGGCTGGCACAGCTGATTGCTCAGCATAAACTCAGTGGTGTTCAGGCATTGTCTGACTGGGTGTCGTCAATACAGATACAACATAATCGGATTACCCTTTTTAAAAATCACTTGCTCAATACGGTAGGCTCTCTGGCTCAATTGGCAAAAAAGTCAGGTGAGGACGGAGTATCGGACCCGGTCCGGCAGGAGCGCTGGCGGCGGCTTTATTGCGTCAGTATGGTTGCGATGTACCGGTTTTGATGTGTGGTACTGATTTATTCCGTCAGGGGGCGGGTGCTGCTTGCTGGTGATGGCAGAGCCTGGTTTTTTGATCGTTATGCAGGGGATGATATGGGGCGATTACAAGCCATTGTGGCAGAAGATGTATCTCTGAGGCTCTTATTGCGTCAGGCGAAGTGGGGCAGATCTGTGGTGCTGACACTACTTCTGAGTGCATGCGCTGCGACGCCGGCAGTAAAAATAGTATCGCCACCTGCTGCAACGTTAAGCCCTCGAACCGTAAAACAGGCATCACCGGCAGAAAAATCAGTACAGCCGGGGCAGGCCAATGCCCCGGTTAAATTGGATTTAACTCTGGCACCACAGGAATTAGGCGGGTCAATTTCGGTGCATCAGCATATGAAAGTCGAGCGGATTGGCCGTACCGATGAATTGGATTTTGCACTTGAAATTAATCCGGTGCGTCTGGAGATGATTGGTCTGGCGTTTGGCCAGCGTGTATTGAGTCTGTCTTATGACGGTGAAGAATTAACGTGGTGGGCACATCCTATGGTGCCTGCAGAGTTGCATGCAGAAGATGTATTGTCTGATATGCAACTAATACTCTGGCCGCTGGAATCTGTCCGTCGTGCGTTACCGCCGGGCTGGTGGATTGAAGATCAGCCGTTGCGACGTATTTTGTATATGAATGACGACATTGTGACGGAGATCAGTTATACCGCTATGCCGCGCTGGAGCGGCACTGTTGTCCTGAATAATCGCCGGTTTCATTACAGGCTGACGGTACAGGCAGCACCGGCAGCCCCGGAATGATGTCAGCTCTGAAGTCCGGGCTGAGGGAACGGCCGGGCGGGCATGGAATATATGGCACAGACGATTGCTGCTTATGCCGGGCAGAGGCACGTTTGCACAATGTGCCGGCCAAAATTGGTTTTTTGTCTGCTTTCCGTCACTGACACCACGACTATAGCAAAGGCCGCGCTTATGGTTTTTCAGCCTGAACGCCATTATGTTTTTACAGGGAAACCAACAATGAGGATACGTCATGAATAGAAGCGTATTGGTGACCGGGTCATCACGGGGTATTGGTAAAGCTATTGCTCTGCGCCTGGCTCGTAGTGGCTATGACATTGTCTTGCATTGCCGGTCTCAGGTGAATGAAGCTTTATTAGTTAAAAAAACTATTTTGGCAACCGGTCGTCAATGTCGCCTGTTGCAATTCGATATAAGTGATCGTATCGCCACCTCTTCAGTGTTGTTGGCGGATATAGAACAATATGGTTGCTATTACGGGGTGGTTTGTAATGCCGGGATGGTACGTGATAATGCTTTTCCTGCGATGTCGGGAATGGACTGGGATAGTGTGATTCAGACCAATCTGGATGGGTTTTTTAATGTGCTTAATCCGCTTACTATGCCGATGGTACGACGCCGGAAACCCGGGCGTATTGTGACGATTGCTTCTGTTTCCGGTCTGACCGGGAATCGGGGGCAGGTGAATTATAGCGCGGCTAAAGCGGGCATCATGGGAGCAACAAAGGCGCTGGCTGCTGAATTAGCCAGTCGTGAAATTACCGTTAATTGTGTAGCTCCCGGGTTAATTGAAACGGAAATGATACGTAATGTACCTATCAGGGAAATGCTTCATATGATACCGGCAGGGCGTGTCGGGCGCCCGGATGAAGTGGCAGCTGTCGTCAATTTCTTAATGGGAGATGATGCTGCCTATGTGACGCGCCAGGTTATTTCTGTAAATGGAGGCCTGGCATGAGTCAGCGAGTTGTTGTAGCCGGATTTGCTTTTGGCGGTATTAATACTTCGCTTATTTTTAAACGATATCGTTAGTAGTTTGCATGGCAGGTGATTTGTCCTGTCAGTTTTATTGTCCGGTCTGGTCGTTATTTTTTAAGGTGAAAAGATGAAAAAATTGATATTGATGATAGTTACTGCCAGCGTCATGCTGACAGCAATGCAGGCGGTAAAGGCCGCGGATAAAAAGCTTGTATTGCCGATTGCTGCTGCTATGGCGGAAAATGCTGCGCAGGAACGTCTTGGTGACAGTGTCAGGTTTTATTTCGCAGGTCAGGATAATCCGGTCGTCATAAAAAAGCTGGGTGAAGATGTGACCAGTCAGCGCACCAGCGCTTTTGGTAAGTCAGATGAAATGGCGTGTAACTGGGTATTTGTCTCTGCCATGCTGGCACTTAAAAAACAGGCAGAGGCATTGGGTGCCAATGCAGTTATTCATATATCGGGAAATTTTAAAGATCCCGGTGTGGTCAGTCCGGCCGGGTTTGAATGCCGTATCGGCACTGTGATGGCAGGTGTGGCATTTAAGGCTGATTTTGTTGTCGTTGAAAAAAAATAACCGTGTGGTCGCTGCCAGGCTCACTGTTCCGGTCTTTTTATCCGTTCCCTGCGCCAGCGCCGGTTTTTTTTAAGGAGTATCAGGAAAATCCGTCCGGAAGCGCCTGATATTGCCGGTGCAGGAGCGTGCTTTAGTCTGGCACATCCGGCTGTTTCTGTTATGCAGTGCAGTTCCCTTGCCCGGGGTAATGCTTCAGATTTTTCCGCCGCTGGTCATGATTGCTGAGCATTGCAGTTGAATAATGCGTTAACATGGCGGCACGTATCGGGTTGACCTGACTAGCCAGCCATTCCTTATTGAAACGAAATCCGGCTGAATTTATGAATGCTGTTTTTATTCCCGCTCCATCCGTTGTCACAACTCCTGTTATGTTGCCCACCCTGCATATTTTTTGCCGGGTCGTGGATAACTTTGGCGATATCGGGGTGTGCTGGCGGCTGGCACGTCAGATGACGGAATTTTACCGGGTTACATTGTGGGTGGATGATTTACTCAGCTTTAAGCAGATTTGTGCCGATATTCAGCCCTTACAGGAAATGCAAAGTTGTATGAGTGTACTGATCGGACGCTGGCCTGAAGAGGCGACTGCTGCTGTTGTCGCCAGCGGCGGCGGGGGGGGCTTTGTGGTTGCTGCCGTGGTTATTGAGGCATTTGCCTGTGCGTTGCCTGCATGGTATGAATCGGCTATGGCTAAATGTGATAAACCGCCGGTGTGGATTAATCTGGATTACCTGAGTGCAGAAGCCTGGGTGGAAGGGTGTCATGAATTGGCTTCTTTGCATCCGTCACTGGGTTTAAAAAAATACTTTTTTTTTCCGGGTTTTACTGATCGTACCGGCGGTTTATTGATTGAGCCGGAATTGGTGCATCAGCGTGAGCAGTTTCAGCTTGATACAGCGGCTATCGTTGATTTTTTTAACGGTATTGGTGTTCCTTTTGGGGCGGAGGGACTATCTGTTGCTGAATTAATGGCATCGTGTAAAGTTTCGCTTTTTTGTTATCCGGATGCCCCGGTGCGGCCATTGCTGGCTGCGTGGAGCGCAAGTGCTGATCCTGTGATTTGTTTTGTTCCGCAAGGTGTGGCAACAGAAGCCATTGAGGCGCATGCCGGCTTTGTTTCTGATAATAATGTGGAGATTCGTGTTTTCAGAACGGGGGCGCTGACGCTGATTGTGATCCCTTTTATGTCGCAAGACCAGTATGACCGGTTGTTGTGGGCATGCGATGTCAATTTTGTGCGTGGCGAAGATTCGTTTGTACGTGCTCAACTGGCCGGAAAAACGATGGTCTGGCAAATTTACCCGCAGGAACAGGATGCGCATCTGGATAAATTGCAGGCATTTATGCGGCAATATGAAGTGGGAATGCCGGAGCATTTATTGGCATCCTACCGGAATTTCTGGCTTGCCTGGAATGGTCAGGGGGAGCCGGATTGGTTCTTGCTTAATGAAAATTTATCTTTATTGCACTATTTTGCACAAGGCTGGAGTCATCAGCTTTTCAAAAAAAATAGTTTGGCGCAGAGCTTATGCCAGTTTATTCAAAAAATAAGTTAAAATACAGGGCTTAATTTTTTGAACTTACCAATTCTGCGCAATTGAGTAAATCCAGAAAATGGATGCACTATTGGTAAGTTTAAAACGGTTTTCGGCCCTGCTGCTGGCAAGGCTTGCGTCGGATAACTGCAAACATCCCCAAGTCACCTGATCAATTCACATTAAGTAGATACTTTATGAAAACCGCACAAGAAGTCCGCGTAGGCAACGTTATTATGGTTGGCCCAGAGCCAATGGTGGTATTAAAAGCTGAATACAATAAATCTGGCCGTAATTCTGCTGTTGTAAAAATGAAAATGAAAAATTTGTTGAATGGTTCAGGCCAGGAAACAGTTTATAAAGCGGATGATAAATTTGAAGTTATCCAGTTAGACAAAAAAGAAGTAACTTATTCTTACTTTGCTGATCCGTTGTATGTATTCATGGATGCAGACTATGAGCAGTTTGAAGTTGAAGGCGAAAACATGGTTGACGCCCTGAACTACCTGCAAGACGGTATGGCTTGTGAAGTGGTATTTTACAACGGTAAAGCAATCGCTGTTGAATTGCCAACAACGGTAGTGCGTGAAGTGACTTACACTGAACCTGCAGTTAAGGGTGATACATCCGGTAAAGTACTGAAACCGGCACAAATCGCAACTGGTTTCAATATTCCTTGTCCTTTGTTTGTTGAAATTGGCGATAAGATTGAAATTGACACACGTACCGGTGAATACAAAAGCCGCAGTAAATAATTATGTAGTTAATTGTTTTAATAAAAAAAGCACCGGTGCAGTTCAAACCGGTGCTTTTTTTATTCCTGCTCCATCTTTCATTTGGAACTCTATTGTTTCTTATTGTAAGCAGTAAAAATGCCCAAAGGCAAATTCCATTATAATCTGACATCGAAAGCGCAGCGGCATATGTGTTGCTGGCTAAAGTAATTTAACAAACGATAAATTCAGACCGGAAAATAACTTAAGATGTGGATCGTTCTCACGGCACTGCGGCGGCCTTATACGTTTATCGTAATGGCATTGTTAATCTTATTATCAACGCCGCTGGTGTTGACCAAAATGGCAACCGATATTTTGCCAGATATAAATATTCCAGTAATTAGTGTTATCTGGAGTTATAACGGTTTATCTGCACAGGAAATGGGACAGCGGATTGCCGGAGCCAATGAGCGTATTCTGACCACCACGGTTAATGATATCGAGCATATTGAATCGCAGTCGCTGGCCGGCATTTCGATTATTAAAATATTTTTTCAGCCAAATGCCAATATTCAGACGGCAATTGCGCAGGTAGTCGCGATTGAACAGGCAGCGATCAGACAACTCCCTCCCGGTATTACACCGCCGCTTATTATCAAGTATTCGGCTTCCAGTATTCCGGTTATTCAGCTTGGCTTATCCAGCCCGTCTATGACGGAGCAGGCGCTCAGTGATACCGCACTTAATTTTTTGCGTCCGCAACTGATCAGTGTTCCCGGCGCTGCTATTCCTTATCCTTACGGCGGAAAATCACGGGTAATTTCGGTTGATCTGGATAATCAGGCGCTGCTGGCTAAGGGCTTGACACCAAATGATGTGGTGAGTGCCGTCAATACACAAAATCTGGTACTGCCTTCGGGTACTATGAAAATGGCGGAAACCGAGTTTACCGTTAGTTTGAATGGCTCACCGGATACTATCGCCGGCTTGAATAATATCCCGGTATTGTCTAAAAATGGTTCAACCACGTATTTATCCGAAGTGGCACGGGTCCGTGACGGTTTTACGCCGCAAACTAACGTTGTGCGCCAGAATGGCGAACGCGGTGTTTTGCTTTCGGTGTTAAAAAATGGCGGATCATCAACGCTGGATATTGTGAATACCCTGCGTGGTTTAATGCCGGGTGTAATTGAGTCGCTGCCGAAAGAGTTAAAAATTAATACGCTGTTTGATCAGTCGGTATTTGTTAAAGCAGCGATTAGCGGTGTGATTCATGAAGCGTTGATAGCGGCATGCCTGACAGCGGCTATGATTTTGCTGTTTTTGGGTAACTGGCGCAGTACGTGCATTATTGCAGTGTCAATTCCCTTATCGATTTTATCTTCCATATTAGCTCTGAATGCGCTCGGGGAAACGATCAATATTATGACTCTGGGCGGTCTGGCGCTGGCGGTGGGGATTCTGGTGGATGATGCTACGGTGACGATAGAAAATATCGAACGCCATTTGCACATGGGTTCGGATTTGCATAAAGCAATTCTGGACGGTGCCGGTGAAATTGCTATTCCTGCTCTGGTTTCCACTTTGTGTATTTGTATTGTATTCGTTCCGATGTTTTTTCTGGCAGGCGTGGCGCGCTTCTTGTTTGTACCACTGGCTGAGGCGGTGGTGTTTGCCATGCTCGCTTCCTATGTGTTATCGCGTACCCTGGTGCCTACTATGGTTATGCTGATGATGGGCAGTGCTCATGCTGAAGCTGCTGCCAGCACCAGCTTATTGCAACGGGTTTATCGTCGGTTTGATGCCGGTTTTGAATTGTTTCGCGGTGGTTACATCATTATTCTGTCGAAATTGCTGACGCATCGCAAAGCATTTGGCGGGGTATTTTTAGGATTTTGTATCTTGTCGTGCGGACTGGTTTTTGTATTGGGACGGGATTTTTTCCCCAGCGTAGATTCGGGTCAGATTCGCTTGCATATGCGTGCCCCGACCGGCACCCGTATTGAAGAAACTGCCCGTTTAGCCGATGAAGTGGATAAAGTGATCCGTGAAGTTATTCCTGCGGCTGAACTTGGTACGATTCTGGATAATCTGGGTTTGCCCAACAGTGGTATTAACTTGTCTTATAGTAATGCCGGCACAATAGGCACTATGGATGGTGAAATTCTGGTATCACTGAATGAAGGCCACCAGCCGGGCATTATTTATGTCGATCGTTTGCGCCGGCTGCTGCCTGAGCGTTTTCCCGGGGTGGAATTTTTCTTTCAACCGGCCGATATTGTGACGCAAATTCTGAATTTTGGCTTGCCTGCGGCACTCGATATTCAGATTTCCGGTGCCAATTTACCGGTGAATTATCGTTTTGCCAGCCAGTTGATGAAAAAAGTCAGACAAATTCCGGGTAGCGTGGATGTACATATTCACCAAAAAATTAATCAGCCTACACTGGCATTAAAAGTAGATCGTACTCAAATTAAACAGCTGGGTCTGAATACATTGGATGTGACGCAGAATTTATTGTTGTCTTTGTCTGGCAGTACGCAAACATCGCCGGGGTTCTGGCTGAACCCGGCTAATGGTGTTGTGTATAACGTTGCGGTGCAAACGCCGCAGTTTCAGATGAACGATCTGAATTCGCTGTTAAGAACACCAATCAAGTCATTATCTGC
>CAIWPG010000269.1 GCA_903914535.1 uncultured Oxalobacteraceae bacterium
CGCCAATGATGCGGGTCTTTACTCCCAGCGCTTGTTTGGCCGCGGCCGCGGCACAAATACCGGAGCCTTGTCCGATTGGAACAAAGATCACATCCAGGTCGGGTTGAGCCGTAAATAATTCCACCCAATAGCTGGCAACGCCCGATACCAGGTCAGGGTGCATCGATGGAATCATGTGCCAGTCATTTTTCTTCGCCAGATTGGCGGCATATTCGCGGCAGTCTTGAAATTCGCTGCCATATTCAATCAAGTCAACGCCTAAGGCACGCATGGCATTATTTTTTTCCGAACTATTCCCGTGTGGCACCACAATATGTGCTGTCATGCCATGACGTCTTGCTGCAAATCCGACCGACAAGCCGTGATTGCCGCGTGTCGCTGATACCACGTGTCTGACTACGGGCGCGCGATTTGCTAATTCATGCAAATAAACCAATCCACCCCGGACCTTGAAGGCGCCGGTAGGAGTATGGTTTTCATGTTTGATCCAAACTTCACAGCCCAGTGCCTGATTAATCAGGGGCCAGGAATATTGCGGGGTGGCTGGCATTGCGTCATATACCACTTGCGCGGCGGCAGCTAACTGTTGCTTGTTTGGGAGGATAAATGACATAAATGGCTTTCTGGATAGTTTAGTTCGTCAACAACGCTATACTAGCCGACACAAGCTATACAGTACCGATACACTTATTCAGTTAATTGTTATACCGTTACGGTAGATTTAACAGTACAGTTTCATTTTGGGGATTGAGATGAACAACAGCAGTCAAACCTTAATTCGGGATTCCAATGACACCTTGGTCGACCAGATCGTGCGCATCATTGAAAATAAGATCGACGATAAATTACTGCGTACCGGGTCGCGCATGCCTTCAATCCGGATCCACGCCGAATTGCTCGCGGTTTCGCGGTTTACCATTGTTGAGGCTTATGACCGATTAGTTGCGCGCGGCTATCTGGAGTCCCGGCGCGGATCAGGTTTTTTTGTCCGTGACCGGGCACCAATGCGTGCCGCAGCACAGGCTCCAGGCAACCCGCAACAACTTGATGTCGTGTGGCTGGTACGAAATATGTTCAGGCAAATGCCGCCGCACAAAATGCCCGGTTCCGGCGTATTACCGCATGACTGGCTGGAAGGTGAATTGGTGGCGAACGGATTGCGCGCGGTGAGCCGATTGAATCAGAACCTGCTGCTGCACTACGGGGCACCGCAAGGTTTTTATCCCTTGCGCCAGCAACTGCAGCTACGCCTGGCCGAGCTGGAAATTGCCGCCACGCCAGAACAATTGATTACCACTTCCGGCGTAACCCAGGCGCTAGATCTGGTGGCGCGCGAATTTGCACATGCCGGAGATACCATCCTTGTCGATGATCCGGCCTGGTTCCTGATGTTTGGTTCATTTGCAGTGCTGGGCGTCAAGGTGATCGGCGTGCCACGTCAGCAAGACGGGCCGGATATAACAGCGCTATGTGAAATGGCGGCACTACACCAACCCAAGTTATATATTACCAATTCAGTCTTGCATAATCCGACCTCAACTTCCATGTCGGCGGCAAAAGCGTTCCAGGTTTTAAAAGCGGCAGAGCAATACAACTTCATTATTGTCGAGGACGATATCTATAGTGATTTACATCCCGGAAGCACTATCCAGCCTGCGACGCGTGTGGCGAGTTTAGATCAGTTAAATCGCGTGATTTATCTTGGCGGATTTTCGAAACTACTGGCAGCAAATTTACGGGTTGGTTTCATTGCCACTTCACATGAGCTAGCCAGCCGGCTGTCCGACCGCAAAATGCTGTCCACATTAACCACGACCGAAATCAATGAACGAATCGTATACAAAGTCCTATCGGAAGGTCATTATCGCAAATACATTGAACGGGTCCGCAGCAAGCTGGACCCGGTGCGCCTGTCTACGGCAAAACGTTTAGAGAACATCGGTATCAAGGTAGACATATTTACCCCGGCCGGCATGTTTTTATGGGTCGATGCCGGTTGCGACACGAATGCTCTGGCTGAATTTGCATTAGAACAAGGCATTCTGCTTTCGCCTGGCAGTATGTTTTCCCCCAACCAGCAACCATCGACCCGCATGCGTATCAATGTGGCAGCCATGACTGACCCCGTGGTATGGGAATTTCTGAGAAATGAAATAAAGGCACGCAGCAGCAATTAATCATGCATAAGGTATAGTTCAAATGAATTAACTATTAATATTGATATTGATATTGATATTAATATCACATGTCACTGCATTTATATTTTCGAAAATACAACAACTCTGTGCACGCCCAATTTCAAACCAGCCGCAGCGAAAAAGAATACGTCACTACCCAGCTCTCCTTACCCGCGCGCCATCAGGGTCAGATACATCAACGCGACGTTAATCGCATCATTCAATGCATCGTGCCGGGGCAAATCAGGGAATTTCAATTTTTCGATCATCGATGCCAGACGCAAATCCACATAGCCATCCGGGTTGTTTTTTAACTCCTGATCATAATACAAACGTGACACTTCGATAGCACGCTGCGGCAGGCCGATACCGATTAAGGGTTTAAGAATTTTATTGATCAGTCCGATATCGTATTCCAGATAGTAACCAACCAAAGGGCGGCCTCCGATAAAATCGAGTAACTGACGCACAGCATCCGCAGCAGGGATGCCGTTGGAAACATCTTTGGGACGCAAGCCATGCACCTTGATATTACTTGCCTGCATAATACCTTCCGGTTTAACCAAAACATAAAATGCACTACTGCTTACGATAGTATTACCACGAATGATGACGGCGCCTATAGATAAAATTTCTGCTTCTTTTATATCCAGACTGGTCGCTTCACAGTCAAAGCTCACAAATTCATCGGGATGTTCATCAAATAAATAAGCATAGCGCTGGTCAGTTAATTGCCGCCGGGCCCATGCACGTCGCAAACGGCTTAACATTAAAAAGTCCCCAGATGAAAGTGCTGATGTATCATTGCCTTAAATCGCTTAACGACCTGCAATGCCATCTTAAGTAAATCACGCTCAATGGTCGTCAGGGATTCGGTGTCGATCTGATTGCAATTGTGTTCCAGTGAACATACTGTCTGACCAGCTAAACCAGCCTTCAGGCGTAAATCCATCATATAACTCAGCGCCTCAGCCAGATCCCTGGAAAGACCTTCATCCAACACCCCGGCATGCGTTAATCGCGCAATACGATCAAAGGTATTCGTTTCTGTTAAACGTGCTTCCAGACTCAGCGCCCGGATACCATGCACCACAGGAAAGGTGCCCATTTTTTTAATATCCATGCGCGCACTGCTTTCGCGATAAAGCAATTGCGCAAAGAATCCGCTGCTTTGCGTATCGAATAAATCGACCGCACGCGCAAACCGTCCTAACATACCGGCATCATCCGACAAGGTACGCGCCAATTGTTGCTTTAACTCGTTTAATAAACTTTCATCACCGGCAACCGCTTTGGCATCTACAAAAATCGCCAGATTCATCAAGGCCTCACCGGTCGGCTCATTACACCACTGAGACAGTGTTTGCCGGAACTGCGCCGCCGTTTTACGCCATTCCGGATTATTGACCATAATTTTGCCATTACAGGGCGGATAACCCAGACGCGCCAGCGTATGTGAAAATGCGTCACAGGCCTGTTGCGCCACCAGCAAATCCACGCCATCCTGCATAATCAGGGCATTATCCTGATCGGTTTTAAGAATCTGTTCCCCGCGTCCCTCTGAGCCCATCACCAACAGACAACTTTGCTCCACCAGCCCGGCCGGTGCAACCAGTTGCCATGCTTTTTCAAACAGGCTGCTGTTAAGGACTTGCGTTAATTGCGCCAACTGTGGGGCGCGCACGCCATTGCTGTGTAAAATTTGAATGGATTTCGTCATTTGACCGGCAATATCAACCAGCTCATCCACGCTTTGGGCCCGATCTAAGCGTTGCGCAACCAAATGCGTATGATTAGAAAAATAAGCCAATACATCAATTTGCTCTAATGCTCCCACCGGTATGCCATTTTCGGTCACCACCACGCGCTGAATTTTGAATTGCGTCATACGCAGCAATGCATTAAATAC
>CAIWPG010000270.1 GCA_903914535.1 uncultured Oxalobacteraceae bacterium
AAACCCATTCCCATACGCTAGTTTACATACAATATTGCCACTTATTGAAATACACAGGAGAGAACATGCAGCGCACCGATGATTTACGAATTCGCGAAATGAAGGAACTGGTTCCGCCCTCACATTTAATCCGTGAGTTTTCCTGTTCTGAAAAGGCTTCAGAAACAGCCGCTAATGCCCGTACGGCATTGCATAGAATCTTGCATGCGCAAGATGATAGATTGATGGTAGTTATTGGCCCATGTTCTATCCACGATACACAAGCAGCGATGGACTACGCGCGTAAGCTTGCCGTTGAGCGCCAACGTTTTGCTGGAGAGCTTGAAATTGTGATGCGGGTCTATTTTGAAAAACCACGTACCACGGTTGGCTGGAAAGGTCTGATCAATGATCCATACATGGATAACAGCTTCCGGATCAATGATGGTTTGCGTATTGCCCGCGAATTGCTTTTAAATATCAATGAACTCGGATTGCCTGCGGGAACTGAATACCTTGACGTGATTAGTCCGCAATACATCGCTGATCTGATTAGCTGGGGCGCTATTGGTGCCCGCACCACTGAATCTCAGGTGCATCGTGAATTAGCGTCAGGTTTATCTTGCCCGGTTGGCTTTAAAAATGGTACTGATGGCAATGTCAAAATTGCAGTTGATGCGATTAAAGCCTCATCGCAACCACATCACTTTTTATCCGTTACCAAGGGTGGTCATTCTGCTATCGTATCGACCAATGGCAATGAAGATTGTCATATCATTTTACGCGGTGGAAAATCCCCAAATTATGATGCCGTCAGTGTTGATGCTGCATGCAAAGACATCGCCAATGCAGGCTTGGCAGCGCGTCTGATGATCGACGCATCGCACGCCAACAGCTCTAAAAACCCGGCTAACCAAATTCCGGTCTGCGCCGATATTGGCACACAAATAGCGGCCGGTGACACACGCATCGTTGGTGTTATGATTGAATCGAATCTGGTATCCGGTCGTCAGGACTTAGTGCCCGGAAAAGAATTAGTCTACGGCCAGTCAGTAACAGATGGTTGCATCGATTGGGATGCTAGTTTGAGTGTGTTGGAAGGATTGGCAAATGCGGTCAAAGAACGACGTTTGATAAAGTCAACTGAGTAATTCGCACTAGTCGGTAAGCCCTGATTAAAACCGTTTGATCAGGGTCATTTGATCACCCTCGCGGCGCATTTCCATCCGATTTAAAAAGGACATCCCCAGTAAAGGGATAGTTAAACCAGTTTCAATCACAGAAGCATCTACTTGGTAGAGTACGATATCACCAACTTTGACACTATCGAGTTTCACTGAATAGGCATTGACAACGCCGCCAGCCGTATTCATTTTGCCGCGGGCACCTGTTGTGTAATTAATCCCCAAACGAATAGCATCAGTTGCGGGTAGGGTCACAAGGCTAGCACCCGTATCAACCATCATTTTGATGGACACACCGTTGATCATTGCATTGGCGATAAAGTGACCGCGATCACCCGCCTGCAACACCACCTGATTGCTACTGCCTTGACTGGCGTGCTCAATAGCTTGCCCCATCTTAAGCGTGTAACGTTTGCCATCAACTGCTATTGTTACTGATTCATTATCGGCTGCAACCAATTTGGTATCAGCACTAAGCATATTGCCTATGTTATAGGTTTTTGGTGGGGCGCCGTCAACCACGAGAATTGCTTTACCTGGAAACAAACCAACCACGTCAACGTCAGTCGCTTCAGCACGACCTACAAATAACACAAGTAGTACCAATATCAGACGCTTCATGGCGATCCCTTTGGTGTGTAGGTGCAAACGTTCAAACGAGTATCCACGCAAACATGCGAACAAAAAAAGTAAGCAAAACGTGCTGCTGTGAATTA
>CAIWPG010000271.1 GCA_903914535.1 uncultured Oxalobacteraceae bacterium
TGCATCGCTGCCTCCGGTGATGCGATTACCAGAACTTCCACCACGCTGATTTTTCTTTAGTACCGGCTGAGGCAAGTTGGCTGGTCGGGTAGTTTTTGGTATAAATGCGATACGCGTCATCACGCAGTTCTGTCAGTCCCATTTTGTCGTAGCTCTTGTAGAGTACGAACAGGGCTTCTTCGATAGCAGGTGCTTCGGGATATTGTTTAATTGCCGACTGCGCCCGATTGGCTGCCGCTAAATAAGCACCGCGACGGAAGTAGTATTTTGCTACGTGAAGATCATACTGTGCCATGGTATTGATCAGAAAATTCATGCGCACGATGGCATCCGGCGTATATTTGCTGTCTGGAAAACGAGTTGCCAGCAGTTTAAAGGAGTCGAATGCTTCGCGGGCGGCTTTAGGATCACGTTCAGTCATATCCTGTTTTGCGATCGCGTTTAACAGGCTGAGTTGATCGTTAAAGTTGATTAAGCCGCGTAAATAGAAAATATAATCCAGATTAGCGTGATTTGGATGCAATTTAATGAATCTTTCCACTGCTGCAAGTGCTTGCACCTGATCACCTTGTTTATAATAGCAGTAGGGAATTTGCATCTGCGCCTGTTGAGCGTAAACGCCAAAAGGAAAGCGCGACTCCAGTTTTTCCAGATTTTTTACTGCGCTTTCATAACTGCCATTGTCTATGTCATTTTTGGCTTCTGTGTAGAGCTGTAAAGCAGTCCAGTTTTTAGTTTCATCCGTTTTTTCAGGCAACATGCCACAAGCCGTTAGCCCCAGCATGATAACAAGAAACAAAGCGGTAACAGCACGAGCACGTTTTAATGATTTATTTTGCATAAGGTTTTGCATGAGCACTTTTAAACAATTTTTCAATTATAGCCGATGGGATTTACTGTGATAGCAACTATTCCATCAAATTTACCAGATTCCGACATCGACAACGAATTGGTTGATGAGTCAGCCGATGACACAGACTCAGGGTATGCCTTTGACGCGAACCCGATTATATTCAAATTGGACGATGACGTGTGTGGTGATCGCTTGGATAAAGTATTAGCCGGGTTAGTTCCTCAATATTCGCGCAGTCGCATGCAGCAGTGGATTGCTGCCGGTCATGTCACTGTTGATGGCGCTGTCAGTCGCGGGAAAATGACGGTATTGGGTGGTGAAGAGATCGTCATTCTGCCGCAGGCCGCTCCGGAAGACAACGCTTATATGCCGGAAGCGATGGATCTTAATATCGTTTTTGAAGATAAGGCCATGCTGGTTGTTAATAAACCGGCGGGACTGGTGGTTCATCCTGCTGCCGGTAACTGGTCTGGCACCTTACTTAATGGCTTGCTGCATCATTTTCCGGCGATAGCCGGTGTGCCGCGGGCGGGCATTGTGCATAGGCTGGATAAAGATACCAGCGGTTTGATGGTGGTCGCCAAAACGCTTGAAGCGCAAACCGATCTGGTGCGGCAGTTGCAGGCACGTACTGTCAAGCGCGAATATCTGGCGCTGGTCTGGGGACGTCCTAATTTATCCGGCACTGTCGATCTGCCTATGGCGCGTCATCCGCGTGACCGTATTAAGATGGCTGTCTCTGAAAGTCCGTCGGCCAAACCGGCCGTGACACATTTTCAACGTGTGGCTGTCGGTGTGTTAGACGGTAAACCGGTCAGTCTGGTTGCCTGTCAGCTTGAAACTGGCCGTACACATCAAATCCGTGTGCATATGGCACATTTAGGCTTTGCTCTGGTCGGTGATGTTTTGTATGGAAAACAACATTTAGCCGGTCATTTTCATCGTCAGGCATTACAGGCACGCCGTCTGGGTTTGCTTCATCCTAAAAAACAAAAAGAATGCGTATGGGAAGTCCCTCTGGCTGATGATATGGCTGAGCTCCTGATCCGTGCAGGTATTGCTGATGTTTTCTGAGTTGGTATTCTCTGAATCCATACTGCAACCGGATTGGCCGGGTTTGCCGTCCGGTATCGGGGCGGCGTGCACGACCCGCCGGGGAGGTCTGAGTCTGCCTCCTTACGATGATGGTCAGGGCGGTGGCGGATTTAATCTGGGAGATCATGTTGCTGATCAGCCCGGTCATGTTCAGCATAATCGGGCCATGCTGGCTGCGCAACTGCCGGCTCCTGTGCAGTGGTTGTCGCAGGTTCATGGTACCCGCGTGCTGGATGTGGGCGCAATAAGTGCTCAGGACAGCCGGGAGGCAGATGCCTGTCTCACCAGTCAGTCCGGAGTGGTTTGTGCGGTATTAACCGCAGACTGTCTTCCGGTACTGTTTTGTGACGCGACACATGGCGTTGTCGCCGCAGCGCATGCCGGCTGGCGTGGTCTGGCGGATGGCGTGTTAGAAAATACGGTGGCGGCTATGTTGCAGTCCGGGGCTAAAACTGACCACATCATGGCCTGGCTGGGACCAGCTATCGGCCCGTCAGCATTCGAGGTAGGCAGCGATGTTCGTGCCCGTTTCGTTGCTCTGGATAGTCAGAGTGCCCCGGCTTTTGCAGACAATCCCGCGCGTCCCGGTCATTTTTATGCTGATCTGGCTCAATTAGCGCGCCTGCGGCTGTATCGCTGCGGCATACGGCAGATAAGCGGTGGCGGATGGTGTACGGTGAGTCATCCGGAAAAATTTTATTCTTATCGCCGTGACGGCGTAACCGGTCGTATGGCGAGTTTGATCTGGCTCAAAAAATAAGATTGCCAACGAAAATACACTTGTTTTATAAATAAAATTCAAGGTATAAAACTATAAATTAATACACAATTATTAATTTATGGAAAAAATTAGTTTTTTATTTCCAATTTCTCGTTAGTTTTGTTACTGTCTTGGAGTTCTGGTTTTATTGCATTAGTTTTATGTATCATTTTCGACCCGGCCTGGCGGGATGACCGCGGCGCGCCGCA
>CAIWPG010000272.1 GCA_903914535.1 uncultured Oxalobacteraceae bacterium
AGGCAAATCCCAGACCTTCCAGTGCGACTGATTCACTGGCAATCATGTATTCAATGCCGCGTTCTGTTTCCAGTGTGCCCAGGCACAATGGCCGAATACCGTAAGGATCGCGAAACGCCAGTAAGCCGTAGCCTGCAATTTGTGCAACTACCGCATATGAACCACGCACACGCTGATGTAAACGTGCAATAGCACCAAATAAAGTGGCAGGATCAAGCGAATACGATGTCGTTGCTTCCTGAATTTCATGCGCAAGCACATTCAGTAATACTTCCGAATCCGAATCCGTGTTGATATGGCGACGATCATTTTTAAACAGATCGTTTTTTAACTGTTCGGCATTCGTTAAGTTACCGTTGTGAGCCAATACTATGCCGAATGGGGCATTCACATAAAATGGCTGCGCTTCTTCTTCGCTGGTAGAACCAGCAGTAGGGTAACGAACCTGGCCTATACCGACATTACCCGGTAAAGAGCGCATATTACGTGTGCGAAATACATCTCGTACCAGACCATTTGCTTTATGCATGGCAAATGCGCTGCCATGATTAGTAGCAATCCCTGCGGCATCCTGTCCGCGATGCTGTAATAATAAAAGCGCATCGTAGATGACCTGATTGACCATGCTGTTTGAAACTACACCGACTATGCCACACATGGTGGACTCCTAAAACGATTGATTAAAATTAACATACCGGGCAATATTGCCCGGCAAAAAAGGTTTAATGCTCATTGCAGTAGTCTCGACTAATGGCCGAAGTACTGCCTGTTTCCAAAAGGACTGTTGCGGTAATGCTGTCATGCCACACACCATGACTAAGGCGAGCACCATAACACAGCCACGCGCCAGTCCGAATAAACTCCCAAGCCCGCGATCGACTAATTTCAGTCCGGTCGCGGTAATAATGCTGTCCAGTGCCATGGATAACAACCACATCAGCAAACGAACACCAATAAACAGAGAAACAAATGCACAAATCATGCGTAACGACTGCTCCGGTATCGGGAGCAGGTCTGCCAGGCTGGTGCCGTAGGCATTTGCCACCAGTAATGCAGCTACCCAGCTACATAATGACAAAATCTCTTTTAACAAGCCGCGCATGGTACTGATTACGATAGAAGTAATCAGGATGAACAGCACCAGATAATCAAATAAGGTCATGATATTAAAATGAAACAAGCGTACTGTTTAAGCCCATCTTTGCCAGTTTCGCTTTCGCTTTTTCAGCATCATCACGGTGATCGAACGGCCCGACACGAACGCGAATTTTGTCGCCGGAACTGGTGGTGACTTTTTGCGTGTAGGCATTAATGCCTGCTGAGCTGAGTTTATCCTGCAGTTCTTTTGCTTTATCCTGAGTGTTGAATGCAGCAACCTGAATAATGACTCTGCCTGTAGAGCTTGAGCTGCCGCCTTCTAAGATGGCCATAGCGCGCGTGGTTTCATCTGTGTTAATGGCGTTAGCATCATTTTTTGATTTGCTTGCTGCTTCTTTGTGCGGGACGACATCAGCAACGGGTTTTGATTCTTGTTTTTTTTCGGTTTTAGTGTCCGTTTTGCCGGTATCGGCTCTGGCTTCAATTTTAGTGTCGGTTTTTGGCTCAGATTTTACCGGGACTTTAGGTTCAGTCCAGATCTGCACTTTGGCTTCAGGCTTCACTTCAGATCTTGTTTCACTTTTTACAACGGATTCAGGCTTGCTGATTTTGGCGACATCCGGTTTTACAGTGTGAATTTCTTCAGTTTTGGCCGGATCGGGTGTTTTATCGCGGGCGTCAGCGCCAGCCGCCAGTGCTGCCGCCTGAGATTCCTGACTGGCTGCCGGACTAATCTCTTTTTTATCCGATTTTTTGGTTAACTGTGTATCGCTTGCGGCCGGTGTATCTTCTACAACTTCTTCGCTGCTATCTAATGATCCTGGTGATGCCGGTTTTGCAGGAATTTGGATGGAAATATCCCGGCTTAGTGGTTTTTGTTCAGCATCAAGCACCATAGGTAGTCCGATAACTACGGCAAGAACGAGCGCAATAGCGCCAACCAGACGGCGGCGTGCGCGTTTTTTTTCAGGAACCAGCTGCTCGTTCTGCTTATTGGCAGAACGATTTTTTGATTTTGCAGAAGGGGGACTCGTGGTCCCGGCCATCGCTTGGGCGACGGAAGTTGCTTCTGGTTGTTTTTTACTCAAAAACGAAAACAAGCCCATGCGTTGTGTATAATGCCAGTTAATTAACGTTCAATACGGTGAATCAGCTGCCCACATTTAGTTTGTGGCACGCCAGCCTCACCTTCCTAAATAAACCGATGAAATCAGTAAAATCGATTTATTTTTTCTTGGCACGCTCTTCCATAACGCCTGCAACGGTTAGGAAAGAACCTAAAACCACTATTCTATCATTTTCCCCTGCATTACTTAACGCATATCTATACGCATCTTCCGGACTAGTAAAACTTTCAATAGTGTGCTCTGCATCGGCCACGACACCTGCCTTAGCTAATGACGCGCGTAATTCACTGGTGCCGGCTGCACGTGGCAAGGGTAAATCGGTTATACACCAATGATCAATCTGACCTTTTAGTTGTGCAATAACACCGGCGATGTCTTTATCCTGCATACAGCCAAAAACGGCGTAGGTGTATGCATGAAATCCCATATTACCTAAGTTTTGCTGTAAGGTCGCTGCTGCATGTGGGTTGTGTGCCACATCCAGTACAACTGTCGGGCGTCCCGGCAGAACCTGGAAACGTCCGGGTAAATCCACCATGACTAAACCGCTACGTATTTCTTGTGCTCCCAGCGGCAAACGGTCACGTAGTGCTTCGAGTGCAGCCAGTGCGGCTGATGCATTAAGCAATTGATTTGCACCGCGCAGGCTCGGATACGCCAGCGAGTGACGACGCTGTTGTCTTCCTGCAAAATTCCACTGTTGCTTATCACCTGAATAATTAAAATCACGTCCGAATAACCATAAATCGGCGCCAATTTCGAGCGCATGATCAATCAGGGATTGTGGCGGAGACGGGTCGGAGCAAATTGCCGTGCGTTCTGTACGGAAAATTCCTGCTTTTTCAGCACCGATAGCTTCTCTGGTTGAACCCAGATAGGCGACATGATCAATATCGACACTGGTCACAATAGCGACATCGGCATCAAAAATATTCACGGCATCCAGACGACCGCCCAGGCCAACTTCCAGAATAACGACATCTAGTTTGGCATCAGCAAATAATTTGACACAGCCCAGCATGGTAAACTCGAAATAGCTCAGTGAGGTGGTGTTACGGGCAGATTCAACAGCATTAAATGCCTGGACTAAGTCATTATCAGAAACCGATATACCGTTGATTCTGGCACGTTCATTAAAATGAATTAAATGAGGTGATGTGTATAAGCCTGTCCGATAACCACCCTGCATTAATATTGATTCCAGCATGGCACAGGTAGAACCTTTGCCATTGGTGCCGCCTACGATAATCACCGGGCAATCGAATTGAATGCCCATTGCCGATTTAACCGTAGCTACACGTTTCAATCCAAGTTCGATTGCCACGGGGTGGGCATGTTCAAGATGAGTCAGCCAATCGGCCAGTGTAGTCAGCGATGTAGTCATGATTTTTCTAAGAGGGAAAACGCAAGAAACCACGGCGCGCCGTGGTTTCCTAAGAGCCGGGAGTCTGTCTTGTGTTGGAATTTATGTTTTGCTGCCCAAAGTGCGACAGGTTCCCGGTCGTAAAATATTAAGCAACTGCTTCAACAGGCTGACTTTGCAGTAAGGCCAGCAATTTGGCAATTTCTTCACGCATTTTACGGCGATCAACAATCATATCAATTGCGCCCTTTTGAATCAGGAATTCCGAACGCTGGAATCCTTCAGGTAATTTTTCACGTACGGTATTTTCAATAACACGTGCACCGGCAAAGCCGATCAGTGCTTTTGGTTCTGCAATCACCACATCACCCATAAAGGCAAATGAGGCAGATACACCACCAGTGGTCGGGTCCGTTAATACAGAAATAAACGGTAATTTTTTTTCAGATAATTTCGTCAGCATGGAAGTAGTTTTGGCCATTTGCATAAGCGACAGCAAACCTTCCTGCATACGGGCACCACCTGTGGCGGTAATACAAATAAATGGCACTTTCTGATCCAGAGCAGTTTGCGCACCGCGTACAAAACGTTCTCCGACAACAGAACCCATAGAACCAGCCATAAAATTGAATTCAAAGCAGGCTGCCACGACGGGCAAGCTTAAAATCGAACCGCCCAATACGACAAGCGCATCGGTTTCACAGGTGGATTCCATCGCTGCTTTTAAACGATCTGCGTATTTTTTGCTGTCTTTAAATTTAAGCGTATCGACAGGCAAGATTTCCTGGCCGATTTCATAGCGACCGCCTGCATCTAATAAACTATCAAGTCGTTCACGGGCACTGATACGCATGTGATGACTGCATTTTGGGCAGACATGTAAATTTGATTCTAAATCTGAGCGATACAGAACAGCTTCACAGGAAGGACATTTAACCCAAAGACCTTCAGGAATCGACTTGCGATTCGTCGCGTCATTACGTTGAATGCGTGGTGGCAGCAATTTTTCTAACCAACTCATATTTTCTCCATTTACCAGTCGCCTCATAACGAGGCGACCTAAATTATTACTTTTAGAAACTAACTATCCATGGCGTTACGTACGCCCTGTATAAAATCTTGTACTGCGGCTGGTAACTGCTGTGCTGTTTTATCATCAGCACTTACCTTGGCACCGGTATCCTGGTGCGCTTCAATAATCTGAATAATCCTGCTGCCGATAACAACAGCATCCGACACACCTGCGATCAGTTTTGCTGTCGCTGCATCGCGAATTCCAAAGCCGATTGCAACAGGCACAGTCACATGTTGCCTAATTTTAGGCATCATAATGTTGACTTCGGATAAATCAATTGCAGCGGTACCCGTTACCCCCTTCAGGGAAACGTAGTAAACATAGCCGGTGGCAATTTTCGCGACCTGTTCAATACGTTCACTGGTTGATGTCGGTGCCAGCAAGAAAATCGTGTCCAGACCATGCGCCTTCATGCCGGCGGTGAATTCCAGGCATTCTTCCGGCGGATAATCAACAACCAGAACGCCATCAACACCCGCCTGCGCTGCCTGGGGAACAAATACCTCAATACCCATATGTTCAATCGGATTGGCGTATCCCATGAGTACAAGCGGTGTGACTGTATCGTTGATACGGAATTCCCGCACGCATTGTAATACATCAGCAAGGCCAACACCAAGCTTCAGCGCACGTTCAGAGGCTCTTTGTATTACAGGACCATCTGCCATAGGGTCAGAAAAAGGAACGCCAAGTTCAATAATATCGGCACCGCCCTTCACCAAAGCATGCATTAACTGTACGGTGGCATCCAGTCCCGGGTCACCTGCGGTGATGAACGGGATCAACCCCTTACGGCCTTGTTGTGCCAATTTGATGAATGTATTTTTAATTCGGGACATCGCGATTCCTTAGAGTTGAACACCAGCTTGCTGAGCTACGGTATGCATGTCTTTGTCGCCACGTCCCGATAAATTCACTAATAATGCCATTTCTTTTGGCAGTGTAGCGGCCCATTTGATTGCATAAGCAATGGCGTGCGACGACTCCAATGCCGGAATAATACCTTCGATACGACAACACTGATGAAATGCGGCCAGTGCTTCCTGATCGGTAATCGTGACATATTGCGCACGGCCACTGTCTTTTAACCAGGCATGCTCTGGCCCCACCCCCGGATAATCCAGTCCGGCGGAAACAGAGTGCGTTTCAATGACCTGACCATTTTTATCTTGTAATAAATAAGTGCGGTTACCATGCAATACACCTGGTGAGCCTGCAGTGAGCGAAGCGGCATGCCGTCCCGACTCTATGCCGTCTCCGCCAGCTTCGACGCCGATTAACTGTACATTAGGATAATCAATGTAAGGGTAAAAAATACCCATGGCGTTAGAACCGCCGCCGACGCAGGCAATAACCGCATCAGGCTGGCGACCGGTGAGCTCCGGCATTTGCACCAGGCACTCATCACCAATCACACGCTGAAAATCACGCACCATGGCCGGGTAAGGGTGCGGCCCTGCGACAGTGCCAATAATATAAAATGTATTTTCTACGTTGGCAACCCAGTCGCGCATCGCTTCATTCATAGCATCCTTAAGGGTTTTTGAACCGGATTCAACCGGAACAACCGTGGCACCCAGTAAACGCATGCGGTAGACATTTTGCGCCTGACGGGCAATATCTTCAGCCCCCATGTATACAACACATTCCAGACCAAACCGGGCGCAAATTGTCGCTGTAGCGACACCATGCTGTCCGGCCCCTGTTTCTGCAATGACACGGGGTTTCCCCATGCGTCTGGCCAGTAAAGCTTGTCCGATGACATTGTTGATTTTATGCGCGCCGGTATGATTCAAGTCTTCGCGTTTTAAGTAAATCTGCGCGCCGCCCAATTCAGAAGACCAGCGCTTTGCGTGGTAAACAGGAGAAGGACGTCCGACAAAATATTTTAATTCGCTGTGGTATTCAGCCAGAAATTCAGGGTCACTGGAATAATGTGCGTAAGCCGCGCTCAGTTCATTAAGCGCATGGCTCAGCGTTTCGGATACAAAACTACCACCGTAAATGCCAAAATGGCCGCGACTATCTGGCATCTGGTATGGGACGGATGATTTTACATCGGTGGATTTAGTTAATTCTGATGGAGATTGCATAAAGAACTCTCGGATAAAGTAGTGTCAGCCAATTGCACAGCCTGAATGAATGCGTGCATTTTTTTGTGGTCTTTTACGCCTTTGCTCTGTTCAACACCGCTACTGATGTCAACAGCACAAGGGCGCACTTCCAGCACAGCGCCAACGGCATTGTGCACGGTTAAGCCACCACTTAAAACGACCCGAGGCGCGAGTTCGCTTGGGATAATTGACCAATCGAAAGCCTTTCCACTGCCACCAAAACCATCAACGAAGGAATCCAGCAAAATACCTGAGAACCAGGGACTACCAGAACGATATAACGCTTCGTATTGTATCAAATCATCGGAATTCATGCTCGATTTTACCCGCATAGCACGAATAAACGGACGTTGTACGGCATTTGCCAGTGCATGGCATTGCTCCGGCGTTTCATCGCCGTGAAATTGTAAGAGATTAACAGGAGCCAGGCTGAGTATTGAAATCACTTCATCTATGCCGGCATTAACGAACAGGCCAACCGTGGTAATGAACGGGGGCAATCCTGCCATCAGTTCAGCGGCTTGTTGTCCCGAAACATAACGCCCGCTGGCCGGATAAAACACAAAACCCAAAGCATGAATTCCCTGCTTTACGGCTTCTGCAACATCCTCCTGCCGCGTAAATCCGCAAATTTTAATTCGAGTAACCATATTCTTCTTTATTTTAAGAAAACCAGTTGGCAGCAGTTACCTGTTGTGGCAGCGACCAGGCCGGATCATAGTCGACCCTGGCCAGATATAATCCATCCGGCATAAAGGTGGGAGCTGCCCGTGCCCGATTTTTATCGGACAGGATGTCAGCAATCCATTCAGCCTCCTGGTTGCCGACACCTACCGCAATTAAACTACCCACAATATTACGCACCATGTGATGTAAAAAGGCATTGGCATGTAAGGTAATAAAGATTAAATTTCCCTGCCTCTGAATCGCGACTTCGTACATGTGTTTGACAGGCGTTTTTGCCTGGCAGGATGATGCCCGGAATGTAGAAAAATCATGTTCGCCGAGTAGATGCTGAGCTGCATCACGCATACGTTGCTCATCCAGCGGCCGGAATACCCAACCGACACGCCCCGCCAGTATCGGAGAACGCACAGGATGGTTGTATAAAACATAGTGATAAGTACGGGCTATAGCACTAAAGCGGGAGTGAAATTCCAGTGATGCCGGATCTGTTTTATGGTTTATAGCGTTTTCCGGCACGGCAATGACGGAAGACCACCGCACTGCTATTGATTCCGGCAGATAAGCATTGACCCCGCGCACCCAGGATGCAACAGGCCGGTCTGCGCCGGTATCAAAATGAACGACTTGTTCCAGCGCATGCACACCGGCGTCAGTACGCCCGGCACACGCCACTTTTACAGGGTGCAGAGCAATTTTATGCAAGGCCATTTCAAGGCAATCTTGCACTGTCTGGCCACCCGGCTGAGATTGCCACCCCTGCCAGGGGCGACCATCGTACTGAACTCCTAAAACGATACGCTTCAATTCCATTCCTAATTAGCACCCAAGCCAGAACTATAAACGTAAAGCGGGTTCAGGACTAATCTTTTAACTCAATGTAATTGACGTAAACCAATCCGGAGCCCGTTGTCGTTAGCTTATACAAGGAAAACACGCTGAGCCAACGGATTAGCTGTCGGTTATTCCTGAATTTTTTAAGGCTCCGGGCCTGGTTAATTTAATTCCTTCAACATTTGATTGGCCCGTGCAATTTGCGATGTGCTGCCCCCCTGAATCACTTCCTGGAGTAATTCACGCGAACCTTCTTTATCGCCAATTTCCTGATAGGCGATAGCCAGATC
>CAIWPG010000273.1 GCA_903914535.1 uncultured Oxalobacteraceae bacterium
CATCTTTGAATTGCACCATGCCTGAATTGGTAAACAACAAGGTCGGGTCATTGCCTGGCACCAGGCTGGACGAGCGCACTATCGAGTGGCCTTTTGATTCAAAAAATTTAAGGAATTTTTCGCGAATTTCGGACGATTTCATGTTCTGGGCAATGTAAATTAATAGCGGGTAAGGGGCGTGCAAAGTCAGTAAGAGCGGCTGATTATACGTGATAAAACCTGACATTTTTATCTTCGTCTGCAAATCAAAATAAGCAAACCGGCAATCTGAAGCAGTTCGGCAAAATCAAAAAAAGTTAATCCTGATGATGTTTATGTTTTTTATGTGCAGATTTATGAGCAGGCTCATCCGGCTGCCCCGATTTCTGTGCCCCCTCTTTTTTAGACCTGACGGTCGCACGCTCCGCGACACCCATGCCGGGCTGACGCTGAAATTGTTGCAGATTATCCGAACGGGTACCAACGTCAATTCTCTGCAACTGATTTTCAAGATGCGAACCAAGCGCCACAGCAGGATCAGATTCTGCCAGGCATTGGATGGCTGACACAAACAAACCTAAGCTTACTGCGCACATTACCGAGACTCTCACCATTCCCATGATACCCCCATATTTTATTTCTTTCATTGCTCGTTGCAAGTTACGGAATGATACCCTGCTCTGCCGGATTCTGTACTATTCTGCTCTGTCAGCAGGCAATTATTTTAAAACAGAACGAATAAAAATGACTCCGTTTATACGGCAACCGCATGGCCGGAACAGCATACTGCCAGCCACCGGCCATAAAACGCGCTGATTATTGTTCAAAGCCGGCAGCAAACAAATCCAGCCTGTCAGTACAAAAAGCATCTACCCCCCAGGAGCGCAATTCATCAGCTCGCGCCAGAGAGTTAACCGTATAACAACACAATCCAATACCGGTTTGTTTAATGGCTATTGCCAGCTCCTGCGTCAGATAACGATGATTGACGTGCAGTGCAACAGCATCCAGTTCTTCCAATTGTTTCTGCCAGTCCACTGGAATACGCTCAACCAGTAAGGCACGCGCTATTGCTGGCGCCGCCAGCCTTGCCGCCTGTAATGCAATAACAGAAAATGAAGAAAACAACGGAGGTATCGCGACAGCATGTGATATCTCACCATAAAACTCTTCAGCAAGCTGCCCGATAAGTTGTCCTGTCAACATATCGGTACCATGAGACGGTTTAATTTCCACATTCATCCAGATACCGTGTAATGCGCAAAACTCCATAACACTCAAAAACGACGGTACACGACAATCGGAAAATGCCGGATCAAACCAGGCACCGGCATCCATCAAAAATAAATCCGCGGCCATTATTTCAGCAATTTTGCCCTGCCCCTGAACGGTTCTTCCCAAAAATTCATCATGCATAAGCACTGCAATCTGATCTTTAGTCAGCATAACGTCAAACTCAACTGCATGAAAACCCCAATTCAAACCACACTGCAATCCGGCTAAGGTATTTTCCGGTGCCAGAATTCCACCGCCACGGTGTGCAATAATATCTGGATATGTCCACATAATTTATTATCCTTTCAATCGGGGGAAGTCCTTGTATAGGGCATCCAAACTATGGCTAATGTGGTATTGTTTCATCTTTTACTGAGAAGAATTGCTATGGTACGACGACCTTATCGATCCGGGGGAGTTACGATGATCGATTTTATACAACTCGTGGCGTTCCTCATCTTTTTTTCTCTGATATGGGTCTGGTTCAATCCGGAATACTTTAAAAGTACTACCTCAGAAGTGATTTCCGAATACCATTACTATCCTGAGAACGCCAAGATCATGTTTAATCCGGATCCGGTGACGCTGTCTCTGGTCGCACCACAAGAAGTCGCTCCGGCTTTGGAATATACAAAAAAACATTCTTTTGCACGTATCGAACTCAGACCATTTTATGCAAAAACAACAGATACTGAAAAAAATACCGTATTGGCTCAGTCAGCCAATCAACGCGGTCAGCTGGTACAGGATTTACTGGTTAACGGCGGACTTAAATCAGAACGCATTTATTTGATGCCTTCCCGCCCTACAGACAACATACTGGTCAGTGACCCTGAAGCACGCCGGGTTGAATTAACTGTCACCGAACCTGATCATGTTGAAAAAGATGCAGCAGAACATGCTGCTGAAACAAGCAGCTATCGCCTTAATACTGCCCCTAAATAAAGAAACGCTTATGACAATCGGGATAATGGCCGCTATCCATGACGAAATCGCCGAACTTATACAAACAATTACACAACAAA
>CAIWPG010000274.1 GCA_903914535.1 uncultured Oxalobacteraceae bacterium
CCTGTCATTCCTTTATTTGCCACACCCTCAGAAATGCTGGATGTAGCTGAATCCGAACTTTCCACAGAACGCAGCCCGGAAAACCAGGCCCTGCCGGCAGGTATCGACACTCCGGTTGAGATTCTGGATGAACAAAACCATCATACACAACTGGATGAGTGGCTGGTCATGCTGGATCAGTTAAGCCTGTCGTCTGCATCAGCCCCGGCGGCAAACCCAATACAGGAAATACTGTTACCCGGCAGCTTTGCCATTGCTTCCTACCGTGCTTCACTATTACCGCTGATCGGTGATCAGGACCAACGCAATTTGCAAGGTTCTGCCGCCCGTCTGTCGCTGCTGCCAATGGAATTGAAATTAACCGACCAGCTCATCCCGATTGACGACCCGGAAGTTGCTGCACTGTCCTGCGCACAACTCCATTTTCAGCACCGTAGTACTATGAGTACGCACAAGCCCGCTGTCACCGGCATGCCATTAGCTCCGGCAGATGCGCTTTCTGCCACTACCGAACACGATAATTCCCCCTTATGAGCCACGAATCACAAACCCTGATCGCACGCCTTCTGGCACATCAAACCTTAAAGCGTGACGACAAACTGGTTAAACGCGCATTAACCGATGAAGCATTCCGCGCCGATGTCGATGCACGTTTACACGCCTGCGGCATGAAATTTATTGATAACGTTTATGCCGATTACGTTACGCTGGCGCTGATCCGCGAAGTCGAATCTGCCGTTTTTTCCACCAGGGACAACTGGCAGAATAATAATTTCGGATTAGCACGCGACGGCGTCGCCCTGCTGGTGGTGTTATGGGCGCTCATCATTTTGCCCAAGCGCGAACGCCAGGCGGCACACCAGCACAGCGATCAGGATCAGACTGAGTTATTTGGCAAAGAAAAACCCTTGCCACGCGCTGCCGACAGCTCTGCCGGCATCTCGTATAAAGCACTGCTGACTGATTTTGGCGACAAGCTGGGTAAAAAAACCAAAATGGATATGAATCTGGGCAGCCTGGCTCGCTTAGGATTCATTGAACGCAAGGGTGATCTGGTCTGTGAAGGTCCTTTACTGGACTTAATGATGAATACCGATCTCTTAAAAGATCGCATCATTAACGGCACTCTGGCTGCCATTTTTAAACCTGCCCTCACCTCTGATGTAAAGTCTTTCTAAGCCATGTTCCATATAAAATCACTCGAAGTTGTACACTGGGACTATTGGCAACGGATTAAAAATATCCCGCTTAATGCCAAAATTATCACTATCGCCGGTCAGAACGGCTCAGGAAAAACCACCTTACTGGATGCATTGCGCACCTTGTTCGGACTGGATTGTTCTATGGGACGCACCTACAAACATTATGCCCGCCACTCAGGACAGAATGTAGCCTGGTTACGTGCGGTGGTCGACAATCATCCGCGCGGCGCACAACTCTCCAACCGGCCATTCCGGTCTTCCGGCTTTTTTAGCGAAGATGAAGTCACTTTATTTTGTCAGATCCAAAAAAACGGCGGTGACTGGAAGCGCCAATACCTGTTACGCGGCGGCATCGTTGAGATAGAACAGGTACAAGATGCCAGTGACTGGCTGGGAGTTGAAACTTACCGAAAACGACTGGCCAACGCCGGTTTATCTTCCGCCATGGCCAAAGTATTGGCACTGGAACAAGGTGAAACCGATAAGTTATGTGAATACGCTCCGCGCCAATTGCTTGATCTGGTCTTTCAGGTTTTTGGCGACAAAGAAGTATTGGATGCCTACGAAGAAGCCCGGCAACATCAGCATGACACTGAAATCGAATTACAGCAGTTTGAAGCCGAACTAGATATCGCCAGAACCAATCTGGAAGGTTTGCGCCTGCGCGTAGCCAATTACCATCAATGGGACAATAAAAATACCGAACAAGCTAATTTGCAACAGCAGGTTTTACCCGGTCTGCACTACGCAGAAACAAAAAAGCAACTTGATACCGTCAGCCTGCAACTACAGGAAGCAAAAAAAGAGACGCAAGAACAAGAACAGCAACTAAGTAAAAAGCGGACAGAACTGGCACAAAAATCACAGCAACTCTCTGCGCTGTTGCAGCAGGAAACAACACTGGAGCAAGAGTCAGACAAACTGCAACAGCGACTTGCTGATATCAATGCTCAGTTAAAACCGCAAGAAAATCTGCTGGAACAAAAATCACGACTGGAAAAACTGTCGGCAGAATCAGGTACAGATATTGCCGAAACGACGCGCGAACTGGAGCAGCACGAAACGCAGTTAGCCCTGCACAGACAACAACGCGATCAGCTCAGCCAGAAAATTACCGGTGAAAAAGCCGTCATCGCCGCACTACACAATAAAGCCAGCCTGCCGGAGCCGGATAATGTACGAGCCATGCGCCGTGCTATGCAAGATGCCGGTCTGCCGCATGTACTGCTGGCAGATACAGTAGAAGTTACTGATCCGCGCTGGCAAGGTGCTGTGGAAGGTATATTAAAGGGCGTCGCCTTTGTACTGTTACTGGAAAATGCATCCGATGCCGGTGCTGCATTCCGGCTGGCAGAACAACTCCGCTATCCGCATTTCATCATTCCTGAGCGTATTAGCGCACCGGATATAGCAGAGCACTATCCGCACAGTTTATTATCAGTAGTACGATTCAGTGCCGCCGTACCGGCCTGGCTGGTTGAGCAACTTAAACGTATACGCCGGGTGGATGATGTCGCACAGGGCATGCTCTGCGACAGCGATGAAGAATGGATTACACCTGATGCATTTCACCACGAGCGCCGTGGCGGCCGCTCCTTATTTGTCGATGCGGCGCGGTTTCGTTTCGGACAGGCCGGACGTGCGCAACGCATGGAAGCATTACAGCAGTATTTACCTAAACTGGAACTGCAGGAAGATCAGCTCACCCTGACTATCAGCAAACTGGCCGGTATTGTCAGCGGTTTAAAAGCACGTCTGGCTGGCGTGGATGCAGCTAAAGAATTACACGCACGCCGCGATGAATTCAGCGATGCTGCCGGCAATGTAGTACCCCTCAAAAAATTACGCAACGATGTCGGCACCCGGCTGGGAGAACTGGCCGACTTGCTAAAACAAGCTACCATTGAAAAAACCCGCTCTGAAATCAGCTGGCAGCAAGCCAAAAAACGCCTGAGCGAAATGGAATCATTATGCAATGAACAGGAACAACAACTGGCTATCCGACGCAGCAGTCATGCCGCTACGCTCAGTGAAGTCCGCCACAGTCGTACTCTGTCAGGTTTAGCATGGCGGCAGCCAGCTTATCTGGCCGGACTCATCGCCACGTATGAAAACACCCGACAGGTAGAATTACGTATTAAAAGCCTGACGCATGACCTGCAAAACCCCGAATGGGAAACCGATGCCACGGTAGTAGATCAGCATCACAGACTCAACGATCAGCTCGCAGGGCGGCAAGCTGAAACCGATGAACGTCGCTATCAAAACAACCGTGCCATTGAAGCAACCGGCAATGCCAGAGGCGCTTACATTGAACGCTTACGCTATACCATTAAAATTTACGCCAAAAATATCCGCCAGCTGGGTGAACTGGCAGGAATCGAAGTACATACCGATCCGGTCCGGCTGGAGAACGACGATGTGCAACTGGCACAGGCGGGATTACATGTTCGCTTTAAATTCGATGGCAAGGGTATTATTGGCATGAATGATGGTGAAGCATCTGGCGGACAACAAGTCATGAAATCACTGATTTTACTGATAGGCTTATTAAAATCGGAAGATGGCAGCGGCGGTTTTGTATTTATCGATGAACCATTTGCCCATTTAGACATACGCAATATTCAATTAGTGGGGCAATTCTTAAAAAATACTGAAGCACAATATCTGATGACAACACCACTAACCCATAACACCGATGTCTATGATCCGTCTGAGTTAACACTCATCACCAGTAAAAAGAAAAAAGAAGCACCATGGGCACAAGCTATTTTCGTTCTGCAACGTCAGGCGCAATCATGAAATCCGCCCCGGCACTCTGCCGGCAACCCAAGCACGACCTGGCTCTGCGTACCTGCCACCCTCTACCAAATTCACCGGAGACATGATGAAAACCCCTATGCCCCTCCCTGATCGTGGCTTCAATACACGTCAATTTAAAAGTGCTCTGTCGCAATTCGCCACAGGCGTAACCGTTATCACCACACGACTCGGCAATGGTCATTTTTTAGGCATCACCGCAAGCTCGTTTAACTCTGTCTCACTGACCCCACCTTTGGTATTATGGAGCTTATCGGACCGTGCCAGTAGTCTGCCCGTGTTTACGGGCAACAGTCACTATGTGATTAATGTACTCGGTGCTGAACAAACGGCACTGGCCGAGCAGTTTTCCAAACCTGCTATTGATCGTTTTTCTGGTGTGGAATTTACTCTTTCACCAACAGGATTACCGATACTTGCCGGTGCGACTGCCTGGTTTGAATGCCACAATCGCAGCCGTTATCCGGAGGGAGATCACATCATTTTTGTAGGGGAGGTAGAACAGTGTGCTTTTACCGCCGGAGCACCATTAATTTTTCACGGTGGACAACTAATTTCATTTGGAAAATAATGCTTTCTACTACTTTAATTGAACCAGTCGGCTATATGGCCGCGATATTCACTACAATCGCCTTTATTCCGCAAGCCTGGCTAACGTGGAAAAACAAACATGCCGGAGGTGTTTCACTCGGCATGTATCTTATTTTTACGACGGGGATAGGACTGTGGCTTTGCTACGGGATTCTGACAGGAATCTGGCCTATCATTATCGCCAACACCGTCACGCTGGCATTGGCGAGTTTTATTCTTAGCATGAAGTTAATCTACAAATAAAGCCGGATTAACGGCGATCGTCGAGACGTTCATCACGGTGTTCATCGCGGCGTTCTTCGCGGTGTTCATCACGATGTTCTTCGAAGCGACGGTCATCATGCCGTTCATATCCGTGGCCCTGCATATATCGGCTACGGTATTGTGGGGCGTATACATTGCTATACCAGTTTTCCTGAACAAAATAGACCGGAACGCCGCATGCATTATATGCACGGCAATATCTGCGCCAGTTTCTGCTTTGCATTTCCGGAACACGCAGGTAAATCGGCTGAATAACAACGCCGGCAGGCACCGGTTGTATCATAACCGGAGTACCGTAAAGCACCGGAGGCGGAGGGGCATTAGCCATATCTATCTGACCGTAAAAATTAGGATCGCCCAAATTGACCGTAACACCGACATTAACTGCCAGTGCCAGTAACGGAGATGCCATTAACGCAGCGGAAAGTAACAAGCGTTTCATAAAATTCTTTCTGATTAAAGTGATTGTAAACTAAACGCCAGGCCTGGCTAAACCGTTGACGGATGGCGTACTATTTTACATTTTGCAAAGAAAACGACAAAATGATTACAAATAAACCGTGGCCTTCATGTATCGGGTAAATACTGACCCGATTATGTCAGTTGCAACGCATTTACGTTAAATTGCAGGCAACAACCTGGCAAGTACACCGGATGAGTCGTATGCTGCACGACGCAAACGATCACGGATACCGTGCCATTCAGGGATATCTGGCAATGACTGAACAACGATCACATCGGCTGCCGAACTATCTAACTGACGCAAAGCCGCATACAGACCGTAAGCGTAATTAACCGGGTCTGCCGGTAAGCGCAATTTTGCATGTGTCTGCGCCGCGATCAGTAAATCATCATAGTACAATACTGCAACACTACGCTGTGCAAGGTGCAATTGCTCCAGCAATACGGTAATTTGCTCACCTACAACAATCACGACAGGCGTGTCCGGTGCATAATGTGCTTCCAGGGTACCGGATGCACGAGGCGCCGTCTGATCCGGCACTTCCGGCACAACGGGTACAACGCCCAATACTGCAGTTAATTGTTTCACACTAATATTCCCAGGTCTCAATAACACAGGTCCATGCGTTACCAGCCGTGTTAAATCCAGGATGGTAGACTCAATACCAACATCGCTTTGTGCACCGTCCAGCACCATACTAACCAGTCCGCCCGGCTCAAGGTCATGCGCAAACTCATCACGCACATGTTGTGCTGTAGTAGGGCTGACGCGGCCAAATTTATTGGCTGAAGGTGCCGCTATCCCTCCCTGACCTTGCTTAAATGCACGTAACAATGCCTGCGCAACCGGATGTGACGGACAACGCACACCAATACTATCTTGTCCTCCGGATACAGCATCGGGAATATGACTGGCACGCTTGAGAATCAGCGTCAGCGGTCCCGGCCAAAACGCATCAATTAATTGCTGTGCTTCAGGAGGAATTTCTTTAACCCAGTAAGATAAATTCGCTTCCGGTGCCAGATGTACGATCACAGGGTGATTCGGGGGGCGCCCTTTAGCTGCGTAAATCGCAGCGACAGCAGCAGGATTTTCAGCATCCGCACCCAGTCCATACACTGTCTCGGTAGGGAATGCGACCAGACTACCGGCAGCAAGCAGCCCGGCAGCACGGGTTATTTCAGGAGAAAAGGACATTTTTATTTAAAGAAGAACGAATCCGCCTTCCCTGCAAAGCCCGTCGGACTCAGGCAGGGAAAACAGGTACAGCTAGATCAAACCGTCAACAAACGCAACGCTTCTGCGTATTTATCGGCAGTTTGTTGTGCTACATCGACTGGTACGCGTGGTGCAGGTGCTTTTTTATTCCATGGCTGGGTTTCTAACCAGTCACGTACAAATTGCTTATCGAATGACGGTGGCGACATGCCGACCTGGTAACTGGCCGCAGGCCAGAAACGCGACGAGTCAGGCGTAAGAATTTCGTCAATCAGATAGATATTATTTTCTGCATCAAGACCAAATTCAAATTTAGTATCTGCAATAATAATGCCTTTAGTTGCCGCAAACTCAGCTGCTTCCGTATACAACTGAATCGCCAGATCACGTACCTTAGCAGCGATCTCGGCACCAACGATTTGCTCTGCCACTTCAAACGAAATATTTTCGTCGTGCTGACCCATAGGTGCTTTAGTCGATGGCGTGAACAATACTTGTGGCAACTTCTCAGCTTCTTTCAGACCTTCCGGTAAAACGTGACCGCATACCATACCGGTTTGCTGATAATCTTTCCAGCCAGAACCAATGATATAACCGCGGACAATCGCTTCAATTGCCAGAGGTTTAAATTTCTTAACAACAATGGCACGGCCATCTACCTGATCGCGCTCATCATCCGACACCAGGGACAATGGATCGATGTCAGTCATGTGATTAGGCATTAAATGACCAAATTTTTTAAACCAAAAATTGGACATCGTAGTGAGTACCTTACCTTTATTTGGAATCGGGTCATCCAAAATAACGTCAAATGCCGATAAACGATCCGTTTGAATCACCAACAGATGATCTTCGCCTACCGCATAAATATCACGTACTTTACCGCGATGCAAAAAAGGGAGGGACTTCAAATTTGTTTCTAATACGCCTGACATACTATTTTCCTTATTTATAAAACCAACGCAACATTACCCGGCAGCGCACTGCATTATTTTTCCAGCCAAAATACAACACGGGTTAAACGCCGGACGCATCACTGTTGTCCGCCGCAACCGGGCAATACAACGCCGGCATTCCTGCTTTACGCCAGCTCTGGCAATGTGGCATTCCGTACTTTTTCTGACTGCACAGCACGGAAACTAACTAATTTTGCCTTCATGTCTGCATCATTCAATGCCAGAATCGAAACTACCGCCAAACCGGCATTAGCAGCACCCGCTTCACCGATAGCCAGCGTCGACACAGGAATACCTTTAGGCATTTGTACAATGGCCAGCAACGAATCCAGACCTTTTAGGTATTTAGATGGGATAGGTACGCCAAAAGTTGGCAACAATGTTTTAGCAGCGACAACGCCCGCCAAATGCGCAGCACCGCCTGCACCGGCAATAAACGCCTGACAGCCTGATGCTTCCATTTCTTCCATCCATGCTTCCAGCTCAACTGGCGTGCGATGTGCAGACAAAGCACGTGCCTCATAACTAATACCAAAGTCTTTACAAATTTGTGCAGCCTCTTTCATTACATCCCAATCGGATGTCGATCCCATCACAATACCTACTGTAGCCATATCTTTTCCCTACATTTCAAAAATAAAAAAAATGAATATGCATCAATAAAAATGAAGATTAATGCATATTAATTGAGTTAATCGCTAATCCGGTTCACAACCAGGCTAACTTCTTAATTAATAATTTGTGACAAACCGCCCTGTGCATAGCGAGCCGCCATTTTCTCTAATGAAACCGGTTTGATCTGCTCTGCACGACCTTCGCAGCCAAATGACAGGAAACGGGCTTTACACACCAGCATCGCTGCCTGTTGTGCAGGTTTCAGATAATCACGCGGATCAAATTTACCTGGATTTTCAAACAAATAACGACGAATTGCACCAGTCATAGCCAAACGAATATCAGTATCAATATTGATCTTACGCACGCCATGCTTAATACCTTCCTGAATTTCTTCCACAGGAACACCGTATGTTTCTTTCATATCGCCGCCGAATTCACGGATTTCAGCCAGCAATTCCTGGGGCACAGAAGACGAACCATGCATCACCAAATGTGTGTTGGGAATGCGTGCATGGATTTCTCTGATCCGGTCAATCGCCAGAATATCGCCGGTCGGTTTACGTGAAAACTTATATGCACCGTGTGATGTACCAATCGCAATCGCTAAGGCATCGCACTGGGTTTGTTTCACAAAATCAGCTGCCTGAGTTACATCGGTCAATAACTGTTCACGCGTCATTTTACCATCAGCGCCGTGACCGTCTTCTTTGTCACCCATTAATGTCTCCAATGAACCGAGCACGCCCAGTTCAGCTTCAACGGTAACGCCGATCGCATGAGAGAATTCCACCACTTTACGCGCTACTTCCACGTTGTACTCGTAACTTGCCACGCTCTTACCATCTGCCATCAGCGAACCGTCCATCATGACTGAACTGAAGCCGGATTTGATCGCTGCCATACACACCGCAGGAGACTGACCGTGATCCTGATGCATTACCACAGGAATATGTGGATAAGCTTCTACTGCGGCAGAAATCAAATGACGCAGAAACGCTTCGCCTGCATACTTGCGCGCACCGGCAGAAGCTTGCATGATCACCGGAGAACCGACTTCATCCGCTGCTTGCATAATGGCGCTGACCTGCTCCAGATTGTTGACGTTAAACGCTGGTAAAGCATAGCCAAATTCAGCCGCATGGTCGAGCAATTGACGCATTGAAACAAGTGCCATGTGTAATTCTCCAATAGTAAAATAAAAGTTGATTAGCTTCAACCGCGATAAACGCAACTGTCTGACTGCTACTACCCGGTCATCCGCACCGGATCTCAGTCAGCTACAAATTCTGCGCCTACGCGTATAATTTTTAACGCATTCGTGCCACCGACTTGTCCCATAGGTTCTCCCCAGGTCAGAACGATGGTGTCCCCTTTTTGTACTACGCCATTATCCAGTAAAATTTTCTCCGCCTGCCGCAGAACGGCTTCGCGATCAGAATTGTAAAATAATTTATAAGTACGCACATTACGGTATAACGCAATTTTGCGCTGGGTAGTACGGCTGGGCGTTAACGCAACCAGGGGAATATCAATATTGTGACGACTCATCCACAAGGTCGTCGAACCTGACTCTGTCAGGGCAACAATGGCCTTAACACGCAAATGGTATGCGGTAAATAAAGCGCCATATGCAATGGATTGATCAATCCGGGTAAATCGTGCATTCAGAAAATCGGTATCTAATTTACACTCCTGCGATTTTTCTGCTTCCAGACAAACCGCAGCCATCATTTCAACCGTTTCAACCGGGTATTTGCCAGATGCGGTTTCAGCGGATGTCATCACTGCATCGGTGCCATCCAGCACCGCATTCGCCACATCAGACACTTCTGCCCTGGTAGGAACCGCATTAAAAATCATGGATTCCATCATCTGTGTCGCAGTAATGGCCAGTTTATTTGATGCCCTGGCCATCTTTATCATACGCTTTTGCAATGCAGGAACCGCTGCATTACCAACTTCCACCGCCAGATCACCCCGTGCAACCATAATACCGTCCGAGGCATTCAAAATTTCCTGTAACAAAGGAATCGCTTCAGCCCGCTCAATCTTGGCGATCATCATAGGCTTATGATCATAAGGTTCACCGGCAATATTAGCCAGCTGACGCGCCATTTCCATATCAACGGCATTTTTCGGAAAAGAGACAGCAAGATAATCCGCCTGAAAACTCATGGCAGTCTTAATGTCTTCCATATCTTTACCCGTTAAGGCCGGAGCAGTTAAACCGCCGCCCTGGCGGTTAATGCCCTTATTATTGGAAAGCTCACCACCAATTTTTACACTGGTAAAAATTTCTCTGTCATTAACCTGTTCAACAACCAATACGATCAAACCGTCATTGAGCAACAGCACATCGTCCGGCTTAACATCACGCGGCAAAGCCTTATAATCCAGGCCAACACGCTCCTGCGAACCCATGGCACATTCTGCATCCAGAATAAATTTATCGCCATTCCTAAGCTCAATTTTGCCGTGTTCAAATTTACCGATGCGAATTTTGGGGCCTTGTAAATCCGCCATAATCGCCACTTCGCGGCCGCAAAGCGCCGCCGCCTCCCGTACCATGGCTGCGCGATCGATATGATCTTGCGCCTGACCATGTGAAAAATTCAAACGAACCACATCCACACCCGCTTTTAACATACGGGTTAAAATTTCCAGAGTATTTGATGCCGGTCCGACAGTAGCTACAATCTTTGTTCCGCGTGGCATGGCAATCTCCTGATTATGTGTAAAACATGGCCGGCGGAGTGCCCGGAAAACACAGGCACTCCCGTCCGATTTTCTGTTAATTCCGGATAAACAGCAAACCGGCAGGAGAAATCAAACTAACAAACTACCCGCTTACTTGCCGGCGCGCTGCATTAAAATCTCAACTGCCGGCAATGTTTTTCCTTCTAAAAACTCCAGGAAGGCGCCGCCACCAGTTGAAATATAGCCGATTTTATCGGTGATCTGGTACTTAGCAATCGCAGCCAGCGTATCACCGCCACCGGCAATAGAAAATCCTTTGCCATTAGCAATAGCCAGTGCCAGCGTCTTCGTACCCTGACCAAACTGATCAAACTCAAATACGCCCACAGGACCATTCCATACAACAGTACCGGCCTTACTGATTTGTTCGGCAAGTGTAGCTGCAGTTTGCGGGCCAATATCCAAAATCATATCATCGTCAGCGACATCTGCCACCGCTTTTACCGTCGCCACTGCATCGGGAGAGAAGGTTTTTGCGCAAACAACATCAACAGGGATAGGCACAGTTGCACCACGGTTGCTCATGATCGCCATAATCGCACGCGCTTCATCAAGCAAATCAAGCTCAACCAGTGATTTTCCGATTGGCAAACCCGCTGCCAGCATAAAGGTATTAGCAATACCACCGCCAACAATCAGATTATCTACCTTATCGGCCAATGCTTTCAGAATGGTCAGTTTACCAGATACCTTAGAACCGGCAACAATCGCCAGCAAAGGATGTACCGGCTGGCCTAAGGCACGACCCAATGCATCAAGTTCTGCAGTCAGCAAGGGACCCGCACAAGCGACAGGCGCAAACTGGGCGATACCATGCGTTGTTGCTTCAGCGCGATGTGCCGTACCAAAAGCATCATTCACAAAAACATCACACAAGGCAGCCATCTTGCGCGACAGTGCGGCATCATTTTTCTTTTCGCCCGGATTCACGCGGCAATTTTCCAGCAAAACCACCTGCCCCGGAGCCACCTGCACGCCATCCAGCCAATTTTGTTTTAATTCAACCGACTGTCCAAGTAATTCGGACAGACGCTGCGCCACAGGCGCTAAGCTGTCTTCCGCCTTCAGAGTACCTTCAGTGGGACGTCCCAGATGCGAAGTCACCATGACAGCAGCACCAGCCTGCAAGGCTTGTGCGATGGCAGGAACAGAAGCTCTGATTCGTGTATCTTCGGTAATATTACCTTGGGTATCCAACGGAACATTTAAGTCAGCACGAATGAATACACGTTTGCCAGCCAGACTACCTTGCGCGACAAGGTCGCTAAATCGAATAAATTGCATGTCAGGTCGATGAGTGAGAGGGAAAGCCGCTATTTTACCGTACTGTCTGAATAGGTAAAGCAACAATGTACACCAAATACGCAGAGATTCTTATAAAAAAATCACTTATGCCGACACCCCCTTACACAGCTACTACAATTGCCAGTCAGAATTCACTATTCATGTCGGAACCGCTTTTAAAACGTGACGACAAAACAGTCTTCAGCTACCGCATTTTTTGTAAGCCCGGATACGCAGCCCCGGTCATTCGTGCAGGCACAACACCCTGATTCTGATCGCATTAAACAACAACGAGCCGCCTGCGGACTGACCGGAGGCGGCTCGGAAAACTACTTATTCAACAGCGACACGACACTTAGTTAACACATATCGGACACCTGCTTACTACGCAACTTAAATTTCTTCGTACAAAGGCAATGTCAAAAATTCAGCAAAATTGTCGGATGTCGACATTTCTTCAAAAATTTGCGCAGCACGGTCATAAGTCGCTCCGCTACCAACCAAAGCCTTCACTTTAAGCAATTCTTCCGGAATCATTGCGCGCACCATTTCTTCGGTGACTTTGCGGCCATCTTCCAGCAAGCCTTTGGCCGAACGTATCCATTGCCATACCTGAGAGCGGCTGATTTCTGCGGTTGCAGCATCTTCCATCAAATTATGAATAGGAACACAACCATTGCCCGCCAGCCAGGCACCCAGATAATGGATACCAACGTTGATGTTGTAACGCAGACCCGCTTCAGTAATTGGCGCTTCTGGCTGGAAGTTCAGCAAATCGGCAGCAACTACGTTGATATCAGGTCGTTGTTTATCGATTTGATTTGGCTTGTCACCCAATACTTTTTTGAATTCAGCCATCGATAATTCAACCAGACCCGGATGCGCAACCCAACCACCATCGTAACCATCAGTAGCATCACGTGATTTATCGTTACGCACGCCGCCCATAGCGATCTCATTTTTTTCCGGATCATTTTTGATCGGGATCAGTGCAGCCATACCACCAATTGCCGGAGCATTGCGTTTATGGCATGTTTTCAATAACAACAATGCATATGAACGCATAAATGGTGCTGTCATGGTGACTTTAGCGCGATCAGCCAGGCAGAAGTCTTTATCGTTTTTGAATTTTTTAATACAGGAGAAAATGTAATCCCAACGACCGGCATTTAAACCTGAACTATGTTCACGCAATTCATACAGAATTTCATCCATCTCAAAAGCAGCAACAATGGTTTCAATCAACACAGTCGCTTTAATCGTCCCTTGTGGCAGACCCAATTCATTTTGCGTCATAACAAAAATGTCATTCCACAGACGGGCTTCCAGATGTGATTCCATTTTCGGCAAATAGAAATACGGACCTGCTCCACGTGCCAATTGTTCTTTGGCGTTGTGCACCATAAATAAAGCAAAATCAAAGATACCGCCAGAGATACGTTTACCGTCAACCAGTACGTGTTTTTCATCCAAATGCCAGCCACGCGGACGTACCACCAGTGTTGCGGTCGTTTCGTTCAGTTTGTATGACTTACCATTTTGTTCCAGGCTAATGGTTTTGCGCACAGCATCACGCATATTCAGCTGGCCGGTAATTTGGTTATCCCAGTTTGGTGTATTGGAATCTTCAAAATCGGTCATATAGCTATCAGCACCGGAATTGAGTGCATTGATTACCATCTTACGTTCTACCGGACCGGTAATTTCAACACGACGGCATTCTAATGCTTTAGGAATAGGTGCAATCGTCCAGTCGCCATTACGAATGTGTGCAGTCTCAGGCAAAAAGTCAGGACGTTCGCCTGCATCCATGCGTGCAGCACGAACAACGCGGGCAGCTAACAATTCCTGGCGACGCGGCTCAAATTCACGTGTCAGCTTAGCAACCAGATCCAGCGCTTGCGCATTCAGTATCGTATCAAAACCTGGTTTGATTTCACCTGAAATTGTTAAACCGGCCGGCAATTGAAGTTGTGTCATTGTGTTTCTCCGTAGTTAGTATGTCGTTGGCAATTCGTACTGCGTGTGAACGCCAGCATAAGCGATGTAGTATAGCGAGAGTATATTAAATAAAAAACAGCCTAAACATTCAATTTTCTCAAATCATCTTTGCAATTTAGTGATAAATTAAACCTCAGATAACTACATGACTATTTTACACACGCACTATGGATCAATTTAAACAAATTTCCACCTTCGCTGAAGTCGCGGGCAAAGGCAGTCTTTCTGCCGCTGCGCGTGCCGAGGGTGTTGCACCGTCCATGATAGGACGACGAATAGACGCGCTGGAACAACGGCTGGGCGTCAAATTATTACAGCGCACAACCCGAAAAATTGCACTCACTAATGAAGGCATGGTTTTTTTAGACGACTGCCAGCGCATACTGGCCGACCTGGAAGATGCAGAAGCTGCGGTATCAGAACGCAGCGCCAGCGCCAGCGGACAATTGACCATTTCGGCTCCGGCCGGTTTTGGCAGACGCCACGTGGCGCCCTTATTACCCTCATTTCTGACTGAACACCGCAATCTTGAACTCACGCTCAGTCTGAATGATCGCCTGGTTGACCTGATCGGCGATGGCATTGATGTGGCAATTCGCATCGCCACTTTAACTGATTCATCGCTGATCGGCGTCAAATTGGCAGACAATAAGCGTGTTGTCGTCGCCGCACCCGCTTATCTGAAACGCCACGGCACACCTAAAACCCTGGAGCAGCTGGCCGACCATAACTGTCTGGCGTTTAACAGCGATGGCAGTCAGCGTGGCTGGTCATTCCGCCAGCAAGGAAAAAGCATCACCATAAAAGTCGATGGCAATATGGTCTGTAACGACGGCGAGGTACTACACGACTGGGCTCTGGCCGGAAAAGGTCTGGCGTGGCGCTCAATGTGGGAAGTCAGCGCTGAACTGGCATCTGGTCAGTTAGTGTCGGTGCTCAATGAATTTGCCGCACCCGACCATGACATTTATGCCGTATTTGCACAACGCAGGCATTTACCCTTGCGTATACGTATGTTTGTTGATTTTTTGCGGCATGCCTACAGTGCGCCCAATTACTGGCACAAAACCTGACTGACTCCGGATGCAGAGAGCCTTATGCGCAAATCCGGTAAAAGACAATTAATCAGCCAAAAAAAAATCCCCACCGAAGTGAGGATCTTTTTTTCAAAACACGTAAATACCGGGTTTAAGCCTGAGCTTAGATACCTTGGATATTTGAAGCTTGCTTGCCTTTAGGGCCAGTAGTAACTTCGAAAGAAACGCGTTGGTTTTCTTTCAGTGTTTTAAAGCCAGCTGATTGGATAGCTGAGAAATGAGCAAATAAATCTTCGCCGCCTTCGTCTGGAGTAATGAAACCAAAACCTTTAGAATCATTGAACCATTTAACAATACCTGTTGCCATTACAATTTCCTATTTCAGTTAGATGGGCAGCTGCCCGATAATCGTTTCAACCAAGTAAGAAATGACAGACTGATACTGCACTGCTACCTAGAATTTCAACGATGAATAATTATACTGCATAAAATAAAGAGCAACACTAATTTATTACAAATAATTTTACTCAGAGATATTATTTTGAGTTTGATGCTCTAAACACCACAAAAAACCACAAATTGTCTGATAATTTACAAATAAAAACATATTGTAAGTACTTACATCAAACTATACCGTTAATAAAAGTAAAATTTCATTCAATTCTGCACGTAATATTTCCGGCGCAATCGCCGTTGTTTTTATTAGCGGCACTTCAGGACAAAATGCGGCATGCCCGCCCAACTGATTACGCGCACCGTTAATAGTAAATCCCTGCTCATACAATAAATCACGAATGCGACGTATCAGCAGCACTTCATGGTGCTGATAGTAGCGCCTGTTACCCCGGCGCTTGACTGGCCTTAACTGAGAAAACTCTTGCTCCCAGTAACGCAACACATGCACCTTAACGCCGCACAAGTCACCAACCTCACCAATCGTGAAGTAACGCTTTGCCGGGATAGATGGCAAAGCATGTGATTCGTCTGTGTGCAAAATCTCACTCATCACTAAAATCCAATTAATTAACTGACAGAAGGGGGAGTAAAGGATTGATGACCAAGCAGCTGGTCAACCATATTCTTCATCTTTTGACTTGCATGAAACGTGACCACGCGCCGCGCCGTAATCGCAATTTCTTCACCCGTTTTTGGATTACGTCCCGGACGCTGTGGCTTATCGCGTAATTGAAAGTTCCCGAAGCCAGACAATTTAACTGCCTCGCCCCGTTCAAGTGCATTACGAATTTCGTCAAAAAAAGTCTCGACCATATCTTTTGCTTCACGCTTGTTCAGACCAACCTGTTCAAATAAAAGCTCCGCCAGCTCAGCTTTCGTTAAAGTAGGTAATTCCTTTGCTGCCTGCGAACGTGCGCGCGCCTCTTGCATCGCCCGATTCAAGTCAGCATCAAGCACTGACTGTGGGCCAGTAGAAGTAGTGTCGCTCATTTGATTCAATTCCAACTCATTTAAGTTACGCAAAATCGCATTCATCGCATCCATCTCATTTATCTGGCTTTATGAGCGCAACCTGGCGTCGCAATGCAAACATGCTGCAGCGACCAGCGCCGCCACAGCGGCCTCGATAACATCTTCCTGCATGGTAGATTGAGTATCTTGTAAGGTGCATCTAAATGCAAGACTTTTCTCATCATCAAGCAAGCCCTTGCCACGATATTCATCAAATAAAACAATAGCTTGAACACATGAACTGACAGGATTAACGCTGCGTTCCGCATTGAATACATCCAGAATCTGCTGCACAGGTATTGCCTGCTTAACCACTAAAGCCACATCACGCGTTACCGCCTGAAATTTAGAAATTTCCTGATATGACGGCACACCCACCGCTTGCAACGCGGCCGCATCGACTTCAAATACGACTGGCGCCAATGGCAATTCATAACGCTGCTGCAAGGCCGGATGCAATTCACCCAGCACACCAACAACGACACCATCACATTCAATTTGTGCTGAACGTCCGGGATGCAGGGCAACATGCTCAACCTTACTAAAACGCAAAACTTTAGGTGCAAACAAGGCTTCCAGATCCGATTTCACATCAAAGAAATCAACCTGGCGTGTTATCTGCCCCCATTGCTCTTCAGCCAGCGGACCATAAGCCAGACCAGCAAGGCGTTTTGGCTCATGGTAGCCGGCAACCGTTAAACCGCCGTCAGCCACATTAGCATCACGCAAATACACCGCCGCCAGCTCAAAAATACGAATACGGCTGGTTTTACGATTCAGGTTATAACGGGCATTGGCAACCAGACTGGCGATCAGATTAGTGCGCATCACACTCATTTGACTGGCAATCGGATTTTGCACGGTAATAGGATTGGTATTCCCGGCAAAATCAGTTTCCCATGCCGCATCGACAAAGCTATAGTTGACCACTTCCTGGTAGTCCAGATGCGCGATCTGGCGACGCACTTTAAACAAGGACCGGGTGTTTTCCGGCAGCACACGCATCGCGCTGGCAGCAACAGGCGGAAGCGCCGGGATGTTTTCAAAACCATAAACCCGGGCAACTTCCTCGATCAAGTCTTCTTCAATTTCAAGGTCAAAGCGATACGATGGCGGAGTCACCAGAAAACCATCGGCTTCCATGGTAAACGGCAAGCCTAAACGCTGAAATATATCGGCAATCTGCGCCTCTGTCAGCGCTACGCCGATCACTTTAACTGCACGCGCCGTGCGTAATTTAACCGCAGGACGCGCAGGAACATTAATAATCTGATCATCAACCGGACCGGCAGAACCACCGCAAATAGCAATAATCAAGCCGGTAATACGCTCCAGATGTGCCACGGTACTGGCAAAATCCACACCGCGCTCAAAACGGTGCGCCGCATCGGTAGAGAAATTAAACCGGCGTGCCCGCCCCTGAATAGCGGATGGATGCCAGAATGCCGCTTCCAGATAAATATGTTGTGTATCCAGCGTGACTGAAGTGGCATCACCCCCCATAATTCCGGCAATCGATTCCAGCACCGGCGCTTCACCTTCGGTGGCAATAACGCCTATCCAGGGATCAACACTGACGGTATTTCCATTCAATAATTTAATCGTTTCACCGCTACGGCCCCAGCGCACTTCAATACCACCGGATAATTTATCTAAATCAAATACGTGACTAGGCTGCCCCAATTCCAGCATGACATAGTTAGAAATATCGACCAGCGCAGAAATCGGACGCTGACCTGAACGTTCCAGACGTTGCTTCATCCAGTCTGGTGTTTCAGCCCTGGCATTTACTCCGCGTATTACCCGACCCGAAAAACGGCCGCACAAATCGGCATCAAGTACACGCACAGGCAAAACTTCTGTCAGCGTAACCGGTACCGCTGTCGCACCAGGCACGTGCAAAGCAGACCCTGTCAGCGCGGATACTTCACGCGCCACGCCCAACACCGACAAGCAATCGGCTTTATTCGGCGTCAGCTTAATGGTAAATTTAAGATCGTCTAAATCCAGATAATCGCGAATTGAACTGCCGACCGGCGCATCGGCAGGCAAATCCATTAAACCGGCATTCTCTTCCGACAATTTCAATTCACGCGCCGAACACAACATACCTTGCGATACGACACCGCGTAATTCACCGACTTTAATTTCGAATGGTTTGCCATCGGCACCCGGCGGCAATAGTGCACCAGCTTTGGCGCAAGCGACCTTCATTCCGGCACGCACATTCGGTGCGCCGCACACAATCGTGAGCAACTGTGCATCGCCCACATCGACCTGACACACATTAAGACGGTCAGCATTCGGATGTTTTTCCAGCGAGACAATCTGAGCAACGACCACATGACTAAACGGTGGCGCCACCGTTTCGGTTTCTTCAACCTCTAAGCCCGACATGGTCAGTAAATGTGCTAATTCAGCCGAACCCAGTGCAGGGTTGACCATGGTGCGGAGCCAATTTTCAGAAAATTGCATAATAGAAGCCGTCTTTATTAGTTAAATTGTTTTAAAAAGCGCAAATCGCCTTCGTAGAACAAGCGCAAATCAGTGACCCCGTAGCGCAGCATGGTCAGACGTTCCAGGCCGGAGCCAAACGCAAACCCAATAAATTTTTCCGGGTCCAGCCCCATATTACGCACCACGCCAGGATGCACCTGGCCTGAACCAGACACTTCCAGCCAGCGGCCTTTAAGCGGACCACTGCCAAAAGCAATGTCAATTTCAGCAGAAGGTTCCGTAAACGGAAAATAAGAAGGCCGGAAACGCACTTGCAAATCATCGGTCTCAAAAAACGCTTTAACAAAATTCAGGTATACGCCCTTCAGATCCGCAAAGCTGATGTCTTCCGCAATCCATAAGCCCTCGACCTGATGAAACATCGGGGAGTGCGTGGCATCGCTGTCTACGCGGTAAGTACGACCGGGAGCAATCACTTTAATCGGTGCCTGATTCATGCGGGCATAACGCACTTGCATGGGGCTGGTATGTGTTCTTAATAGTAATGGCTTACCGCTGGTGTCTTGTCCTTCTATGTAGAAGGTATCCTGCATCGAGCGGGCCGGATGATTTTCCGGGCTGTTTAAAGCAGTAAAATTAGTCCAGTCAGTTTCAATTTCAGGGCCGTCCGCCACGTCAAAACCGATAGAGCGGAAAATTTCTTCCACACGTTCCCAGGTGCGCATAACCGGGTGTATACCACCCGTGCCACGACCGCGCCCCGGCAAGGTAATGTCTATTGCTTCAGCGTTCAGGCGCTCTTGCATCTGCGCATTCGCCAGCGCATCGCGACGCGCTCCGAGCAAGCTCTCGATCTGACCTTTAATGGAATTAATGACTGCACCCTGCACTTTGCGCTCATCCGGGCTCAATTTGCCCAGGGCCTTCATATGCTCAGTGATTTGCCCGGTTTTACCAAGGTATTTTGCCTTGGCATTTTCCAGCGCGGCAGCATCTTCGGCAGCAGAGAAATCTGTGCCGGCTTGAATTACGAGATGATCTAAAGGATTCATGCTAACTTCCCTACCGGTGTCCTGCCACATTGTTTCGACGACATGTCGAGATCACGCGACCCAAATTGATGACAAAATTAATGCATTCCAAAGCAAAACAGGGCAAAGAGTTTCCTTTGCCCTGTTTTGCTTTTTTACAATGCCACTTTAACTGCAAGCGGATTGTCTCTGACGGTATTACGCAGCCAGGTTAGCTTTGACTTGATTAACAATCGCAGCAAATGCTGGTTTGTCAAGCACAGCCAAATCAGCCAGGACTTTACGATCCAGACCGATTGATGCTTTTTTCAGGCCATTCATGAATACACTGTATGTCAGGCCGTGCGAACGAGCCGCTGCATTGATACGAGTGATCCACAAAGCGCGGAATACGCGTTTTTTGTTACGACGATCGCGGTATGCATATTGACCAGCACGCATCACTGCCTGCTTGGCTATACGGTATACCTTACTGCGGCGACCGCGGTAACCTTTAGCTAGGTTTAAGACTTTTTTATGGCGGGCACGAGCTGTAACCCCACGTTTTACTCTAGGCATGGTAACTCCTTAATAATGAGTATGAGGTTAAGCGTTTGGCATCATGCGCATGACTGACACTACGTCAGCTGCAGCAACGTTCGTGATTCCACGCAATTGGCGTTTGTTTTTTGTGGTCTTTTTAGTCAAAATATGACGTTTAAAAGCATGTCCACATTTAACAGTTCCACCCGGACGAACGCGAAAGCGTTTCTTGGCAGAGCTTTTGGTCTTCATTTTTGGCATAACGTTACTGTCTGTTAAGGACAGTTCCAATTTTAACGTGATTGCAGGTGGTAGCGAACACGCTACACTTGTATGCCTACTCTCACTTATAAGAACAGCGAAATCGAGTCCGCTGCCATTATCCCGCGACTGCTGCGGAATAAATTACTATCCGGATTCTGATGCTGCATAGCAGCCGCCGCAATGACCCGCTCAGAATCCGGCTTAAATACGATTACTTCTTTTTCTTCGGAGCCAGAACCATCACCATCTGGCGACCTTCCATCTTCGGAAACTGTTCTACCTGACCGTATGGCTCAAGATCACCCTTAAGGCGTTCCAGCATGCGCATACCAATGTCCTGATGCGCCATTTCACGACCACGGAAACGCAAAGTGATTTTCGTTTTATCGCCGTCGTCCAGGAATTTGGTCAGATTACGCAATTTGATATTGTAATCACCATCATCCGTACCCGGGCGGAATTTCACTTCCTTCACTAACACGATCTTTTGCTTTAGCTTAGTTTCGTGTGCTTTCTTTTGTTCCTGGTACTTGAACTTGCCGTAGTCCATCAAACGACACACTGGCGGTTGCGCGTTCGGCGCGATCTCGACCAAATCCACCGCTGCCTCTTCAGACAGACGTAAGGCTTCAGCCAACTTAACGATACCCAGAGGTTCGTTTTCAACACCAGACAGACGCACTTCCAGCGCTGTAATTTCACCGTTGATGCGATGTGTAGACTTATCAGTAGCTATTGCAGTTTCCTTTAGAAATCAGATGGACAGGCTGTGCTCTCATGGAGACTTTCCCAATCATACTTTGGTGGCGATCTCATGAATGAGTCGCTCTGCCAAAGCAGTAACAGGCATCACACCCAGATCAAGATTACCTCGCGTACGCACGGCCACTGTATTTGCATCCCGTTCCTTATCACCGATAACGACGATGTAAGGGACTTTCTGTACAGAATGCTCGCGTATTTTAAAGGTTATTTTCTCATTACGCAAATCAAGGTTAACTCTAAAGCCCTGTTTTTTTAAATTATCTGCAACTTCTTGCGCATATTCCGCTTGTGAGGCTGATATATTCACTACAGAAATTTGCACAGGAGACAACCAAAGCGGCAATGTACCTGCATAATTCTCAATCAGGATACCAATAAAGCGCTCCATGGAGCCAACAATAGCACGATGCAGCATCACCGGTGTTTTACGGGTATTTTCAACAGTGACGTATTCCGCACCCAAACGCTCGGCAGTAGAAAAATCGACCTGCATCGTACCCACCTGCCAAGGGCGTCCGAGACTATCCTTCAAATGATATTCAATTTTAGGGCCATAGAATGCACCTTCGCCCGGCAACTCTTCCCATGTCATGTTGCAGGCACGCAAAGCGGCACGCAGCGTTTCTTCGGCACGATCCCATAAGGCATCGGAGCCGATACGATTTTCCGGGCGCATAGCGACTTTAATCGCAATATTGCTAAAGCCAAAATCACTATACACTTTCATCGCTTGCGGATGGAATGCCATCACTTCATCCACAATCTGCTCTTCGGTACAAAATACATGGCCGTCATCTTGCGTAAAACCGCGCACACGCATAATGCCGTGCAAGGCACCGGAAGGTTCATTACGATGACACTGACCAAATTCACCAAAGCGTAATGGCAATTCACGGTAGCTGCGCAAACCCATATTAAAAATTTGCACATGACCGGGGCAATTCATCGGCTTTAATGCATATTGGCGATTTTCTGATTCGGTCGAAAACATATTTTCGCGGTAGTTTGCCCAGTGACCGGTACGCTCCCAGAGTCCGCGATCCAGAATTTGCGGTGTTTTTACTTCCTGATAGCCACAATCCTGGTAGACACGGCGCATGTACTGCTCAACCTGCTGCCAGACCGTCCAGCCTTTTGGATGCCAGAATACCAGACCCGGCGCTTCTTCCTGAATATGAAACAGATCCAGTGCGCGCCCCAGCTTACGGTGATCACGCTTCTCTGCTTCTTCCAGCATGTGCAGATGCGCTTCTAACTCTTCTTTCTTCGCCCAGGCGGTACCATAGATACGCTGTAGCATTTCATTTTTTGAATCACCGCGCCAGTATGCACCAGCCAGCTTCATCAGCTTAAATACCTTTAACTTGCCGGTCGACGGCACGTGCGGACCACGACACAAATCGGTAAAACTACCCTCAGTATACAAAGACACATCCTGATCAGCAGGAATTGCCGTAATCAACTCAGCTTTGTACGCTTCACCAATTGATGCGAAATAAGCGACAGCTTCATCACGGGAAACGACCTTGCGGGTAATAACTTCATCTCTTTTGGCTAATTCAGTCATTTTCTTTTCAATGACAAGCAAATCTTCCGGAGTAAACGGACGCTTGTAAGAAAAATCATAATAAAAGCCGTGCTCTATCGCAGGACCTATCGTTACTTGCGCATCAGGGAATAACTCTTTTACAGCATAAGCCAGCAAATGCGCTGCGGAATGGCGGATTACCTCCAGCCCATCCTGATCTTTATCCGTCACAATCGCCAAATCAGCATCTGATGCGATTAAAAATGACGTATCAACCAACTGACCATTCAC
>CAIWPG010000275.1 GCA_903914535.1 uncultured Oxalobacteraceae bacterium
CACGTCACTCCCGCCGGCCTCAGGCTCGGCCGTTGCCATCGACATCGACGGAGCCTGTGTGCCGTCGATATCAGCATGGCATGGTGGCATTACCGGCACTGCCGGGATTTTCCAATTTAACCGGGCGGATAGATGCGGACGAAGCAAGAGGCTCGATTCATTTGAATTCAGAAAATGTGAAATTGGAATTACCTTCGTATTTTTCTGAAGCGCCTATGCAATTTGATCAACTTGGTATGCTGGCAAGCTGGACGTTTAAGCAATCTAACCAATTGTTTTTGACGCTGGATCATCTGGATTTTTCGTTACAGAATATGCAGGCGCACTTTTCCGGCACACACTTAATTCCGATTAATCCGGACAAAAAAAGACCGCTGGGTTTTTTAGATTTAACCGGAACGGTATCGCATTTTGATATACAGCAGTTAGATCACTATCTCCCTGCTGTGACTCCGGCAGATTTACGCTATTGGTTAAGCAAAGGCCTTGAAAGTGGAAGTGTTAATGATGTTGCGATACGTATTAAAGGTGATTTGCTTGATTTTCCTTTTGTGAAAAAAGGGGTTTTTGATCAGAATATTTTTACTGTTTCGGGAAAAATAGTCGACGGGCGTATTAATTATTTGCCTGGCGTATTCGCTAAAGATGGTGTGTCAACGTTCTGGCCTGTCCTGGATAAAATTCAGGGAAAAATTACCTTTGATCGTGAGAGCATGGATATTGAGGCCAGTTCTGCGGAAACGCAGGGGGTTGTTATTTCTAAAGCACATGTCCGTATTCCTGATCTGAACAGCACCGATCCCTGGCTGAATATTGACGGTGTTGCCAATGCGGCCTTGCAGCAGATGTTGCACTATGTTGCCAGTAGTCCGGTATTGGATTGGATCGGCAACTTTACATCGGATACCCAGGCCGCGGGCAATGCCAGGCTGACGCTGAAACTGAATTTGCCCCTGGCGCATCTTGATGACAGTAAGGTGCAGGGAAGTGTGCAGTTTGCGGATAATTCCGTAGTTCTGTTGCGTGATTTGCCTTTGTTTTCAAAAGTAAACGGACGGCTGGATTTTAATGAGCGCGGATTGAATTTAAATACGCTCAAGGGCGAATTTTTAGGCGGTATGATTAATGTGACCGGCGGCAGCCAAAAAGACGGTGCCATTCGTGTTAAGGCAGAAGGTATCTTGTCGGCAGATGGTTTACGCAATGAATACGCCCAGCCACAGTTGCGCCAGTTGTTAAGCCGTATTAACGGAGCGACGCCTTATTCTGCATTAATACAGGTAAAGAGAAAGCAAACTGATATTTGGGTTGATTCATCCCTGCAAGGCCTGGAGTCGCATTTTCCGGCTCCGCTGGCTAAAACTGCGATAGCTGTGTTGCCCTTGCATTTTGAACTTTCCAGTGCTTCGCCACAGACTGCAGGAGGTATAGCGCAGGATGAAATAAAATTGTCGTTAAGTTCTGTTGTGAATGCACATTATTTTAGGCAGAAAGATACGGAGGCCGGCGATTGGCGCGTGTTACGGGGCGGGATTGGTATTAATGTGGCCGCCCCTGTTCCTGAAAGCGGAGTGGCGCTGCATATGGATGTGGATGACCTGAATGTTGATGAGTTGAATGGCTTGCTTTGTGCCGATACCGGTGTGAATGCAGGTACGAATACGGGCGCTGGCCGGGATATTGTCAGCATTGTTCCTGATTCGTCTGCCTCTTTGCAGGCTACAGATATTACGTCCGGCAATAGTAAAATTCATATTGAGCCTTCTGCATTGAGTCTGGTACAGTACGTTGAGCCGACTATTGTTGCTGTTCGTGCAGCAGATTTCACTGTGTTCGGGAAAAAACTGAATCAGGTCGTGGTGGGGGCTTCACGTCAAAAAACAACATGGCAGGCGAATGTGGATGCGAAACAGGCATCAGGTTATGTTACCTGGGATGACGAGGGACGTAGCTTTGGTCACATAAAGGCCCGTCTGAGTTTCTTGTCGATTCCTCAGTCTGCTGCGGGTGATGTGGCTGAGTTGCTTCAAGATAAAAATATTCATGCTGAAATTCCCGGTCTCGATGTGATTGTGGATGATCTTGAGTTATTTGGAAAAAAATTAGGCAAGCTGGAGTTACAGGCTAAAAACACTGGTAGTAAAAACATCGCAAGCAAAAATGAATGGCAGGTGGATAAATTATCTTTGATTAATCCTGATGCACAATTGACTGCACATGGAAAGTGGTCAAGCCAGCATAAAGAGAATCAGACGGAGCTGGTCTATGATCTTGAGTTGGCGGATGCCGGCAAACTATTACAAAGGTTTGGTTATGAGCACGTACTTGCCGGTGGCAAAGGAAATCTGACCGGGGAACTGAATTGGGCTGGTTTGCCGTATGCGCTGGATGTGCCTAGTTTGTCCGGGCATATTCAGTTAGATTTACAGTCCGGACAGTTTTTAAAAGTAGAGCCGGGAGCCGCCAAGTTATTTGCTGTTCTGAATTTGCAGGCTTTGCCGCGACGCTTGGCACTGGATTTTCGTGATGTGTTTTCGGAAGGATTTGCCTTTGATGGCATTACGGCATTAGCGCAGATTACTAATGGCGTGGCTGTCACGGATAATTTTAAAATGCGTAGTGTTAGTGCAACTGTGTTGCTGGGCGGTACAGCCGACATCGCCGGTGAGACTCAGAATTTGCGTGTGGTGGTTGTGCCGGAGATTAATGCAGGTGCTGCATCGGTGGTCTATGGTCTGGCCGTTAATCCTGTGATTGGTCTGGGTACTTTTTTAGCACAATTATTTTTGCGAAAACCATTAATGAAAGCTTTTACCTTTGAGTATCTGGTCACCGGCTCCTGGAAAGAGCCTAATGTCGTAAAGCTGGATGTGAAGTCCGACGATAAAGTAAAGAACAAACACTAGTAGCTGTGGTTCCCTGGTTCTGCAGGTTGTCAGGCACCATAGCCTGGTGATAAGCAGCCTGGTAATGAATAGTCTGGCAATAACCAAGAGAATACTCCATGAAAATCGCTGCAATTCAAATGACATCGGGTCCGGTTTTACAGGACAATATTTCTGCTGCTCAGCGCCTGATAGCGCAGGCGGTGCATGCCGGAGCACAATTGGTTTTGTTGCCGGAATACTGGCCGTTAATGGGGATGCGTGAATCGGATAAGCTGACGCTGGCAACAGGGTGTGATGCGCATTTGATGGCGGATTTTATGGCAGCACAGGCAAAAGAGCATGGTATTTATTTAATTGGCGGTACTATACCGCTGGCGTCGCCGGAGACTGATAAAGTCTATAACACGACGCTGGTATTTGATCCTGCGGGTGATGTTGTAGCACGTTACGATAAAATTCATTTGTTTGGCTTTACCAGTGGTACTGAGTCGTATCAGGAATCCAAAAGTATTCTGGCCGGCGAGACGGCGGTCAGCTTCAGCGCAAAAGACGGGGGGAATGCTATTAATGTCGGTCTGTCTGTTTGCTATGATTTGCGTTTTCCCGAGTTGTACCGCAGCCTGGGAACGACCGAATTGCTGGTAGTTCCTGCCGCTTTTACCTATACGACCGGATCTGCGCATTGGGAAATTTTATTGCGGGCACGTGCTATTGAAAATCAGTGTTATGTATTGGCATCCGGGCAATCCGGACACCACATTAATGGTCGCCATACCTGGGGGCACAGTATGCTGATCGACCCGTGGGGACATATTGTGGCGGTGCTGCCAGAGGGAGAGGGCGTGGTGTGTGGTGATCTGGAGTGGCAGATGATACGGGATGTACGCCGTAATTTACCAGCCTTACAACATCGTACGATTCATTTTCCACGCTAGGAATTATTCTGGTCTTTGCCGTATCTTCCGGAGATATGGCGGAGCATACGGAAACAGAACGAATTCTGTATCCGCTGCGCTTCCGTAACCTATGCTGTATACGGGCATCAGGTGCTCTTGTTGTCTGAACTCATTGCATAAAATTCATGTCAGCATAGTCTGGCACAGCAGGCCGCCTGATATGCGTTTACGATCAGATCCGGGAGTCTGCTGCCATCGGACTTAGTATCCATCATCTCATCAATCGCATTTATTGCAAACGTTAAATTTATTTGCATTCAGGTTCATTTTTACTGCAGATTTCTGTGGTGTTAAAAACGCTGATCTGCCCATTTTTTTTAAGAGCAATATGATTATGGAGGAGTTGTGTATGTTACCTGATTCTGTACCGAATTCTTTGCCTCACTTTTTTGCGCATTCCGATTCATTAACGCTGGGCGTGGAGCTTGAGCTTCAATTAATCAATCTGACTAATTTTGATCTTACCCCTGCCAGTGGTCATATGCTGAAAATTTTGCGCAAAACAGCTATATCTGGCCATGTTGTACCAGAAATTACCGAAAGCATGTTGGAAATAAATAGCAGTGTGCATCGCGATTATGAGAGCTTATTGGGTCAGCTGGAATTTATTCGTGATAGTGTGGTTGATGCGGCAGACACGTTGCACATTGGCGTCTGTGGTGGTGGCACGCACCCGTTTCAGCGTTGGAGTGACCGGCGTATTGTGGCTAAACCACGTTTCAGGGCTTTATCCGAATTATATGGTTATCTGGCTAAACAATTTACCGTGTTTGGCCAGCACATTCATGTGGGTTGTACCTCCGGGGATGAAGCCTTGTTTTTACTGCATTCACTGAATCGTTTTGTGCCGCATTTTATTGCTTTGGCGGCTTCTTCTCCTTATGTTCAGGGGGAAGACACGCAATTTAATTCTGCCCGTCTGAATTCGATTGATGCATTTCCATTCAGTGGTCACGCCCCGTTTATATTGGGATGGGATGAGTTTGAGCTGGAATACATAGTTAAAATGAAAAAAACAGGCATGATCAGTAGTATGAAAGACCTGTACTGGGATATTCGGCCCAAGCCGGAGCTGGGTACGATAGAGCTGCGGATTTGTGATACGCCGCTGACCATTAAAAAATCAGCAGTATTGGCGTGTTATTTACAAGTTTTGTGTCGTTATTTATTAGAGCACAGGGAAGATCCGCCAGTTGCTGACGATTATCTTGTTTATGCTTATAATCGTTTCCAGGCATGCCGGTTTGGATTGAACGGATTGTTGATTCATCCTAAGACACACCAGTCTGTCCCGTTGCAGGATGATATTTATGCTACCGTGAAGGCCATCAGTCCGTATGCAGCGGCATTAGCGGCTCAGCCAGGTCTGGATGCATTGCTGAATTTACTGGAGGCGCCGTGTGACGCTGATTATTTGCGCGATCAGTACGATAATCAGGGGGGAAGAAAGGCGGTGGTACGGGCAGCTATCCGGCAATTTTCTGACTGATCTGTGACTGAGCGCGATACCATTTTTTTGTGAAAAAAACATGGAATAAGGTGTTCTTATTACTTCAGCACAGTTTGCCATTTTTTTGCCCTGTCTGTGGTCGTAATCCGGCCCGGAATCGGGTTGTGTACATCCTGAATCATCAGTTTGTTGCTGAATATCCCGGTTTATTTTTTACTGCAATTATTTTTCATACATAGCCGGTGTGTTTGTTTTACAATTTCCCAAAGTATGTCCGATTAAGAGTATTGAAGCGAAAATGACAGTCTGCGTTTTCAACGCAATTTAACAAAAATTAACTAAGAAAAAGTGCGCTGCTAAAACTATGAGTTCTACAAATTTAAACTTGGCCCGGGGTATTTTGCTGGCACCATTCGGTCTGGATGATACTGCCCTGGTCACAACCCTGAGCAGCATGTTTTCGCATAAAGTCGATTATGCTGACTTGTATTTTCAGTTTACTAAAAGTGAAAGCTGGAGTCTTGAAGAGGGTATCGTTAAAACGGGTAGTTTTAATATTGACCAGGGTGTTGGTGTCCGTGCTGTCTCCGGAGATAAAACTGCTTTTTCGTATTCGGATGAAATATCCCCGATGGCATTACAACAGGCCGCGGCAGCAACCCGCACCATAGCCCGCTATGGTCAGGGTAAGATAAAAGTGGCATCGTCAATGATAAGCCAGGCAGGGCGTGACCTTTATTTGCCGCAAGATCCGCTGACTTCGCTGGATTCAACGGCAAAAGTACGTTTGCTGGAAAAAATTGAGAAAATGGCACGTGCCAGAGATCCGCGTATCGTTCAGGTGATGGCAGGTCTTGCAGGTGAGTACGATGTGGTGCTGGTGGCGCGCAGCGATGGTGTTATTGCGGGTGATGTGCGTCCGCTGGTACGTTTATCGCTGACGGTGATTGTCGAACAAAATGGTCGTCGCGAGATGGGCTCTTCCGGCGGCGGCGGTCGTTATAACTACGGCTATTTTTCTGACGAATTGCTGGCGACTTATGTGGATGAAGCAGTGGCCGGTGCCCTGATTAATCTGGAAGCGCGTCCGGCTCCGGCTGGTGCCATGACTGTGGTACTGGGGCCGGGCTGGCCGGGAATTTTATTGCATGAGGCCATAGGCCACGGTCTGGAAGGTGATTTTAATCGTAAAGGATCCAGCGCATTTTCGGGGCGCCTGGGACAACGGGTCGCCGCATCCGGCGTCACGGTGGTTGATGATGGCACGCTGGTCAATCGCCGTGGTTCACTGAATGTGGATGATGAAGGTAATCCGTCGCAGTGTACTACGCTGATTGAGGATGGCATATTAACCGGCTACATTCAGGATACGATGAATGCGCGTCTGATGAAAATGCCGGTGACAGGCAATGCCCGTCGTGAATCGTTTGCTCATTTGCCGATGCCGCGTATGACGAATACCTATATGCTGGCCGGTGATAAAGATCCCGGTGAAATTTTAGCTTCAGTTAAACATGGCTTGTTTGCCGTTAATTTTGGTGGTGGTCAGGTTGATATTACTAACGGAAAATTTGTCTTTTCAGCCAGTGAAGCATACATGATTGAGAATGGCAAAATAACGTATCCCGTGAAAGGGGCGACCCTGATAGGGAATGGGCCGGACGTGTTAAACCGGGTCAGTATGATTGGTAACGATTTACGACTTGATCCCGGTATCGGTGTTTGCGGTAAAGAAGGACAGAGTGTGCCTGTGGGAGTTGGTCAGCCAACCTTGCGTCTGGATGGATTGACTGTCGGAGGTACAGCGTAAGAATTGCCTGGGAGCTATCATAGCTCCGACAACGGGAAACAGGGCGAATCCGGTATGAAAATTATCACGATCTGTTCGGCAAAAGGTGGCGTGGGTAAAACTACGATGACGGCAAATTTAGGGGCAGGCCTTGCCCAGCGTGGTTTGCCTGTTGTCCTTATTGAGCTTGACCCGAAAAATGCATTGCACTGGCATTTGGGCGGACTTGACCAGATACAGATGCCGGGTTTGTCGGCAGTAGGTGTTTTTCAGCGCACCTTAAAAAATACCTTGTATGTGAGTGCCTATGGTGTCGATTTTATTCCTTATGGTCTTATTGATGAGGCCGGGCGGCATGGTTTTGAGCGTGTGTTATCTCAGGATGAAAATTGGCTAAAAAGAAATCTTTGCGAAGCGGGTTTTTCAGATGAGACTGTGGTGTTGCTGGATACGCCATCGGGTGCCTCGGATTATCTGAAACAAGCGTTGTATTGCACTGATTTTGCTCTGTTGCTGCTGATGGCAGACGTGGCTTCGTATGCTACTGTTAGTGCACTGGAATCAATTCTTCAACATTACAGCAAAAAAAATCCCCGCTTCCTGGGATCTGTTTTTTTGTTGAATCAGGCTAATTCAAGCCAGCTATCCCATGATGTTCAGGTCATCCTGCAATCTTATCATCCCGGTTGTGTACTGCCTCATGCTGTGCGCCGTCAGCCGGAGGTAGAGGAAGCGCTTGCCTTTGAACGCCCTTTGCTTTACTACAGTCCTGACAGTAATGCTGCCCGGGATATCCGGAATGTAACTCATTCCATCTTTACGCTGGCGGCTTCAATCAGCTGATTATTTCCGAATTTGAAATTAACAGAGAAGGTATGTACAAAATACAGTTGTTCTCGTGTTTTATGTATGAAATACTGCCATTTGATAAGCTGGTTTAACATTCTTTTTCATATTTCCAGTGCGCAAAATATTACAATGAATGACAGGGATGGACTCATTGGTGGCAGGTCAGGGGGAGAGGCTTTGCTATGTTTGAAGTCAGTCGATAATGTTGTCAGTAATATGCGGCAGGAATTCGAAACGATGGAAAATCGTTTCAACGGGAGGCAAATAATGAGCGTAGCGCGATTAAATTCCATTTTGTATGTTGAAGATGACCCGGATATTCAGACTGTTGCACAAATCGCGTTAGAAATGGTTGGAAAATTTATTTTAAAAGTATGTAGTTCAGGTCAGGAAGCAGTGAGTCATGTCAGTGCGGGCTATTGTCCTGATTTAATCTTGCTGGATGTTATGATGCCTGAAATGGATGGGCCAAGTACACTGGCGAAATTGCGGCTGCTGGGATGTACCGCACATACGCCGGTTATTTTTATGACGGCTAAGGTGCATGCAAGCGAGGTGGTATTTTATAAAAATTTAGGTGCCTTAGGCGTTATTCCCAAACCATTTGATCCGATGCAATTAGCCTTGCAGGTTCGGCAACTTTGGGAGGAAGAAGTCCATGGAGCATGATGAGCAACTGGAAGCGAAGTTGCGTGCATTGGAAGCGATGTTTCTTGCTAAGCTCCCAGGGCGTTTTTATGAAATTAATGAGCAACTACGTCAATTTAAACAGTCTTTCGATCATCTGGATGCTGCCCGCGGCCTTTATCAGTTATTGCATACATTAGCTGGTTCTGCCGGTACCTTCGGTTTAGACGAGCTGGGTCAGCAGGCACATGAGTTTGAAGTAAAGCTAAAAGGTCTGTTATCCGGCGCACACTGGACGCCTGCTGAACATCATGTTTTTATCGCTCAGTTAACGGCGTATCTTGAAGCATCAACTCAGGAAAGTTATGCAGCAGTGTTGCGAGGCACAGGGAGTGTGGCTAAGGTGACCGCTAACCAGTCACGCCTGATTTATCTGGTGGATAAAGACAGGGAGCTGACTGGTGATATTGGTTTTCAGATTGAGCAATTTGGTTGTGAAGTAAAAATTATTTCCGGGTTGCGTTCGTTATCCCGAGCCATTGCAGAGCGATTGCCGGCTGCAATCGTGATCGATCTGGAATTTATTGAAAATTTGTCTGAATATGAGCAGGACCTGAAACGGGTTATGCAGTTGTATCAGCATCGGTTTCCGTTTATTTATATTTCCAAAAATACAAATTTTGAAAAGCGGCTGGAGGCTGTTCGTCTGGGTGCCGCCGGTTATCTGACTAAGCCTGTCGATGCGGTGGTGCTGACGGACAGGCTCGATGCACTTATCAAGCTGGATGATATCCAGCCTTATCGCATCCTGATTGTGGATGATAACGCCATTACGTCTGATTATTACGCTTCAGTGTTGCGTGGCGATGGCATGGATGTCCGGTTGTTACATCAGCCCGCAGATGTTTTTAATGTGCTAAGCCAGTTTCGTCCTGAATTGATTTTAATGGACGCCTATATGCTGGCTTGTACCGGGGTGGAATTATGTAAAATAATTCGTCAGGATAAATGTTACATTGATGTGCCGATTGTGTTTTTATCCGGTGATGCCGATATGAGTGAGCAGCTGGATGCTATCCGGGCCGGCGCCGATGATTTTCTGAGTAAACCGGTTGAACCTGCGTATTTAATTTCGGCATTGTCCGGCCGTGCCCTGCGTTATCGCTCGTTACGCAGTTTAATTATGCGTGACGGACTGACCGGTTTGTTTAATCACTCGGCGATCAAAGAAAAAATCAGCAGTGAGTTATCCAGCACCAGTCGCAGTAACTCGACGATGGCGCTGGCCGTACTGGACCTGGATAATTTTAAACGTGTGAACGACGCTTACGGGCATCCTATGGGTGACCAGGTGTTACGTACACTATCACGTTTGTTACAACAAAGACTGCGGCGTAGTGATATTATCGGACGTTATGGCGGTGAAGAGTTTGTTGTTATTTTTCCGGATACCACGGCATCAGTGGCATCAGCGGTACTGGATCAAATTCGTGAAGCATTTTCTAATATTGTTCATTACAGTAATTTAGGTGAATTTAAAGTTACTTTTTCGGCCGGGATTGCGGATTTAAGCAATGGCAGCCGAGCCGAAGAAGTGTTTGCCATGGCTGATAATGCCTTGTATCAGGCTAAGCAAAATGGGCGAAATTGCCTGAAA
>CAIWPG010000276.1 GCA_903914535.1 uncultured Oxalobacteraceae bacterium
CTTTCGCGGCTGTAGCTCAGCTGGATAGAGTACTTGGCTACGAACCAAGGGGTCGTGGGTTCGATTCCTGCCAGCCGCACCAGAGATACCGAAGGCTTACAAGTTCATTCTTGTAAGCCTTTTTGGTTTTTGGCGATCCGTGTCCGGGAAACGCAGAGAGATTCAAGATATTCCCCATCAAAAATAAAATGAAGTTATTTTGCGCAGTCGATTCAGGCAAACGAGGCATAGGCAGATGTGCTTGCGCCATCAACAAAAACAAATCTTCAGGACTGTCAATTCCGAATGATGTCATTGCAACATGATCATCGATACGTCCCAAAGAAAAATTCAGCAAAATTTTGAAATTTTGATTATCCGATGCTTCAGCCGCTTCAAATGTTTCAACAAAATGACGTCATTCCGCATTAAGCAGAGCATTGCTCACTTCATCTGCACTTTTTATCGACGCCCGCCACCAAAACAACCCAGAGATAACTCTGGTGCACGCAATCGCCCAAACAAATAAACACCATCTGCACTTGCTAAAACGCCGCTGAATAGCGGCGTTTTAGTTAAAGAAGTAAAGCTAACTGAAGATCAGTACATCAGCATTCCAGCGTCATCAGACTGGCATTACCACCCGCTGCTGTGGTGTTAATACATACGGCACGCTCTGCCACCAGACGCCACAACGGTATCACCTCGTCTTCAGCCGTTTCCAGCACAGACACGATGACCGAATTGTTCGTGGCAAAAACCGGCTTCAGTAAAGCCAGCAATGGTGTCTCAATTAAAGCAAGCTGACAAGAAGCTGAGCCCGCCTCAGCACATTGAATCACATCCTTAATCGCCTGCGGTAACCCGGCAGGAATTAATTGCAGGGTTTGTCTTGCCATCACAGGAATATTATCGGTCGCCAGAATAGCCGCTAACTGATTCAGCAAGGTGCCGACATTAGACGCCGCACAGAAAACCTGACCGCGCGGCGCAAATGACAGGGTATTACGTTCACCGGTCGGGCCAGGCAAGACGATTGACATATTGCACGGCGAATTTGATGCATAGTATTTGGCCGTGATGGCGATTTTTTCATGTCCCTGCAATTTTAACCAGTCAAGCAACTCAACCAGCAAGGCAGGAGAACGACGTTCCACGACCGTATGACCGGCGATCTGATCGTTGCGTTGCTGTTGCAGGCGTTTCAGATACAAAGGACCGCCTGCTTTTGGTCCTGTTCCGGATTTACCTTCACCACCGAAAGGCTGAACGCCGACAACGGCACCTACAATATTGCGATTAACGTAGATATTGCCCACATGTGCGTGGTCAATGACATATTGAATCGTTTCATCAATACGTGAATGCACACCCAGTGTTAAGCCATAGCCGGTTTGATTAATTTGCTCTATCAGTTGCGGCAATTCTTCACGTTTATAACGTAACACATGCAATACCGGACCGAATACTTCCCGAGTCAGCGTAGACAGGGAGGCTATTTCGATGACTGTCGGCGCAACAAAACTACCCAAACGACATTCTTCCGGCAGAGTCAGTTGATGGAATAATTTAGCACCCGGACGTAATTGATTAATATGTGAAACCAGCTTGGTTTTGGCATCACTATCAATAACCGGGCCAATATCAATGGATAAGCGATCCGGATTACCGATACGCAGTTCTTGCATTGCACCAATCAGCATTTCTATCGTTTTATCAAAGACGTCACTTTGCAAACACAATACCCGCAAAGCAGAACAACGTTGACCGGCACTGTCAAATGCAGAATTCAGCACATCTTGTACCACTTGCTCCGGCAAAGCACTACTATCCACGATCAAGGCATTTTGGCCGCCGGTCTCAGCGATCAGCGGAATATCGCACTGCTCAACTGCAGCACGTTTGGCTAAGGTACGATTAATAATCTGCGCTACCTCGGTAGAACCGGTAAATATCACACCTTTAACACGTGAATCAGCAACCAGTTTAGCGCCGACAACATCGCCTTTACCCGGCAAAAATTGCAATGCAGATGCCGGAATACCCGCTTCATGCAATAACTGAACGGCACGGAAAGCAATTAATGGTGTTTGTTCGGCAGGTTTTGCCAATACGACGTTACCGGCTGCTAAAGCAGCACTGACTTCACCCAAAAATATCGCTAAGGGGAAATTCCACGGGCTAATACACACCACCGGCCCCAGAGCAAGTGGCGGCATACCCGATTGACTTAATCCGCCAGCTGAAATCTGAGCAGCATAATAACGCAGGAAATCCACAGCCTCACGTACTTCAGCAATCGCATTAGGAAATGACTTGCCTGCTTCACGTATCGCCAACGCAATAAATTCAATCCGGTTCAATTCAAGTAAATCAGCCGCTCTGACCAGGCACGCGGCACGTTCAGTTGCTGCGGTATTTTGCCATTGTTCGGCACAGACAGACGCAGAATGCAAAGCGATTTCCAGATCGGAAGCATTCGCTTCAATAACATGACCAACCATATCAGCATGCAGCGCCGGGTTAATAATGTCGCGCTGCTTTGTTGACGTCGATACGCCATTCAGCAACGGTGTTGCGTGCCATTCCCGATCAGAAAATGCTTTAATTTCAGTGGATAAAGCACGTAAAATTTCTTCGTTAGAAAAATCCAGGCCCGCTGAATTTTTACGCTCACTGCCAAACAAAGCAAGTGGCAAATGAATGGCATTATGCGGTATGCCTGCTAATTTTTTAGCGATAGTGACCGGATTTTCAACCAAAGAATCCAGTGATACTTTTTCATCGACGATCTGATTCACAAAGGACGAGTTCGCCCCGTTTTCAAGCAAGCGTCGCACCAGATAAGCCAACAGAGTTTCATGCGAACCAACCGGCGCGTAAATGCGGCAAGGACGATTTAACTGACCTTCACCCACGACTTTATCGTACAAAGTTTCACCCATGCCGTGCAGGCACTGGAATTCGTAATCGGTGATTTTCTTTTGTTCTGCCCAGGTATAAATTGCCGACAGAGTCAATGCATTATGCGTAGCGAACTGCGGGTAAATAACATCTGTCGCCGCCAGTAGCTTCTGAGCACAAAGCAGATAAGATACATCGGTATACACCTTACGGGTATATACCGGATAAGCACTCATACCATCGACTTGCGCACGTTTGATTTCAGAATCCCAATACGCACCCTTAACCAAACGCACCATGAATTTTTGCTTACTGCGACGCGCCAGATCAATCAAGAAATCAATAGCGTACGGACAGCGTTTCTGGTAAGCCTGAACTACGATACCCAGACCTTCAAATCCGGCCAGATCAGGATCAAAAGCAAGTGCTTCAACCAAATCAAGTGACAATTCCAGACGATCTGCTTCTTCGGCATCAATATTAAAACCAATGTTGTAATGCTTAGCAAGGACTAATAATTTCTTTAAGCCCGGCAGTAATTCAGCCATAACGCGGCTGCGTTGCGCACGTGAATAACGCGGATGCAGCGCCGATAATTTAACTGAAATACCAGGGCCATTCTTAATACCCCGACCAGCCGATGCACGTCCGATAGCATGAATTGCATCAGTGTACGCACCGTAGTAAAACGTCGCATCTTTTGCTGTCAGAGCCGCCTCGCCCAACATATCATACGAATAGCGGTAGCCGCGTTTTTCATTAGCCTGACTATTTTTCAGGGCATCTTCAATAGTTTGACCGGTAACGAATTGATTACCCAGCATACGCATCGCTAAATCCACC
>CAIWPG010000277.1 GCA_903914535.1 uncultured Oxalobacteraceae bacterium
AAATTGACGCTGACCCTATTTAATACACCCACATCGCAAAGACAGAAAACTTAATAATTAAATTGACTCTGACCCTATTTAAGTTAAACCCGACTTACAAATTCGGAGCCAGCCAACGCTCAACATCACTCTGACTCACCGACCGGCGCACAGCCATATCTGCGGCCTGATCCATGCCAATCTTCCCAACGCTAAAATACTTAGACTCAGGATGTCCGAAATAAAAACCCGACACTGCCGCGCCAGGAATCATGGCGAACGACTCGGTGATGTACATCTCTATCTCTTCACACTGCAGTACTTTAAACATATCAGCCTTCACCGTATGCTCCGGACAGGCCGGATAACCTGGTGCCGGGCGTATGCCAGTGTAAGCTTCCTTAATCAAGGCATCTTTATCCAGCTTTTCAGTTGCGGCGTATCCCCAGAAATCGGTACGCACACGCTCATGTAAATGCTCAGCAAACGCTTCGGCCAGACGGTCCGCAATGGATTTCAACATAATGCTGCTATAGTCGTCGTTAGCATCTTCAAACCGTTTTTCGTATTTTTCAACACCCAATCCGGCAGTCACCGCAAACAAGCCTATATAGTCAGGTATGCCTGACGATTTAGGGGCAATGAAATCAGCCAGACATTGATTAGGACGTGCGACTCCATTAATAACCGGTTTTTCAGTTTGCTGGCGCACACCATAATAAGTAAAGGCGACCTGACTGCGCGTTTCATCGGTATACACCTCAATATCGTCATCATTGATACTATTAGCCGGCAACAGGCTAATTACACCATTTGCACTCAGCCAGCGCCCCTCAATGACTTTTTTCAACATCGCCTGCCCCTCTTCAAAGACACGGCTGGCGGCTTCGCCTACCACGCTGTCAGTAAGAATCGCGGGGTACGGGCCGGCCAGATCCCAGGTTTGAAAAAACGGGCCCCAATCTATATATTGTGCAATAAGGGACAAATCATAATTTTTAAAAATACGACGACCGATAAACTTCGGTTTAACCGGCGTACCGGCTCCGTCAAACGCCACTTGCATCTTATTACTACGCGCCTTAGACAGACTTAATAGTGGCACGGTCTTTTTACTGGCATGTGCAACACGAATACGCTCGTAATCAGCGGATAACTCTTCTATATACTGATTACGCTGATCTTTTGCCAATAAGGACTGGGCGACAGAAACCGAACGGGAAGCATCCGGGACATACACAACAGGTCCATCGTAGTTGGGAGCAATTTTTACGGCGGTATGTGCGCGACTGGTAGTGGCACCACCTATCATCAGTGGCATTTTTATGGCACGGAAGTACGGGTCACGCTGCATTTCTTTGGCGACATAGGCCATTTCTTCCAGTGAAGGCGTGATTAAACCGGATAATCCGATGATATCGGCATTTTCCGCTTTTGCCATTGCCAGAATTTCTGAACACGGCACCATGACACCCATATTAACTACTTCAAAGTTATTACATTGCAAGACGACTGAAACGATATTTTTTCCAATATCGTGTACATCACCCTTAACGGTGGCAATTACAATTTTGCCTTTCGGCTTATTATCGCCGGAGCGTTTTTTCTCGGCTTCGATAAACGGCAAAAGATGCGCAACAGCCTGTTTCATCACCCGGGCAGATTTAACCACCTGAGGTAAAAACATTTTTCCCTGTCCAAACAAGTCGCCGACCACATTCATGCCATCCATTAACGGGCCTTCGATCACCTGAATAGGTAAGGCAAATCCCTGACGCGCTTCTTCTGTATCTTCCACTATCCATTGAGTAATACCGTGCACCATGGCGTGTGCCAGACGCCTGGCAACCGGTTGACTGCGCCATTCCAGTGTGACTTCTTCTTTTTTACCACCAGCCTTGAGTGTAGAAGCAATGTCGATCATACGCTCGGTGGCATCGGGTCTGCGATTAAGAACAACATCTTCTACCCGCTCACGCAACTCGGCATCCAGCTCGCTATAAACACCGACCATACCCGCATTAACAATACCCATAGTCATACCAGCCTGGATAGCATGATAGAGAAATACGGTATGAATCGCTTCACGTGCGGGGTCATTACCACGGAAACTAAAACTGACATTAGAAACCCCGCCGCTGATTTTAGCGCCGGGCAAATTATCCCGTATCCATTGTGTGGCATTGATAAAATCAACGGCGTAATTATTGTGTTCTTCAATACCGGTAGCAATCGCGAAAATATTCGGATCGAAAATAATATCTTCAGGATCAAAAGCTAGTTGCTGAGTTAGCAACAAATACGCGCGCTGGCAAATTTCAGTTTTCCGCTCATAGGTGTCAGCCTGACCTTTTTCATCAAAAGCCATCACGATCACGGCAGCACCATAACGTTTACACAGGCTGGCCTGACGCAAAAATTCAGCCTCACCTTCTTTCATAGAAATCGAATTAACAATAGCTTTACCCTGGACACATTTCAGCCCGGCTTCAATGACTGACCATTTCGATGAATCTATCATGAGAGGCACGCGCGCAATATCCGGCTCAGAAGCGATCAGATTCAGAAAGCGCACCATGGCAGCCTGTGAATCCAGCATTGCCTCATCCATATTAATATCGATAATCTGCGCACCATTTTCTACTTGCTGCCGTGCTACCGCCAACGCTTCGTCATACTGCTCATTTAAAATTAAACGGGCAAAAGCTTTAGATCCGGTGACATTAGTGCGCTCGCCCACATTAACGAACAGTGAACTGTCATCAATCACAAAAGGCTCCAGCCCGGACAGACGCATAACTGCAGGCACATCCGGAATTTGACGGGGTGCTATATTTTTTACTGCATCCGCAATCGCTTTAATGTGCGCAGGCGTAGTCCCACAGCAGCCGCCTGCAATATTCACGAAGCCACTTTCAGCAAACTCCAGCACCAGTGATGAAGTTACTTCCGGAGTTTCATCAAAACCGGTGTCACTCATTGGATTTGGCAAACCGGCATTAGGATAAATGCACACGTAAGTATCCGCAATTTTGGATAACTCTTCTGCATAAGGCCGCATCAGCGTAGCACCCAATGCACAGTTCAAACCAATAGTAACTGGTTTAATGTGCCGCACCGAATTCCAAAATGCAGGAACGGTTTGTCCGGACAAAATACGCCCGGAAGCATCCGTTACCGTACCAGAGATCATTACAGGTAAACGCTGTCCGGTAGTTTCAAAAAACTGAGAAATAGCGAATAACGCCGCCTTACAGTTCAAGGTATCAAAAATGGTTTCGACCAGCAGTACATCTGCTCCGCCTTCGACCAATCCACGGGTTTGTTCTGAATAGGCAGTAACTAACTGATCAAATGTAACGTTACGTGCTGCCGGATCGTTCACATCCGGTGAAATTGATGCTGTTTTAGGGGTCGGGCCTAAAGCGCCCGCCACAAAACGCGGTTTATCCGGCGTGCTGTACTTATCACAGGCGGTACGTGCTAACTTTGCGGCGACCACATTCATTTCATAGGCAAGACTGCCCATGTGGTAATCATCTTGCGCAATTGTCGTCGCACCAAATGTATTTGTTTCGATTAAATCAGCGCCCGCAGCCAGATACTGTTCATGCACTTCTGTAATAATGTGGGGTTGTGTCAGCGTGAGTAACTCGTTGTTTCCTTTAACGAATAATTCACGTCCAGTTCCGGTAAAGTCTTTAAACCGCTCTCCGCGATAATCGGCTTCGCTTAATTTATATTGCTGAATCATCGTACCCATTGCACCATCTAAAATCAAAATGCGGCGCGAGAGTATGTCACGGAGTAAAATTTCGGTGGAGCAGAGGGAGGCGGTCGTCATAGTCATCACTTATTAAAAAACCCGGCCAGCAAAGGTCGATCGGACAAGATCAGGCAAGCCGGGTAATAAGTAAGAAAGGAGCTGGAATCACCTGTTTAGCTGGACTTATTACGCGCCCGCAATCTGAGTCTCAAATCGGCGCCGGGGAAGCGGATTATTATACTTCAATCCACCCAAGTGCATCACCGTATCGGCTGCCACCTTATTGTTCATTCGGTGCCGTTCTGCATAAACTAACCGAGACCGAACCCAAAATAAGTGCCGCAATAACGCTCAGCGAAGCCTCTGTTGAAATATGCCACCACGCAGCCAATAGCATTTTTCCTCCTACAAACATTAATACTGCGGCCAGGCCATATTTTAAATAGTGAAAACGATTTGCCATATCTGCCAGCAAAAAATACAAAGCACGCAGCCCCATAATGGCAAAGATATTGGATGTAAACACAATAAACGGATCTGTAGTGACCGCAAAAATAGCAGGTATGGAATCAACAGCAAACACGACATCAGATACTTCTATCAGTATCAGTACCAACAAAAGCGGAGTAAAGATACGTCTGCCGTGCTCAGTAACGCTAAATTTGTCCTGTCTGAAATCATTTGTCAGTGGCAAAAATTTACGTACCAGTCGCAACACAGCATTATTACTCAGGTCGGGCTCTTTTTCTGCATCCCACACCATCTTAAAACCGGTTATCAGTAAAAATACGCCAAACACATAGAGAATCCAGCTAAATTGCGCCACAACCCACACGCCTGCCAGGATCATTCCGATACGCATGACAATAGCCCCTAATACACCGTACAACAAGACTTTGCGCTGATATTCTGCCGGCACTGAAAATTGGCTGAAAATAAGTAAAAAAACAAATACATTATCTACCGACAATGACTTCTCAATCACATAGCCCGCTAAAAATTCCATTGCAACTATTTTAGCCTGTGCTGCACCGACCGTTGTGGATAAGTAGTACCACAGCCCGAAATCAAACAACAATGCCAGGCTCACCCATATTAATGACCATGTTGCAGCCTGCCGGGTACTCATTTTTTTTGCTGAATTCCCGCCCATGGCAAACATATCCACAGCCAGCATGAAGATAATGAATAAAATGAAAATGCCCCACATCCAGGGTTGTGCAATCGTGTGCATAATTATTTCCTCAGGCGATTACTTACTAACCAGTGTAGTTCACGTAATGCCATATGAATTAGCTGCCGGACAGATCTGTGCCTAACACCAGGCCAAAACCAGGATTGTTTTTTTTGCACCAATTCACCGTGCATAGGCGCAACTACCTCATTATTTATTTCCCTAAAACACACTGTTTCCACGTCACCGGTCTTCGCCCGTAATGCTGGCTTCATTACATTACCTCGTATTGTCATTTTGGATGTGCTAGTTTAACCTCTACAAATTATCAATAAAAGTCGAATTAATTTTCAATATTCATCGTAAAAAATTGATTTTCAATAGAAAAACTACTCACTATCATGGCAACAATTAACTTCAAACATCTTTATTATTTTTGGGTCGTTGCCAAGTCTGGCAGCATTATATCCGCTAGTAAGCGCCTACACCTTACACCACAGACTATCAGCGCACAAATTAATCTATTTGAAGAAACACAAAAAGAAAAACTTTTTCTTAAGTCAGGACGCAACCTGACACTGAGCGAATCTGGCCGCATGGTATTGAACTATGCTGAAGAAATTTTCTCTCTCGGGCAAGAATTAGAAGAAATACTACAACATCACCCGACATCGCGCAGCCTGCTGCTGCGTGTAGGAATTTCGGATGCTGTGCCAAAATCATTGGCATACAAATTGCTTGAGCCAGCATTGAAACTATCTCAGACATTACGAATTAATTGCAGAGAAGGGAAGGTAGAAACATTACTGGCGGAGCTTGCAGCGCACAAACTGGATGTTGTCATCAGCGATGGCCCTATGCCACCTACGCTGAATGTACGTGGCTACAGTCATTTTTTATGCCAAAGTAATATCGGTTTTTTTGCAACACCCGAGTTATCACAACAATGGAGCAAACCATTTCCAGATTGTCTGCATGGTGCGCCGCTATTACTTCAGGGTGAAGACACAGCGGTCAGGTCGCGATTGGTGCATTGGCTATCCAGCCTGGGGATAAGGCCACGAGTTGCGGGGGAATTTGATGATGGCGCTTTATTAATGGCGTTTGGAAAAGCAGGTACCGGTTTTTTTTCTGCCCCTACCCTCATTGCTGATTTAGTTAAACAACAGTATATGGTGGAACAAATTGGGACCTGCAGTGCAGTTCAGGAACGATTTTATGCGATTTCAATTGAACGCAAAATCAGCCATCCCGCAGTAATAGCAATTCAACAAGCAGCGGTACAGGCGAGCCCGAACGACTCATTTTAATTTAACTAGTATTAAGATCAACATTAAACGTTGCCTTGAGGTAAATCATTATGACTAACTCAGCACCAATTACAATCGACTTTGCTTAGAGTACAAAACAGCCAGATTCCTTCCCAGATTCATTTAAATAAATTCATCAATAACATTTAAATGATGCCATTTTATTTTTAATTTCATTTTAAGCAAAATCACTAGCAATAAATAATAACAATCAACTCAGCTTAGTTAGTAACTATACGAGGTATTGAATAATGAATAGTGAATTAATTTTAGTACATTTTCAACGAAGGAAATACTATGCGCACTAATATGCCCGTTACCAACCGGGAATATGTGATTGACTCTTCTACCACGATAGTCTCAAAAACCGATCTCCACGGAAATATTACCTATATAAACCAAGAGTTCATCCAAGTTAGCGGATTTAGCGAATCCGAGTTAATCGGGGCGCCACAAAATATTATTCGACACCCGGATATGCCAGAAGAAGCATTTGAAGATCTGTGGCGCACACTAAAGAATGGAAAATGCTGGACCGGGTTAGTGAAAAATCGCTGCAAAAACGGCGATCACTACTGGGTCGAAGCTACCGCGTCTCCCGTAATGGAGAACGGCACGGTGACCGGCTACACATCAATCCGGGTTGCGCCTGACCGAAATCAGATCAATGCCGCAGAAACTGCCTACCGGTCTCTTAAGGACGGCAATAAAAATATCACTATCCACGAAGGAAATGCACGATCTGCATCATTATTTTATGCGGATGAATTTTTTGCTGCAATTTCTCTTAAAACAAAACTGACTACCTTTACCCTGCTGTCCACCCTGTTATTCGCCGCTACCGCAGCCGCAATCGAATTTGGAGGTAGCAGTGCGACACCAATCGCCGTTGGATTGGCATCCGTCGGAGTCCTTTGTACTATCATCTTTTTCATGATCATATCCAGATCAATTATTCGCCCGCTGGAACAAGCTGCGCTTGATATTGAAGCAATGAGCGAAGGTGATTTATCCGGACGAATCAGCTCCAACAGCAACGATGAGATCGGAATACTAACGCAATCATTACGCATTCTGCAAACCAACATTAAACTGCTCATAGGTCAGATCCATGAATCAACGTTACAGGTAACCAATGGCGCTAATGAGATTGCCAACGGTAGTTTTGATTTATCCGAACGTACTGAATCTCAAGCCAGTTCACTGGAACAAACAGCGGCATCAATGGAACAACTGACTTCTACTGTGAAGCAAAATGCAGAGAACGCCAAAGAAGCGAATCAATTAGTTCTTGATACCAGCCAAACAGCAGCCCACGGCGGAGAAGACGTTAATCAGGTAATCAACACGATGGCATCTATCAAGAAGAGCTCTGGAAAAATTTCTGAAATTATCGGTGTAATTGACGGAATCGCTTTTCAAACTAATATTCTGGCCCTTAATGCTGCGGTAGAAGCAGCCCGTGCAGGAGAACAGGGGCGCGGTTTTGCGGTGGTTGCATCCGAGGTACGTACGCTGGCGCAACGCAGTGCCAGTGCAGCGAAAGAAATAAAAATCTTAATTAATGATTCCGTCGATGCTGTCGACGCAGGCGGAACTCTGGTCGACGATGCGGGTACAACCATGAGTGACATTGTGCGACAAATCAAGCGCGTCTCCGATCTCATGGCAGATATTACTTACGCAGGGCAAGAACAAAGTGCCGGTATCGAACAGGTCAACCAGGCCATTATTCAGATGGATGCAATGACACAGCAAAATGCGGCAATGGTCGAACAGGCGACAGCTGCATCACAAAGCTTAAAAAATCAGGCAGAAGCTCTGGTTAATCTGGTAAACACATTCCGGCTTGTACGGAGCACAGACGGGCGAGGAAACTCAAACCGGCAGACAGCTGAAAATCGCTTGCATATCGTTAGCTCTTCGGAATATGAGTTAAATGATGAATCAGATAAAAATAACGATACATTACAACGCAGATATGGCTGAAATTAACACTAAAATTACTAAAGAAATTTATCAGCGGAATTAATAAAAAAGGCAGCCAGAGCTGCCTTTTTTATTTACTTCATTTGCCGTAAAAATTACCGTTACGCTGGTAATTTTAACGCATCCGGCGTAACCGGTGAATTGTCGCTAACTGTGCCATAGCGACAGCCAGTTCAGACTGCGCTTGCGCAAAGTCCAGATTGGTATCACGATTAGCCAAAGATTCTTCTGCGCGTTTCTTCGCTTCAGTCGCTTTAGCTTCGTCGAGTTCGGCACCGCGAATTGCCGTATCTGCTAATACGATTACCGCATGTGGCTGCACTTCCAGCAAGCCGCCAGCCACGAAGACAAGCACATCTTCTGCCTGACCCGGAACTTTAATGCGTACAGCACCTGGTTTGATGCGTGTGATTAACGGTGTATGTTGAGGATAAATTCCCAACTCCCCTGCTTCACCTGGCAATGCGACAAATTCGGCCAAACCGGAGAAGATCTCTTCTTCTGCGGATACCACGTCAACTTGAATAGTGTGTGCCATGTTGGAACCTTATGAAAAACGATAAAGATCGCAAAACGAAGACTGAGCTACCTTTAACGGTAGCTCAAAACAGCATTACGCTGCCATTTTCTTCGCTTTTTCGATTGCTTCGTCGATAGTACCAACCATGTAAAATGCTTGTTCCGGCAAATGATCGAGCTCACCGGATGCAATCATCTTGAACCCTTTGATGGTGTCTTTCAACGATACATATTTACCTGGGGAACCAGTAAATACTTCAGCAACATGGAATGGTTGGGATAAGAAACGTTGCATCTTACGGGCGCGGGCAACCAGCAACTTATCTTCCGGAGCCAATTCATCCATACCCAGAATCGCGATAATGTCACGCAATTCTTTGTAGCGTTGCAAAGTACCTTGCACAGCACGGGCAGTTTCATAATGCTCTTGACCAACAACTTGCGGATCCAGTTGACGTGAAGTCGAATCCAGCGGATCAACCGCAGGATAGATACCCAAAGAAGCGATATCACGGGACAAAACAACGGTGGAATCCAAATGCGCAAACGTAGTCGCTGGTGACGGATCAGTCAAATCATCCGCAGGAACATAAACCGCTTGAATCGATGTAATCGAACCAGTTTTAGTTGAGGTAATCCGTTCTTGCAATTTACCCATTTCTTCTGCCAGCGTTGGCTGGTAACCCACAGCGGAAGGCATACGACCCAACAACGCAGAAACTTCAGTACCGGCCAATGTGTAACGGTAGATGTTATCCACAAAGAACAAAACGTCTTTACCTTCGTCGCGGAAACCTTCAGCAATGGTCAAGCCAGTCAATGCAACACGCAGACGATTGCCTGGTGGTTCATTCATCTGACCGTAAACCATGGCCACTTTATCCAACACGTTGGAATCTTTCATCTCGTGGTAAAAATCGTTACCCTCACGAGTACGTTCACCAACACCGGCAAACACGGACAAACCATCGTGTTCTTTTGCGATATTGTTGATCAATTCCATCATGTTAACGGTTTTACCTACACCGGCACCACCAAACAAACCAACTTTACCACCACGCGCAAACGGGCAAACCAGATCAATAACTTTGATACCAGTTTCCAGCAGTTCCTGTGATGGTGACAGTTCGTCGTACGCTGGCGCTTTGCGGTGAATCGCAGCGCGCGCTTCAGTAGCAACAGGACCTGCTTCATCAATCGGGTTACCCAATACGTCCATGATGCGGCCTAATGTAGCTGCACCAGTAGGAACCATAATTGGTTTACCGGTATTTTGAATTATCATGCCACGACGCAGACCATCCGAAGTACCCAATGCAATGGTACGGACTATGCCGTCACCCAATTGCTGTTGAACTTCCAAAGTCAGCTCGGAGCCTTCCATTTTTAAGGCGTCGTATATCTTAGGCATCGCATTGCGTGGAAACTCAACGTCCACAACAGCGCCGATACACTGAACGATTTTGCCATCAGCCATGTTCGTTCCTTCAATTAATTAGTTACTTTATAATCCGACCCGTTTCGGCAAAATCTAGACCGCTGCCGCACCAGCTACAATTTCGGAAAGCTCTTTGGTAATCGCTGCTTGACGAGTTTTGTTGTAAATCAACTTCAACTCACCAATCACACTACCTGCGTTATCGCTGGCAGACTTCATCGCCACCATACGGGCCGACTGTTCTGACGCCATGTTTTCCGCAACACCTTGGTAGATTTGCGCTTCAACATAACGAACCAGCAATTCATCAATCACCGTTTGAGCATCTGGTTCGTACAGGTAATCCCACGAATGGTTTTCCGGTTTAACTTCCAGTTTGTCAGCTGTCAGTGGCAGCAATTGCTCCACTTTCGGCTCTTGCTTCATCGTATTGATGAACTTGGTATAACACAGGTAAACCGCATCCAGTTTTCCATCTTGATACGCATCCAGCAAAACTTTTACCGGGCCAATCAATTTGTCTAAATGTGGTGTATCACCGAGTTGTACCACTTGTGCTGATACCCTGGCACCCATCCGGTTTAAAAAGCCTAAGCCTTTATTACCGATTGCCACGGTTTCAATTTTGCATCCCTGTCCTTCGGCTTCACGTAGCTTATTGGTTACCAAACGCAATACGTTGGTATTCAAACCGCCACACAAGCCCTTGTCAGTGGTTACAACGATCAGGCCAATTGCTTTAGCCTGATCTTGCTTGACCAAGAAAGGATGGGTGTATTCCGGATTTGCCTGTGACAAGTTCGCAGCAATGATACGAATTTTTTCACTATAAGGCCGGGCTGCACGCATACGTTCCTGCGCTTTACGCATCTTCGATGCGGCAACCATTTCCATCGCCTTTGTGATCTTTTTCGTATTTTCTACGCTTTTGATCTTGCCACGTATCTCTTTACCGACAGCCATATGTGACCCCCTCTAGCTGCAATGAATTAATACGCGCCGGATTTTTTGAAATCAGCAATCGCTGCGGATAGCAATACTTCGCTGTCTTTATCGAGTTGTTTGGTTTCTTCAATCTTTTGTAAAATGGCTGCGTGGCTGGTTTTCATGAAATCATGTACGCCAGCTTCAAAAGCCAAAACTTTCTTAACAGGCAAATCATCCAGGAAACCTTTATTCACGGAGAACAAGGTAACGGCCATCAAAGAAATTGACAACGGTGCGTATTGAGCTTGTTTTAACAATTCAGTAACACGGGCACCACGATCCAATTGCTTACGAGTCGCTTCGTCCAGATCAGAAGCAAACTGAGCAAACGCAGCCAGTTCACGATACTGAGCCAAATCGGTACGAATACCGCCGGACAGATTTTTAATAACTTTAGTCTGAGCGGCACCACCAACGCGAGACACCGAAATACCGGCATTAATCGCAGGACGCACACCAGAGTTAAACAAGGATGTTTCCAGGAAGATCTGACCATCAGTAATCGAAATTACGTTGGTCGGAACGAACGCGGATACGTCACCTGCCTGAGTTTCAATAATTGGCAATGCTGTCAGTGAACCTGTTTTACCTTTAACTTCACCTTTAGTGAAACGCTCAACGTAATCAGGATTCACGCGTGCAGCGCGCTCTAATAAACGGGAGTGGAGGTAGAACACGTCACCAGGGTAAGCTTCACGGCCTGGCGGACGGCGCAACAACAACGATACCTGACGGTATGCCACAGCTTGCTTGGACAGATCATCGTAGATAATCAATGCATCCTGACCACGGTCACGGAAGTATTCGCCCATAGCACAACCGGAGTAAGCAGACACATATTGCATCGCTGCTGATTCGGAAGCAGAGGCAGCTACCACGATCGTGTATTCCATTGCGCCGTGTGCTTCTAATGAACGCACAACGTTTTTAATGGAAGACGCTTTTTGACCAATCGCTACATAAATACAGGTAACGTTTTGACCTTTTTGATTAATAACGGCATCAATCGCAACGGCAGTTTTACCAGTCTGACGATCACCAATAATCAATTCACGTTGGCCGCGGCCAACCGGAACCATCGCATCAATTGATTTCAAACCAGTTTGCAGTGGTTCGGATACCGATTGACGGGCAATAACGCCTGGTGCAATTTTTTCGATAGGAGCGGTCAACTTGGCGTTGATCGGACCTTTACCATCGATAGGCTGACCCAAAGCATTGACCACACGGCCGCATAATTCAGGGCCAATAGGTACTTCCAGAATACGACCGGTACATTTCACCACGTCGCCTTCGGAGATATGTTCGTAGTCGCCCAGAATAACGGCACCTACAGAATCACGCTCCAGATTCAGCGCCAGACCAAACGTATTGCCAGGGAATTCCAGCATCTCGCCTTGCATTGCATCGGATAAACCGTGCACGCGGCAGATACCGTCGGTAACGGAGATAACCGTACCTTGATTGCGAACTTCAGCGGTGTTGTTAAGGCCTTCGATGCGGCTCTTAATCAGCTCACTGATTTCTGATGGGTTGAGTTGCATACTAACTCCTAATATTATTACTTGCTTTTAGGCTTTGCGAGCTTAAGCGGTCAAGGCCAACTGCATCTGTTGCAGTTTGGCGCGCACCGAGGTATCCAGCACTTCATCACCAACTTCGATCCGCACGCCACCTATCAAGGAAGGGTCGATCGATACGTTTGCCTGAAGTTTGCGGCCAAATTTGGCTTCCAGATCAGCACATAATTGACTTACCTGTGCTTCTGTCAGCGCAAACGCGCTACTGATAAGAGCATCAGCAGCACCGTCATGGGCATTCTTCAAAACGTGAAATTGAGCAGCAATTTCCGGCAACACCAGTAAGCGATGATAGCTTGCCAATGTATTAACAAAATTAGTTGCCTGTTCAGTTAGTGGGGACTTCAATGCAGAGAGAAAAATGCCGGCAGCTGTAGTTGCCGGTATTTTTGGATTCTGCACCATAGCCATAACATCTGGGTGTGCTGCTACTTGTGCCATCTCACCAACCACTTCTGCCCAGGCAGTCAGGTTGGTGGATTTTGCCACACGAAATAGCGCCTCAGCATAGGGACGAGCAATCGTTGCGAGTTCAGCCATGATTACAGCTCGGTTTTCAATTGGCTCAATAAATCAGCATGAGCTGACGCATTGATTTCGCGTTTCAGAATATGCTCTGCGCCTTTAATCGCTAAACTAGCGACCTGGCCGCGCAATTCATCGCGTGCTTTGGTTACTTGCTGTTCAGCATCTGCCTTAGCAGCGGCAAGAATACGCGCTGCTTCGTCGGAAGCTGTCTGTCTGGCTTCATCGATAATCAGCTGAGCGCGTTTTTCAGCGTCGCCGATACGTTTCTGCCCTTCATCATGCGCACCAGCCAATTCAGCTTGTACACGTTTTTCTGCTGCTTTCATTTCTGCCTTGCCACGCTCTGCTGCGGCTAAGCCGTCTGCAATTTTCTGTGCGCGCTCATCGAGCGCTTTCATCATTGGCGGCCACACAAACTTCATTGTGAAACCTGCCAAGATGAAGAAAACCACAAACTGAACAATTAAAGTTGCATTAAGGTCCATGGTAATTCCTTATCTATATAGTTCTAACCGCACACTGAAGTGAATACTTCAGGTAGGCGACCAAGGAAAACCGATTTATTTGAACGGATTAGCAAATGCAAACATCATTGCAATACCAACACCAATCAGGAACGCAGCATCGATCAAACCAGCGAGCAAGAACATTTTAGTTTGCAATTGATTCATCAATTCTGGTTGACGTGCTGATGCTTCTAAATATTTACCACCCATGATAGCGATACCGATACATGCACCGATAGCGCCCAAACCAATAATCAAACCACAAGCCAAAGCGACGAAAGACAGGTCAGTCATGACAATTCCTTTAAAGTTAAAATACAAAAAAATTAAAATACAAAAAACTAAAATACAAAACAGAACTTGTTACAAACATATCTGGCAGGAGTTCATCCTGCACAGATTATTTATAATTAATGACCCTCGTGTGCCTGGCCGATGTAGACCAATGTCAGCATCATGAAAATAAATGCTTGCAAGAACACAATAAGAATATGAAATACTGCCCAGATAGAGCCTGCCAGAACCTGGCCTACGATACCAAATGTAGTCAGGGTCGCGCCCAATAAAGCGATCAATAAGAAAATCAATTCACCGGCGAACATGTTACCGAATAACCGCATCCCCAGTGAAACTGTTTTAGCTGCAAATTCAATAATATTCAGTAATAAATTAGCAGGAGCAGCCCAGATACCAAATGGTGCTGCAAATAATTCATGAATGAAGCCACCCAGACCTTTAATCTTGATGTTGTAATAGATCATCAGTGCAAATACACCCAGTGCCATGCCCAATGTACCATTCAGATCAGCCGTTGGCACAACACGGTGATGAGGAATGACCGAACCCAGACCAAAAATTTCGATCAGTTTTGAAAACATGTCTACCGGTAAAAAATCCAGCGAGTTCATTATTGCAACCCATACAAACACGGTCAGAGCCAATGGTGCGATGAAAGAACGGTCACCGTGAATAATACCTTTGGATTGTTCTTCAACCATTTCTACCAGCATCTCTACCGCAGCCTGAAAACGGCCGGGTACGCCTGCAGTAGCGCGTTTTGCTGCGATGTACAGAATCAGGCAACCGACTACGCCCGAGAAAATAGACCAAAAAATGGTATCCAGATTAAACACAGACATATCAACGATGCCATGTTGATGACTGGTGGTGAAATGCCCAAGGTGATGGACAATATATTCTGACGCTGTTGGTGCGTTTTCTGTTGCGCTCATAATTAGCTTCTAAATAGTAAGATGAAATAACTTTTTAGTACCACAATGAACCCGACTAAAAATGCCAGCCAATGTACATCCCGGTACAACCAAACCACCGCTGCTAATAAAGCGATGGTTGTCGCAATCTTGACAAATTCTCCGACAAAAAAGGTGAGCGGGCTTGCCCCCTCAGGCTTGCGTGTGCCCGCAAACAAGCGCAGAGCAAATAACGCATTCGGGATGGCACAGGCCGCCCCGCCCAGCAACGCCGAAATCCCGGCCGATTGCCCGGCTATGCCAGCGGCAATCATCGCCACGATCAGTGCCACACCAATTTGCAGCAACACTATGCGTGCCATGTTTTCCTTTATTTCGTCGTACCTGTACTTCGTATCAGTACTTTACCCGTATGTATTTACACACTTATATTCACACTTATTTTTTGCAACTACCCTTATCCGCCTGTTTCCTTACTTGTTGCTTATTTTCCGACTTGTTTTATTTATTTTTATAATAATCAAACAGAAATGTTACATTTGCTCACAATTTTTTATAACCGGCACCTTGCATTTTAAAAAACTGCCGTCATCTTTTCTTTGACAAAAAAATACTCTTCGCGACCAAAACCGGCAAATTATACGTGTAGTGCTTCCCAGCGTCAAACTTTGCCTCAATTCGGTGCGATAAATACGCTGCTCATGCTTTTTTTACATTTACATTTTCTGTAAGATTGTAACTTACTCTCAAAATTTATTGATTGAAAAATACGTTAATTTTCATCGACATAGACAACATCTCTCTCATACAGCATAAAACGTGCCAGTAATTTCTGATGCACAGATATAGTGCATATAGCCGGTGGACACTATTGGTGCAATTTTATGCAGGCAAGACTGAGATTATTATGTGTACCAATATCGCACAAGAGCTGATAAAAATTGAAACACCACATGCGGACATGCCGGCAAAAAAACACAGCGACAACGCAATGCTCAGAGTGATGGCATCTTGCGAGTGCAAAATACCGGATAAGCAATCATGTTAATCATTATTTATATAACGATATAAAAATAATGATTAACATGTTGCCATAATGAAAATTAAGTTCTTAGTTTTATTAAAACAGCATCTATCTCATCCAGATTTGTGAACTCAATGATCATCTGCCCTTTTCCCTTAGAACCCATTTTAAATTGCACTTTTGTTGCAAGCAAATCAGAAAGCTCCTCTTCAAGCCGCGTTATATCACGTGATTTTTCATGACGTCTGGGAGTAAGCTCATTTTGCTCTGCTGTTGTTTTAGATACCAGTTTTTCAGTTTCCCGCACTGACATACGTTTTGCCACGACCTGATTAGCAAGCTGAACCTGGGTTACTGCATCGACTGCCAGTAGCGCACGCGCATGCCCCATATCAATATCACCGGCCATCAACATGGTTTGAACCGTATTGGCCAGGTTAAGTAAGCGCAGTAAATTAGATACCGCACTGCGTGAACGTCCTACTGCCTGCGCTGCCTGTTCATGCGTAAAACTAAAATCACTAATTAACCGGTGTATGCCCTGCGCCTCCTCCAACGGGTTAAGGTCTTCTCGCTGGATATTTTCAATCAGAGCCATTGCTGCCGCGGCCAGATCATCGACATCCTTAACCAATACAGGAACCTCAGTCAATCCAGCCATCTCTGCAGCACGAAACCTTCGTTCCCCTGCAATAATTTCGTAGCTGGTTTCACCCAACACCAAACCGACAGGTCTCACCAATATCGGCTGCATGATTCCCTGTGCTTTAATGGATGCGGCCAACTCAGCCAAAGCGCCTTCATCCATTCTGGTACGTGGCTGATATTTGCCGGCCTGAAGTAAAGTAAGTGGCAAGGCATTTGGAAATCCGGCAAGATCAGGTACTGCCTGGGCAAATTCGGCTGAACCGCCCAATAACGCATCCAAGCCGCGACCCAGTCCCTTTGGTTTTTTTGTGACCATAATGCTCTACTTTTCTAATTGTTTAATTCGCTCAACCATCTCGGCACCAAATGCAATGTAGGCTTGTGCCCCTTTGGAGGATGGATCAAAAACTACGCCGGGCATTCCGTACGAAGGTGCTTCTGCCAGTCTGACATTACGTGGAATCATTGTTTTAAATACCTTGTCACCAAAATGCTGCTCTAACTGCGCAGACACCTGTTGAGATAAGGTCATGCGAGGATCAAACATAACCCGCAACAAGCCAACAATTTCCAATTCCGGGTTCAGGTTCAGATGTACCTTTTTAATCGTATTAGCGAGGTCTGAGAGGCCTTCCAGCGCATAATATTCACACTGCATAGGAATAATTACGCCATGGGCACAGCACAGTCCGTTAAGCGTTAGCATGGACAATGCTGGCGGACAATCAATCAAAATAAAATCGTAATCATCACGCACATCTGCAAGAGCCAGGCGCAACCGGTTTTCACGGTCATCCATCTCAACCAGTTCAACTTCTGCTCCGGCAAGTTCCCTGTTTGCGGGCAGTACGTCATAATTTCCGGTGGTGGAGACCTGACGTACCGACCTGACATCAGCCATTCCCAGCAATACCTGGTAAATCGTCGTTTTAAGCTTGGCTTTATCCACGCCGGAACCCATCGTGGCATTTCCCTGCGGATCAAGATCAACCAGCAAAACACGTTGTTTTAATTTTGCTAAACCGGCAGCCAAATTTACTGTCGTGGTGGTTTTTCCTACCCCCCCTTTTTGGTTTGCAATACAGAAAATTTTAGCCATAATTCCTTCGGATAATTAGTGAAAACGGGAGGCGCATTAACATACCACCGCCTCTGGCACAACACGCTGCAGCCAGAGCAAATGACGTTGGGCTTCCAGGCCGGGAACGATAAGCGCCTGAATTTTTTTGACGGCCCAGCCCTCTGGCAACACCTCAATTTCGTGCTCCGGCAACTGCCCTTTCATGGCAATCATCTGCCCATTTTCGGCCAGGCAATGACCAGCCCAATTTACAAAATTAGCCAACTCTGAAAAGGCCCGTGATGTGATCACATCAAAAGGAACACGGCTGACTAATTGCTCTACCCGGCCGGTATGAACCGTCACATTTTTAAGTCCGAGCTCAGCTTTCACCTGAGTCAGAAATGCCGTTTTTTTAGTTACGGTATCAATGAGCGCCACACTTTTTTCAGGATAAGCAATCGCCAGAACCATACCCGGCAAACCACCGCCGGCACCCACATCCAAAATGGATTTAGCTTCGCTGAAGGCCGGAACTGCTGCCAGCGTATCCAGCAAGTGCTGTCGCACCATATCTATCGGATCACGCACCGAAGTCAGGTTATAAACAGAGTTCCATTTTATTAACAATGCCAGATAAGCCAGTAATTGCTGAATCTGCTGTTCACTTAATGTAAGCCGGAGAGTCGCGATCCCGTCCGTCAAAAGTTGCCTTATTTTTAATGGCTGTGCTTGATTCATCATCGTCACTTTTCCTCTTTAACTGGCGAAGGTGTTTTTACAAAAGCTTCAAACCCACGTTTTTTTAAATGTACCAGCAGCAGCGAAATGGCAGCCGGAGTTACACCTGAAATACGGGCACACTGACCCAAAGTTTCCGGACGATGTTTATTCAGCTTTTGTTTTACCTCTATCGACAAACCATTCACTTCCAGATAATCAAAACTGACTGGCATAGGCAGATTTTCAAATGATGCATGACGCTCCACTTCCTTGGCCTGTCTGTCGATGTATCCGGCATATTTCACGTGAATTTCGACCTGTTCTTTTACCGCCGGGTCTTCTACCGCAGGACCGGCAACATCAAATCCATCTATCCCGCGCAAGGTCATCAGGCTGTCGTATGTCACCTCGGGACGTCGTAACAAATCCGACAAGGCATATTCCCGCTCCAGTGCTTTGCCTGCCACCCGTTCGGATTCGGCATCGGCCACAATACGCGGATTGACCCAGGTCGATTTCAGACGCTCCAATTCCCTTGCGACCGCTTCACGTTTTTTCTCAAATGCAGCCCATTGAATATCACCCACACAACCAAGATGACGCCCTGTTTCCGTAAGACGCATATCGGCATTATCTTCACGCAGACTAAGGCGATATTCCGCCCTGCTGGTAAACATGCGGTATGGTTCCTGTATGCCTTTGGTAATCAGATCGTCGACCAGCACACCAAGATAAGCCTCGGAACGCAGTGGCGTCCAGGCATCACGCTGTTGCGTGTATAGTGCGGCATTCAGGCCAGCCAGCATTCCCTGCGCAGCAGCTTCTTCATATCCGGTCGTACCATTAATTTGGCCGGCAAAAAACAGCCCCTGAATCTGACGTGTTTCTAAACTGGCTTTTAATCCGCGCGGATCAAAATAATCATATTCAATGGCATAGCCGGGGCGCAAAATATACGCATTTTCCATACCACGCATAGAGCGCACCAACGCTAACTGCACATCAAATGGCAAACTGGTCGATACACCATTCGGGTAATATTCGTTGGTTGTCAGCCCTTCCGGCTCCAAAAAGATCTGATGCGCATCCTTTTCAGAAAACCGGTGAATCTTATCTTCAATAGACGGGCAATATCTTGGGCCCACTCCTTCAATAACCCCGGTATACATCGGGCTGCGGTCAAGACCAGCACGAATAATATCGTGCGTCTGCTGATTAGTATGTGTAATCCAGCAGGGCACCTGACGCGGATGCATAGCCGTATTTCCCATAAAGGAAAATACCGGCACCGGATCTAAATCGCCAGGCTGTTCTTGCATAACTGAAAAATTAATTGACCGTCCATCAATACGCGGTGGCGTACCTGTTTTCAGACGACCTTGTGGCAAGGATAATTCTTTTAAACGCGCCGATAATGAAATAGCGGGAGGATCACCAGCCCGGCCCGCAGGGTAATTATTTAACCCGACGTGAATTTTTCCGTCCAAAAATGTTCCTGCCGTCAACACAACGGAACGTGCTTTAAAGCGAACTCCAACCTGAGTTACCGCACCAACAACGCGCTCGCCTTCTACAATTAAATCATCAACTGCCTGCTGAAATAGCCATAAATTTGGCTGATTTTCTAAACGGCTGCGTATGGCCTGCTTATACAATATGCGATCAGCTTGTGCCCTGGTTGCCCGTACAGCAGGACCTTTGGATGAGTTCAGGATACGGAACTGTATTCCTGCTTCATCTGTTGCTATTGCCATTGCACCGCCCATAGCATCAACTTCTTTAACCAAATGCCCCTTACCAATCCCACCGATGGAAGGATTGCATGACATCTGCCCCAGGGTTTCAATATTATGGGATAACAACAAAGTAGATTGCCCCATACGAGCAGAAGCCAGCGCCGCTTCGGTACCAGCATGCCCTCCCCCCACCACAATCACATCAAATTCTTTTGGATAATACATAGTCGCCTCAAAGAGACCTAAATCGATCAATAACAGCGATTATAAATCTTTTTATCACATGCATTACATTGTTCAGCCCGTGTTCCACGTGAAACAATGAATCCGGGTTTAAATTACACATTAATTTACAGCGACAATAAATCAAACTTAACAATAAAAAGCGACTTATCCACAATGAATTTTACTGCGGAGATGTATTCGTTATTGTTGAATTTATTTAAAATTAGCGCCAGATCATTCTTAGCTCTTGTTATTTACAAGGCATACCAACATAAAATGAAACAGGAGAATTTACCGGTTAACGTGTTTGGCAAATGCATTTGAGTGCATCGCCGGTTTTTTAACCCGGCCTTTTAGCTTACCTGCTTTTTGACTCACACTTTTTATCAAGATCAATAACGGATAAAAAACGAAGACGTTTCACGTGAAACAAAATGAAAATGCTCAATGAAAAAAAGCGTCGTAACTTGTTTTAACTATTAATATCGAAACCACTGCCAGAAATAATTGCCTTACAAATACACTCCCCTTTTGAATCGCCAGCCGGCTTCCCACCAATGATCCCAAAACACCAAAGACAGCCATCGTACATCCGATCCGCCACATAACATGCCCGCCAAAACCAAATAAGCATAACGCAGCTGCATTACAGGCGACATTCACAATTTTTGAAATAGCCGAGGCACGTAAAAAATCCAGGCCGAAAAAACGGACAAAAATAAAAATTAAAAAACTTCCGGTACCTGGTCCAAAAAAACCATCATAAAAACCAATGCCAGCACCAGCTAAAAAAGAGAGCGCAAACTCGGTATAACCTGAATATCTGGGAATATGATCTTGCCCAAAATTTTTACGTCGAAACGTATATATAGCAACAGCCAACAAAATAAGCGGTAAGCATTTTCTAAGAAATCCGGGAGGAATATGTGTAACGGTATACGCGCCAATAAATGAAAAGCACAATGCACCGACAGATGCAGGAAGTGCCATTGACCAACGCACGCTGACTGCACGCGCATAATTTACGGCTGCTGCTGCAGTTCCCCAAATTCCGGCCAATTTATTAGTACCTAACAAGGTAGCCGGAATACCCACGGGATAAATAGAAAATAGCGCAGGAACATTAATTAAACCACCTCCCCCCACAACAGCATCTATTAAACCGGCAAAAAAAGCAGCACTACTTAAAATAAGGTACTCAGTCATTATATTGTAATTAAGTTAATGAAAATCAAGGGGCTTAACATTTAGTATTAATGTACGGGCCAGCGCGCAGAAATTTCTCCGACAATGCCGCGTCTGAATAAAAGAACACAGGCAACGAAGATTAATCCGGTAACCAGGGAAACTGACTCACCCAGGGTGGCAAACCAATCAATATGAGTCACAGTTGCCAGCCAGATACCGACATCGCCCAATTTGTTTTCTAATGAAATAATTAATACGGCACCAACAATTGGCCCTGCAAAAGTCCCCATACCACCAACCAGTGTCATCAGAATCACCAGGCCAGATAAACTCCAGTGCACATCGGATAAAGTAGCAAAGCCCAAAACAACTGTTTTTGTTGCCCCAGCCAGACCAGCCAACGCAGATGAAAGAATAAAAATTAACAACTTATATTTATCAACGTCATACCCTAACGAAATAGCTCTGGGTTCATTTTCTTTAATGGCCTTTATAATTTGCCCGAACGGAGAATGAATGACACGCAAAATAAAAAGAAAACCGAACACCGAAATACACAGCACCAGATAATACAAGTTCATATCACTGGTCAGATCCAATACACCAAATAATTTTCCGCGGACGACTCCCTGCAGCCCGTCTTCCCCTCCCGTAACAGAAGACTGCAAACAAACGAAGTACCACATTTGAGCTAATGCCAGCGTAATCATAGAAAAATAAATACCTTGCCGGCGTATTGCCAGCATCCCCATAATTAAGCCTAAGAATGCCCCCAGCAAAGTCCCCAGCAATAGTGCCAGCTCTGTCGGCACACCATAGGTTTGAATAACATAACCGGTCAGATATGCAGCTCCGCCAAAAAAAGCAGCGTGACCAAACGACAGTAATCCGGTGAATCCCACCAACAAATTAAATGCACAGGCAAATAAAGAAAAGCACAATAATTTCATTAAAAAAATGGGGTAAATACCAAAGGGAGCTGCCAGCAATAAGCCCAGAACAACTACAAAAAAGAGGCGATTTTTATTATTCACTTTTATTTTTCTTTCCCAAATAAGCCGCTGGGTCTGAGAACCAAAACAATGACCATAACGAAGAAAACCACCGTAGCCGACGCCTCAGGGTAAAAGACACGGGTAAGTCCTTCAATCACACCAAGCCCCAAACCTGTCAGTATCGACCCCATTATGGAACCCATACCGCCAATTACAACCACAGCAAATACAACGATAATCAGATTGGATCCCATCAGGGGGGAAACCTGAATAACCGGAGCAGCCAGAACCCCCGCAAAGGCCGCCAAAGCCACACCAAATCCATACGTCAGTGTCACCATCAGAGGAACATTAATACCGAAGGCTTCCAGCATTTTGGCATTCTCCGTTCCGGCACGCAGGTATGACCCCAGCTTGGTTTTTTCAATGACCAGCCAGGTAGAGAAACACACAAGCAGAGAGACCAGAACGACCCATGCACGATAATTTGGCAAAACCATGAATCCCAGATCGGTTGCTCCGGCTAACTCTGCAGGCACCTCATAGGGCTGCCCTGATACGCCAAAAAAAGACCGGAATAAACCTTCTGCCAGCAAGGTAAGGCCAAAGGTAAGAAGCAAGCCGTAAAGATGGTCTAACTTATATAAACGGCGCAGCATAGTTTTTTCAATGATGAGACCAATCACACCAATACTAACTGGCGCCAGCAACAGCATGCTCCAGTAACTGAACCCAAAATAGTTCAGCCCTATCCAGGCAAAAAAAGCCCCCATCATATAAAAAGCACCGTGAGCAAAATTAATGACATTTAATAAGCCGAAAATTACCGCCAGCCCAAGCGACAACATCGCATAAAAAGAACCATTAACTAAGCCCAGTAATAATTGACTTAAAAAAGCTTGCAGGGGAATACCGAAAATTGTCATATTAATCTCACCAAAAAGAATCCAACGCAGCGCCGCACACAACAATGCGGCGCTGCGATCATATTATTTCCAATAACTACATTTGGATTCTGCTTTGGTCATATAGGCTTGTTCACCAGGAATAGTTTGTACTACCTTGTAATAATCCCAGGGATATTTAGCTTCGCCCGGTTTTTTTACTTCCATTAAATACATATCATGCACCATGCGCCCATCAGGACGGATAACGCCATTTTTTGTAAAGAAGTCGTTAATCGGCGTCTTTTTCAATTGCGTCATAACCTTATCCGGATCATCGGTATTTAGCGCTTTAACAGCCTTTAAATAATTCATGACAGCGGAATAATCAGCAGCCTGTAGCATGGATGGTTCTTTTTTCATTTTTTCAAAATAGCGTTTTGACCAGGCACGAGTCTCGGGATTCAGATCCCAATACCAGCCATCTGTTAAAAACATACCCTGTGTCAGATTTAAACCCAGCGAGTGTATGTCATTAATAAACATGAGCAAGCCAGCCAGCTTCATCGTTTTCGTCACGCCAAATTCATTCGCGGCTTTGATCGCATTAACGGTATCGCCACCCGCATTAGCAAGACCGAGAACCTGGGCTCTGGATGATTGAGCCTGCAATAAAAAAGAAGAAAAATCAGAGGCAGATAAAGGATGTTTCACCTCACCCAGCACCTTACCGCCATTAAGTTTAACAACCTCAGCGGTATCTTTTTCAAGTGAAGTACCAAATGCGTAATCTGCGGTCAGAAAGTACCATGTCTTGCCTCCTTGCCTGACCAGAGCTCCTCCTGTTCCGCGTGCCAGTGCAACAGTATCGTAAGCGTAGTGAATCGTATAAGGAGAACAATCCTCATTGGTCAGACGTGATGACCCGGCACCAATAACAATAAAAGGATGTTTTTTTTCTGCGGCTATTTTTGCCATCGCCAGATTAACGGCAGAATTAGTACCTCCAATTAATACATCAAGCCCTCCCTGATCAAACCATTCACGTGCTTTATTAGCAGCTATATCTGCTTTATTCTGATGATCCGCAAAAACAAATTCAATTTTTTTCCCATTAATATTCCCCCCTGTATCAGCAATCGCCATCTTGATCGCTTCTGCACCGCCGGGACCATCAATGTCAGCATAAACACCTGACATGTCTGTAATAAAACCAAGCTTAATAACATCGTTGGATATTTGCGCGTCTGCATAAGCCGACATCATCAGCATAATTGCGACTGAAGTTATTTTTAATTTCATTTCGTCTCCTGGGGGGGTAAGTTAGTTTAAACACCTAACAGCGCGGTTAGTACCGGCATTTTTTCTGGTAATTGTGATGCGGTAAAATTTTCTACAATTTGACCATGCTCTACTACATAAAACCGATCTGCCAGCGGTGCTGCAAAACGGAAATTTTGTTCCACCATAACGATGGTATAACCATTCGCTTTTAATGTTTTAATCATGCGTGCCAGTGCCTGTACAATCACGGGAGCCAGTCCTTCTGAAATTTCATCCAGCAATAATAGCTTTGCACCGGTACGTAAAATCCGGGCCACAGCCAGCATTTGCTGTTCACCACCGGATAAACGTGTTCCCTGACTATGCTCACGTTCTTTTAAGTTAGGGAACATCGCGTAAATTGCCTCTACTGACATCCCTGCCCCCATTCCGGATATGGAAGGTGGCAAAAGCAAATTTTCTTTAGCTGACAGAGAAGAAAAAATTGCGCGCTCTTCCGGGCAATACCCGACCCCAAGATGAGCAATTTTATGTGTAGCCAGATGACTGGTTTCAATGCCATTGATTAAAACAGAACCCTGACGCTGACCAACCAATCCCATGATAGCGCGTAACGTAGTGGTACGACCCGCACCATTACGTCCAAGGAGGGTCACTACCTCACCCTGCTCTACAGACAGATCAAGATGATGAAGAATATGAGATTCTCCGTACCAGGCGTGTAAGCCTTTAATTTCCAGGGCCTTCATATGTGAGTTCCCTGATAATTATTTTCTGTGCTCCCCATATAGGCTTCAATAACATCGGGATTGCCTGAAACCTGTGCATAGCTTCCCTCAGCCAGTAATGCTCCATGCTGTAACACTGTAATTTTGTCGCAAATTCCGGCAACCACATGCATATTGTGTTCGACCATTAAGATGGTACGTCCTGCTGACACTTTTTTAATAAGCGCAGTAATCCGGCTGACATCTTCATGCCCCATACCTTGCGTAGGTTCATCCAATAGCATGAGCTCCGGCTCCATACTAAGAGTGCTTGCAATTTCCAGAGCACGTTTACGTCCGTAAGGTAAATCAACCGTACGCATATCAGCAAATTCTGCAAGATCTACCTGTTCAAGCAAAAAAAAAGCCTGATCATTTAAGTGACGTAAACTTACTGAATTTTTCCAAAAATGAAATGAAGTTCCAAGCTTACGCTGCAAGCCAATGCGTACATTTTCCAATACCGTCATATGAGGAAAAACTGCCGAAATCTGAAATGAACGAATAATACCCATGCACGCAATTTGTGCCGGCTTTGCAGTTGTAATATCACGCCCATTAAAAATAATCTGACCTGAACTTGGCACTAAAAACTTACTTAGCAAATTAAAACACGTCGTTTTCCCTGCTCCGTTAGGCCCGATCAGTGCATGAATATGCCCGCGCTCAATTGCCAGATTAACGTCACTCACTGCCTTAAAACCGTTAAATTCTTTACAAAGATACTTAGTCTCAAGAATGATGTCGTTCATTCGGTCTCCTGTCACAATATTGTTATATTAGTAATATATAATCTACATAGTAATCATTTCAGTTATTGTGAATGAAAGTATGAATTTCTAGCACAATTACATGCAAATAAATTAAAAAATAAATATTTAAAAAACTACTCAAATTAGTTATATTCCCTATATAATTAATTTTCTCTGAGGCAATTAAAGTTTATTTGAGTTAACTAAATATATATCCATTATCGGATGTACGAAATAGAGAAAATTAGGAAATAAAGATATTCAATTCGGGAAGGAACTTAACTAAACAACAAACACGGCTAACAAATAAGACAAATGTATAAGTGAATATTTAATTTGATTTAATGTAAAAATAAATTTCCACAAAGAAATTTAGCATTGTATAATGCAGTACGGCAACATTTTAAAGGGATGACATGAACCTTCTACTTAATGTAATTGCTCTAATTTTTTTATTATTAATAATCGGTGCAATTAGCGCTACGTCAAAAAATGGCGAGCAAACAAAGCGTCGTCGTAGTGTACTTAAAGAACCATTACCAATGAATAAGCATTAATATTTACCGTTTATAGTTGTAAATTGATTTTTAATAAGCATTTAAATTAACGATCTTGGTTAATTAAAGTATGTGGCTAAAAGTTAAAACAATTAACCACACATAAGTTAATCACCGTTGCCAGTAATCAAGTTAGTGTTTCAATAAAAAAGTCTCTGACAGAGACGCGATCAAGAGGGGGATTTACTCCCCTCAATACCTTTTCATCTCCCTGACTCCCCCTCTCCTGCATTAAATCTGTTTTGTACAAAACAGCTAACTACTTTTAATTACGAACAATTAGTAATTAAAATCATCTATTTATACCTATGTATTTCAATTTTAATTTTTTATCTATTTTTTATTTTTACTGAAAATTAAGATCACAGCCATCATAAACAGCATTGGTATGCCAGCTATCCTAATGTGACACTTCTTCTTCAAATCCACTTATCCACAATCAATTATTTCTTCATCATCCTGCATCGTCATGACAAAGCACATCTCAATATAACAATTCTCAAAATAAATAACAGAGAAAAATAAATTGTTCTCTCTGTTTTTAATAAGCCTGTTTTTTAATAAAAATTTATTAAAAAACAGTGTGGATAAGTTTTTGCATATACAGCGGATAGTTTGTGAAGAACTGATTAATTCATTTAGTCCAATTTATTTATCCCCTATGTGTGCTTCCTTATTACACCTTTTATAATTAACTTATTACATTAGATAACATACTGATTTTAAATAAAAAAAATGGCTTATCCACAATCAGATGCTACTGTTAACAACTATTACTATATGTACTTATACTAATTAATAAAATAAATAAAAATGATGAAGTTCAATTTTTTTAAATCGTGTCGGACCAATAAATTAATTAAAAAATAGTTTTTAAATTAATTATTTAAAAAAATGGTTTTAAAACGATTGTGGATAACTTTAGGAATAGCGGTGGGATGAATTGGGAAGAAGTCGCTTAATAATGACAAAGCATTTTTTTATCCACTATTTGTAATAACAAATACCTGTATAAATACGAGCCGTTATCTTTACTCTATCTTATTGATTTAATTAAGAATAATGTAGTTATCCACAATGATATCGACGTTTACTATTATTACTAATCTTATATATATACTTATTAAATAAAAAGTGAACCTTTTCATTTCTCACTTCTTTATTATCAAAAATAAACTTTAATTATTTAATTAATAAATCTATTGAGTTATTTAAAAAATGATTTTTTTTAGCGTTAATTCAATCTGAATCCTTAATAACGAAGACAAGGCCAGCAAATTAATAGCAAGTGATTTTAAAAAATGGACATTTTTAACTTAAACATAAATATGAAAATAGCAAATACAAACACATAAAAATATAAAAAAGATATCAAAATCCATTTTTTAACTACTGAGTGCATCGCTCAGAACGCGCCAGGACGCGTTTTATAACAAAATGCACCTTCAGTGCGATAAGTCCTTTAAAACCCCGTCAACGGCTTTAGGATCAATATATGAGGTGCTTGCAAGAGGAATAGTGCAACAGGGGGTATGCAAAAAGAAAGCTGTGCATAACTATATACTGGGTGGGGTATGCTTTATTGGTGGTTTAATATAAAAAATAATGTATTTTTTATATTTGTTGTTAATCTATTATTTTCGGGTAAATAATATGGTGCTAGTGTTAATGTTCATGAGTGGCAAGGCAGTGAAAGACCAATTTGTCCGAAACGAGGAATAAGGCGCGCTACGCTGTTTAAAATTTGTTTTGTTATCTGGGTGTGGATTGCCTGTTATTTTGTTGTGAGGTGGCCTTTTTAAGGGAGTTCAGGGCTGTTTTTGCGGCTGGCGTAACTCTGGCAAGAGGTGATTTGTCCGGCTGCTTTGGTGAGTGTCTGGAAAATGTATGGGTGTAATTTTTTTATTATTAAAAAAATAATGAATTGGCGGGAGCGGTAATTTTGTGCCGATGGGGGGAATGCTGATATTTCTCGTTTTGAACTTGCTTGTCTGATTTTTTAATGGTTGAGTAAAAAAGAAAAAATGAATTTCCTGGGTGCTTATGTAAATTCAGCTGCGCTTGTTTTTTTTGAGGGCATTTTTTTTCTTATAAAAAAACTGTTTTTAATGTTATTTGCCGATCTGATTTATTTTCTTGCGCCTTTTTTTGCTTATTATTTATTTGTATAACGTAATAGCTATAACGATAAGGCGAATGTCATCCGATTTATTTTTAGGACAGTTAAAATTTTGCTGTGAAAAAAAATAATGATGAGGTAATTGATGTTTTAATTGATGTTTTAATGTAAAAGAGTTCTTATGCTCGACAAAATCAGTAAAAGAATATTGGCCGAATTACAAAATGATGGCCGCATTAGCAACGTTGAATTGGCAAACAGAGTCAATTTATCTCCTGCTGCCTGTCTTGAGCGAGTACGGAAGCTACAGGAATCCGGCTACATCATGGGATATACCGCACAGTTAAATCCACATTTGCTGGATGTGGCTTTGCTGGTATTTATTGAGGTTGTTTTAGACAGAACAACTCCGGATGTTTTTGATGCATTTAAGCGGGGTGTACAAGCTATTCCTGAGATACTGGAATGCCACATGGTGGCTGGCGGGTTTGATTATCTGGTAAAAGCACGGGTTAAGGATATGAATGCATATCGTGATTTTTTGGGTAAATCATTATTGCAACTGGGTGGTGTACGTGAAACGCACACTTATGCAGTAATGGAAGAAGTTAAAAACACGACGCATTTGCCAATCAAGTGAAACAGAAAGACAAATAAAACAAACTGGTTACGCCACCGTGCGCAGATAGCACGGTGCGTGATGCTGTTGTGCTTAGTTTTGTTACAGGGCTGGCGTTTTATCTGAATTTTTTCTCCGGAACTTCAATTAAACCAACGCACTCTGATTTTCGAATTCATGATTATCGGATGAGAAGGTTTTATCAACCAGTTCGATCAGATTGTCACGCAGCCATTTATGGGCCGGGTTGCGCGCTTCGCGTTCATGCCACAGCATATCGACGTTAACGGCCGGTGTGGCAAACGGAAGTTCTTTCCATACCAGTTGATCTGCCATCCCGGTTGATGAGATCAGGTGATGAGGTAAGACAGTAAGCAAATCAGAATTAGCAACAACACGTCCGGCAGTAAAAAATTGATTCACAGTGAGTAAAATACGTCTTTGTAATTGCATATGAGCCAAAATTTCATCAATTAAACCATGCGCACGTCCTGAAAAACTGACCAGTAAATGATGGGCACTACAATACGAATCGATAGTCAGCTGACCTGTACTTAACGGGTGATCTTTACGCATTACGCAAACATAACGTCCGGAGTACAAGCTGCTGTGACAGATTGCGGTGCCGGCAGAACTTTGTCCGCCCGTTAACTGAGAAACTACTCCCGGAAAAAAACCGACCGCGATATCAATATCGCCATGCATTAGCATATTGCGCGGGTCACGGGTAACCAGTGGCATCATCCGGGCATTAAATCCCGGGGCACTTTGTTCTATAGTTCTTACCAGATATGGCATCCAGTAGGCAGCGGTTGCATCTGCCATTGCCATACGAAATGAAGCCGTTGCCTGCGACGGGTCAAATGTCGGCGGAGCGATAGACGCTTCCAGGCTACTTAATGCTGAACGGATGGCCGGCCATACATTTTCAGCACGTGGCGTCGGTTTGACACCATACGCCGTACGAATAAGCAATTCATCATTAAATGCGTGACGCAGGCGTTTTAGTGCATTTGAAACAGCGGGTTGCGTCATCGCTAACTTACTTGCTGCGCGTGTCAGATTTTGCTCAATCATCACGGCATCAAATACACGTAACAGATTCAAATCTAATGTTAAAAAATTCATAAAGCACTCCAAAGCTAACGTTATAACTGCCACTTTCACAATAAGGCATATTATTCATTAATAATATAACAGATATGGAGAAATGAAATTAGATCTATATATTGCACTGCAATATACTACCACAATTAGTATATTGCGATTCAGTTTTGGGGATGGTTGATGTCTTTTTTAGTTTTAGTAGCACACTTGTTAATTTCTGGTTTTAGTTCGGTCGTTAATGTTTCTGTACCATCGTTTCGGTCACTTATTGCAATTGTAATTTGCTTCTCTTTTTATCTTATTTTCAGGCCAATCTTGTTTGGTTTATTTCATGCTACTTTGTTATTTTTCAAACAGAGTCTCCGACGTGAACAACAGGCAGATAAAATACTGTAACTGAGCCATGTTAAGAAATTACCCAATCCAACCTAATCTCCGGCAAATTTTGAGTACATCAAAAAGTCTGCCTTTGATGTTGCTCCCATTATTGTTAAGTACTGTTACCAGCCTGTTTATGAGCGGTTTATTGCGTGTGATGGAAAATGAATCACACGATTATTTAGGCGTTACCTGGCTGGAAGCCTGGCTGACGTCGTGGGCAATTTTATTTCCTATTGCTTATATATTGTTACTTCTGATACAAAAAATAACCGATTACCTGAAAAAAAATCCGTAATATCAGGCTGTTGTTTTTGTATGAGTTGAAGTTCATTTTCCGATTGTCTCCCCTTCCTGCTGAAGATCTCAACCCCCGCCTTGATTGCGGGGTTTTTTTTGTCCGGCGCTCTGTTAAATATCCGCTAAAAAATAAAGAAAATACCTATAGAATAGGCGGGTTCATTGTTACCAATACCATTAAAAAAGTGAGAAAAAAACTTAACAATTATATTTATGATATTCGGGTTTTCCTGATTATATTTGCTTTGTTTTTAATCACTTATGTGTGGGTAACTACTTTTTTGCAATTACAGGATGCACGTACGACAACGCTGTCAATTGCGCAGCAAAATGCAGTTAATTTTGCCCGTACCTTTCAGGAACACTCTGAAAAAACATTCGAATCGGCTGATCAGGCAGTTTTGTTTATTGGAGATAAGTATCTTAATCTTGGGAAGTCTTTCGATATTCCCAGGTATTTAAAAGACGGCATCATTTTAGGTGATATTTTTAATCTGGTTTCTATTGTTGATGAGCATGGCGATCTGGTTTTATCAACTCAGCCATTTACCAGGATTAATTTGATGGACAGAGAGCACGTTAAGGTGCATCTGACTCAAAACAAGCATCAGCTGTATATCAGCAAGCCTGTGCTTGGCCGTGTATCGGGAAAATGGTCAATGCAATTGACCCGGCGTATAAATCATGCGGATGGCAGTTTTGCCGGCGTGGTGATTGTTTCTATGGATCCGTTTTATTTTACCCGTTTATACCGTGATATTGGCTTAGGTAAACGTGGTGTGATTACCTTACTTGGTGATGACGGTATTGTCCGGGCACGATTTACTGCCGGTGAACGTATGGATACCGGACAAGATGTAACCAAGGGCAAATTGTTTAGCTACATTAAGCAATCCAAGAATGGCGTTGCACTAAGTGAAAGCATTATTGATGGTGTTCCGCGACTTTATGCTTACCGTAGCCTGGAGCATTATCCCTTGTCTGTTTCAGTTGGTTTTGATGTCGAAGAAATTTTAGAACCGTATTATGAAAATCGCCGGCAATCATATCAACTTGCGGCATTAACTACTTTGGTTATTCTGGTGTTTTCCAGCTTAATTTTGTTTTTCGTGCGCCGGTTAATACAAAGCCATGAAGCGGCAATAAGCGCCAATATAGTGAAATCGCAATTGCTGGCGGATTTGGATAGTCAGCAACAGGCATTACGCGATTCAACTGAAAGTCTGGATGCAATTTTGCAGAATGCAGCAGATGCAATTATCACTATCGGCGAACTCAATCAAATTGAATCATTTAATAATGCTGCCGAATTTATCTTTAAATATAACCGGGAGGAAGTGTTGGGACGGTCAATTTATTGTCTGTTGCCGGGTGAAGAGCATATTCATTTTGATAAAATTCGGGAAAGCGTACTGGTGGAAACACAAGCACAGCTGGAAAGTGTGGGATTTTCCCATGATATGACTGAATTTCCAATGGAGCTATCATTAAGTGCGGTTAGTTTACGGGGAAAAAATAAATTAATTGCTGTGATTCGGGATATTACTGAGCGAAAAAAAATCGAGAAAATGCAAAAAGAGTTTATTGCGAATGTCAGTCACGAATTACGTACACCGCTGACATCGATTCGCGGTGCATTAGGCCTTCTCAGAGGGGGGGCGGTAGGGGCAGTCACATCACAGGCCAGTCAACTGATTCACATGGCTTATAACAGTAGTGAACGCTTAACCATATTAATTAATGACTTACTGGATTTACAGAAAATCGATGCCGGAAAATTGGAGTTCAACTGCACTAAGCATTCATTGATGTTTTTATTGCACGACACAATAAAGGTCAGTTTGCCATTTGCTAATATGTTTAATGTGCAATTAATTTTAAAAGAACCGCTTCCGCTCGTTTTTGTTAATGTAGATCCGAACCGGTGGCAGCAAATCATGGCAAATCTGATTTCAAATGCGTGTAAATATTCACCACCTCACGGCAATGTAATTGTCTCTGCTGAGCTTGTTAATGCCACCCGGATCCGGGTGGAAGTTTGTGACCAGGGGGAAGGTGTTCCCGCTGAATTCAGATCCCGTATTTTTCAGCGGTTCGCCCAGGCGGACAGTTCGGATACCAAAGTACAAAAAGGAACAGGGCTGGGACTTTCCATTGCAAAAAAATTAATTGAAGCAATGAATGGAAGTATAGATTACCGGTCTGAATGGGGGAACGGCAGTACCTTTTATGTGGAGTTACCTATCATTCGTTGATTCAGGAAATAATAGAAAACGATGAGTTATGTATTAAAAATACGTGATTTTATCTGCAGTAAGGAGAATATAACGGCTTTATCCGTGCTGGTGTAATTGAGCCCGCTATAAGGGGATGATGGCAGGCCAGGCGGATCATATTTAGTTATGCACAAAATTAGCCGCTCAGTGAAAATACATATCAGACTATTGAGAATTATTTAGGTTTATATGTAACATGATGATTTTAAAGGATTAAATATTAGAAATAAATTTTCTTGACATTGGCGGTACAACCCGTTATGCAAAATTGTTGCGCTGCACTTTAAGACTATTCACAAAGTTATCCACAGTCGCTAAGTGCTGTTGATACTCCCAGTGCTCACTTGTGGGGCTGTACATTGTTTTTCGCTGATTTCGCGGAAATCAGGCGATAATAACGGACTGAATTAATCGCTTGATAGAAAGCTTGCTATGTCTAGTTCCTTCGCTCCATTGCAAAATGATACTTTTTTACGCGCTTTACAACGTCAACCAACAGAATACACGCCGGTTTGGCTGATGCGGCAGGCTGGTCGTTATTTGCCTGAATACCGTGCGGTCAGACAAAAAGCCGGATCGTTTATGAGTCTCGCTAAAAATCCCGACTATGCAACCGAAGTTACAATTCAGCCTCTGGATCGTTTTAAGCTTGATGCCGCTATTTTGTTTTCTGATATTTTGACGGTACCGGATGCGATGGGACTCGGGCTCTATTTTGAGGATGGTGAAGGGCCTAAATTTGAGCGTACCTTGCGTGATGAAAAAGACGTTCTGGCTTTGCAGGTGCCTGATATGGCGAATTTGCGTTATGTATTTGATGCTGTTACGCAAATTCGTCAGACATTGAATGGCCGTGTACCGCTGATCGGATTTTCCGGTAGTCCGTGGACACTGGCATGCTATATGGTTAAAGGGGGGGGGTCAAAAGACTACCGCACTATAAAAAGCATGTTGTACAGCCGTCCTGATCTGATGCATCATATTTTGCGTATTAATGCACAGGCAGTTGCTACTTATCTGAATGCGCAAATTGATGCCGGTGCGCAGGCCGTGATGATTTTTGATTCATGGGGCGGCGTGTTAGCTGATGGTGCTTATCAGGAATTTTCACTGGCGTATATGCGGGAAGTGTTACGTTTGCTAAAAACTGAGAAAGACGGCGTAAGCATTCCGTCTATTGTATTTACCAAAGGGGGCGGATTGTGGATTGACCAGCTGGCCGATATCGGCGCCGGCGCTGTCGGGTTGGATTGGACGGTTAATCTGGGTAAAGCGCGTGAACAGATAGGACATAAAGTGGCGCTACAGGGTAATTTGGATCCGATGGCCTTGTTTGCACAACCAGAACAAATTCGTCAACAGGTTAAAAATGTCATAAACAGCTTTGGTAAGCCCACAGCAGGTTCCGGTCACGTATTTAATCTGGGACATGGCATTTCTCAATATACTAATCCGGAATCAGTGACAGTATTGGTTGATGCTGTTCATGAATTCAGTCGTCAGATTCGTGTTGATTAAAGAAAAAAATGAGAGGGAGGGGAAGCCCGCCCTTTTATTGGCAAGTTTATTAAAGCGCCAGGTCGGTCTGGCGCGTGTTTTAAGAGTAAATCGGGCTAAAGTCCTTACTGGCATTACATTCCAAGAGAGTCGATTCACCAAATTCAAATAAGTTATGCACAAAAAAATATTTTCTTTTATCTGTCAATATATTTTCAAAATAAATTTAAATATTTTTTTAACTCATTGATTTTAAAGTAAATAAATGTATTTTTTTATGTTTTTTAAAAAGATTAACTTACAATTATTTTTCAAAAAACAATACTGCTACTGAGCTTCTCCACAAAGTTGTCCACAGATCCTCCCAGATTAAAATACATGATTAAAACGGTACATGATGCATTTCATCAGAAATTACCTTAACTTGAACGCCTGCATTGATGCTTTTTGTTTTGTGAAAAAATAGCAGTCAACCGATTTTGTTTTTGTAATGATCATAGTATGTTGTCTGGTTTTATTTGTAATTTTGCATTGATGGAATTACGTTGTTAAACGAATTTATTCTTCAGGTTGTGTTGGATACCCCGGTAGAGCGGGTATTTGATTACCTTTGGTCCGGTAATGAAGTCCCTTTACGCGGACAGTTTGTATTGATAAATTTTGGCCGCAGGGAATTGGTGGGTTTGATTGTTTCTATAAAAAAAGAATCTGAATTTCCGCGAGATAAACTTAAATCAGTTATTTCTGTACGCAAGCAGCTGAGTCCTGTTTCTGCAGAATGGATTGCGTTGTGTCAATTTGCAGCAGATTATTATCAACGCCCATTGGGTGAAGTTGCTTTACCTGCAGTTCCTAAAAATTTGCGTAGTTTAAAAACAGTCGCATTGGATAAAGCATTAAAAAAATTATCGCAGCCGCAGGTTGTGGCACAAGCAGGTCATGCCCCCCCTCTTAATTCTGCTCAGGAGTATGCAGTACAACAAATTGTGGCTGCAACCGGCTTTAAGCCGGGTTTGCTTTACGGAGTTACCGGAAGTGGTAAAACGGAAGTTTATCTTCATGCTGCGGAGCAAATTTTAGCGCGTGACCCGGATGCGCAAATTCTTGTGCTGGTTCCTGAAATTAATCTCACGCCGCAATTACAGGGGCACTTACGTGCCCGTTTCCCTGATCTGCAAGTCGCAACCCTGCATAGCGGAATGGCAGAGGGAGAGCGTACTTTACACTGGCTGGCTGCGCACACCGGGCAGGCCCGGCTGATTCTGGGAACCCGTCTGGCTATTTTAGCGTCGCTGCCGGCATTAAAACTGATCATCGTCGATGAGGAACATGATCCTTCGTACAAGCAGCAGGAGGGACTACGATATTCTGCGCGTGACCTGGCTGTCTGGCGTGCCAGGCAGCTGGATATTCCGGTGATACTGGGGTCGGCAACGCCATCATTAGAAACCTGGCAACATACGATTTCCGGGCGATACGATAAGCTGAGTTTACCGGAACGTGCCGTGCAAAATGCGGTGCTGCCTGCTATGCGTCTGATTGATTTGAGTAAAGATAAACCGGCAGAAGGATTAACTTCATCGCTGATATCTGCTTTAAAGCAACGACTTGATAAAGGTGAGCAATCCCTTCTGTATCTTAACCGGCGTGGTTATGCGCCTGTTATCGCCTGTGATGCCTGTGGCTGGATGAGTAATTGCCATCGTTGCAGTGCATTTTTAGTTTTGCATAAGCAAGAGTATAAATTACGTTGTCACCATTGCAGTCTGGAAATGCGTATTCCTAAAGCGTGTCCTGATTGCGGCAATGTGGATATTCAGCCATTGGGACGCGGGACGCAACGGATAGAGGAGCATTTACAGCATCTCTTTCCTGAGGCGCGCATACGCCGGATTGATGCCGATTCTACGCGATTAAAAGGAAGTGCTCAGGCTGCGTTTGAAACGGTGCACCGCGGTGAAGTGGATATATTGATCGGGACACAAATGGTAGCTAAAGGACATGATTTTAAAAACCTGACTTTAGTTGGCATTGTGAATCCGGATACGGCCTTGTTTTCGCAAGATTATCGCGCCGGTGAACGTTTGTTTGCGCAGCTGATGCAAGTTGCCGGACGTGCCGGACGTGCAGCACAAAAAGAAGGTGGCAGTACGAGTGAAGTACTTATTCAGACACGATATCCACAACATCCTTTGTATCAGGCGCTTAAGTCGCATGATTATCCACAGTTTGCTAAAACGTGTTTAGAGGAGCGAAGTCAGGCTGATTTGCCGCCATTTATTTTTCAGGCTTTGTTGCGGGTTGAGTCGAAAGAGTTGGCGACTTCTCTTGAATTTTTACGGAAAGCGGCAAGTTTAGTGGTTTCTGATGACATTACCGTTCATGATCCTATCCCTATGAGTCTGATGAGAATGGCGAATTCGGAACGTGCTCAGTTACTGCTTGAGTCGCACTCACGCCCTGCCCTTCAGGCTTTTCTCAGAATGTGGATAACTCAGTTGTCTGCAATAAAACCACGGCTTTCCTGGTCTTTGGAAGTCGATCCGGTTGATATTTGAGGTGTCGTTCCGGAAATAGAGCATTACCGGGATAATCAGCCCGGTGCCGGAGAAAAATAAGGTTCAACCGGCGAGTTATTGTTTCTTGGCAGCCATGAGGGGTGAGGATAAAAATGTTGTCTGATCTTGGTAAGAACTGTCTGACGATAAGCCTGGTAATTAAATTGCTGCCCTTGAATAAGATAAAAACTGGCTTCGTGCAATTGAATTTCTTTTGTGGATAAGTGCCTGAAATAGGGCTGAAACCAAGATAAATCGGGAGGAGTTCTGCTAATGATCAGGATGTTTTTTTGGTCCAGTGTACGCCAATCTGTCAGAAAATCATCCTGACGTCCGTGGTATGTTCCTTCTCCAAATACACTCACTGGCTGACCGGTATAGAACGACAGTACGGCCGCTGGTGAGAAACTGGTCATAGCCAGCGTGTGGCCGGCAGTGTAGGGAGTAATTGCAGTTATGAATTCATTCGTTTTTACTGCAAGAACCAAGCTGGCGTAATGCGGACTTTTTTTCCAGGTTTCAATAGGCAACGAGGAAAGTGTGGCAATGAGTAGCAGATGTAAGGCGGCTATTCCTGCTGACCAGGCGGCGAGTTTTTTTAGTTTGGAAACCGGTAATGCGATGGCAATCGGTATGACAATAAATGGGGTAAATGCCAGTATCCAGTGCAGACCTATGGTTTTGAGTGTAGACAGCACGGCAAATAGCATTAATGGAATGCCGGCAATCCACAGGGCGACCCGCGCTTCCGGCGCCTCAGGCAGAGTGTGACGCAACAGGGTACGATGCTGCCATGCTGCGATAAGAACGAAGGGGGTGGCAAGATAGAGAATGGAACCCAGGTATAACAAGGGAGTTTTCCATGACCAGGCGGCATTTTCATTTCTGGTCACTAAATTAAATAATAAGTTGACCCATGCATGCTGGCTGTTCCAGTACAGGTTGTACAGCGGTGCGGGCGATGAAAATAACAAAATAAATACTAACGCGGTCCAACGCTGCTGATCGCGGCGGCCGAACAGAATATGCGCGGCAAATGCAATACCAAGCAAGGCGGCAAAGTATTTTGACATGAATGCACAACCCAGCAGTGCACCGGATGCGGCATACCAGCCTGTTGCTGATTTTCGTATGCCGGCAACATAGGCCAGTACCGATAGCAGGGAAAACAGCACCAGAGGTGTGTCGGTGGTAATGAGTATATTCCAGACATTGGCCGGTTGCAGTACGACCAATAGTCCGGCGAGAACAGCACGTTCTTTGCCGTAGGGTGCTACCAGCCACCATGCGCCAAGGCCCAATATGAATGGCAGCAATACGGAGGGCAGACGTAACACCCATTCTGAATGACTAATGGGAAGCAGCCCGGTCAGCCACCAGCCTAGCATGGGCGGATGGTCATAATATCCCCCTGCCGGATATTTTCCCCATAAAATAAAATAAGCTTCGTCGCCTGTCATGGGAAGTTTGTTTGCAAACCAAAATCGAAATAGCAGAAGCAGTAGTATCAGTAATCCGGTAAGCCGGATCAGCCAAGTGTGTTTTTCAGAAGAAACTGACGCGATATCTGATGTGACAGTAGCAGAATCAGAAATACGAAAAAAAGGCAGTTTGAATGGCATATCACGTAATCAGAAATAGGTGGAATTGACACAGAACCAAGCCAGTGGCATCTTGTTTGATGCCACTGGCTTGTTCCGATACCTATCGACTACAGTTTATTTGCTTGGTTCCGACAGGGCCTGATATTTATTCTATGGAGGTGGTTTGACGCATGATTTAATTGGCGTCAATAAATCGGATAATGCCGTCAATACCAATCTGACGTTGTAGTTTTCCCGCAAACCAGAGTAAGTGTAAATGTGCTAAAGCTTCGCCAAGTGCAAAGGTGAGTTGGTGCGTATCCAGGGGGCGCGGGAACATGACAGGTACAATATCGGCAGCACTTTTGGGTGTGGCAGTAATGGCCAGTATTTCAGCCAGGCGTGCGGCATGATGTTCATTTAATTGAGCAATGCGGGTATGCATGCCTCTGAATGGTTTTCCATGCGATGGCAGTACCAGCGTATTCGGATCCAGAGGCAGATATTTTGTCAGTGAGTCTAAAAATTGCTTTACCGGATTTGCTTCCGGTTCGACTGCCCAGACCGATACATTGGTAGAAATACGTGGCAATAACATGTCGCCTGAAATGAGTATGCTGAGTGCATCACAGTGCAGCGATACATGTTCCGGTGAGTGACCAAAGCCTGTAATAACACGCCATTCCTGCGCACCTATTGTGATGAGTTGATTTTCTTGCAGACGGATGTAAGAGGTCGGTACTTCAGGAACTAAACTGGGGAAATAATTTTTTCGTCCCTGTAATTGTTCGATTAAGTCAGGGTTGATTACCCCGTGGCGTTGAAAATGCGGAATGGAAGAGGACCCGTCGACACCGGGTAAGGCGGCGTGCATCAGACGGCCAAAACAATATTCACCTGTACTCATCCACAGTGGTGCCTGCCAGCGCTGACACAGCCAGTCTGCCAGTCCCAGATGGTCTGGATGGCAGTGGGTGGCCAGAATGCGGGTAATGGGTTTGTTATTGAGCACCGTACTAAATATGGTTTCCCAACTGGCGCGCGTGGCATCGTTCGCTATACCGCAATCAATTACAGTCCAGCCTGCACCGTCTTCCAGCAACCATAGGTTGATGTGGTTGAGTGCGAACGGTAAGCCCATTCGTAACCAGTATACGCCTTCGCAAATTTTTTCAGCGGTTCCCGGTTCAGGAAGGGTGTCATTAAACGGATAGTCAAGCTGGGCTTCGGGTAAGTTCATGGTTGTCTGAATAAAAATGAATCAGGTAGCTGGTCGGGTGTCGTTTGTCGTTTTTTGTTTTAGAAATTGCATATTAGATTTGCCGCGATTTGCCCTACAATATACATTACGCTTACGTAATAGCGTGAAGTGTTTTTTTACACCCCTTAACTGCCGCATCAGCGGATATAACTGTGTCGCTTTCATCTAAAACATCAACGACTTATACCATTACCGAGTTATCGCGTGAATTTGATATTACGCCGCGTGCCATTCGTTTTTACGAAGATCAGGGTTTGCTTAGTCCTAAACGCGAGGGGCCGGGCGGGCGTAACCGGGTGTATACCACGCGTGAACGTACGCATTTAAAGCTGACTCTGAGGGGGAAAAGGCTGGGTTTGTCTCTGTCGGATATTAAAAGCCTGGTGGATATGTATACTTCTCCGAAAGACACTGCACTACAGATGCAGTGTTTTTTGGCGGTGTTGGCAAGACATCGTGCCGCATTGGAACAACAGAGAGAAGACATTGAAGTGTTACTCGGAGAAATCAGCGCACATGAAAAAGCATGTCAGCGTGTTTTGGTGCCAGGTAAAACAGTAAAAGCAAGTAAGGTTAAGCCGTCAGGCAACCCTGAGTGATGCCATTTCAGCCTGGTGCTGAATAAAATTTGCATAAAAATAAGGTATAAAAAATATTTTGCAATTGACGTTTACGTTAACGTCAATTAAATGTATTATTTTGCAGGGATTAAATCCCATCCAATAACGCTGCATAGTGAGGAACCCATGTTACATCTGCCCGGCTTAACTTTTGATCACGGTGAGGACATTGCCGCTTTACGTGCCTCGGTACAGCAATTCGCTGCCAAAGAAATTGCGCCGCGCGCCGCCGAAATTGATAAAAACGATCAGTTTCCCATGGATTTATGGAAAAAAATGGGTGATTTGGGCGTGTTGGGAATTACGGTCAAAGAGCAGGATGGCGGTATAGAAATGGGTTACCTGGCACATATCATCGCTATGGAAGAAATTTCCCGTGCTTCAGCTTCAGTCGGCTTGTCATACGGCGCGCATTCAAATTTATGCGTGAATCAAATTAACCGTAATGGATCGCCGGAACAAAAAGCACGGTATTTGCCTAAGTTGATTTCTGGTGAGCATATCGGCGCTCTGGCGATGTCCGAGCCTAATGCCGGTTCTGATGTAGTTAGTATGAAATTGCGTGCGGACTGGAAGGGTGATCGCTGGGTGCTGAATGGCTCAAAAATGTGGATTACTAATGGTCCGGATGCGGATGTGCTGGTGGTTTACGCTAAAAATGATTTGGATGCCGGCTCAAAGGGAATGACGGCATTTTTGATTGAAAAAAACTTCCCGGGATTTTCAATTGCTCAAAAACTGGATAAATTGGGAATGCGCGGCTCGCATACCGGTGAATTGGTGTTTCAGGATTGCGAAGTACCGGCAGAAAATGTGTTGGGCGGTTTGGGTAAAGGCGTTAATGTATTGATGTCTGGTCTGGATTTTGAGCGCACGGTGTTATCCGGCGGGCCGCTGGGGATTATGCAAGCTTGTATGGATGTGGTTGTGCCGTATATTCATGATCGTAAGCAGTTTGGTCAGTCGATTGGTGAGTTCCAGCTTATACAGGGGAAAATGGCTGATATGTATTCCACCATGATGGCATGTAAAGCCTATGTATATGCGGTAGGTCAGGCTTGTGACCGTGCCAAAAATCCGGAAGCATTGCGCGCTTTACGTAAAGATGCTGCTGGTGCGATTTTGTATTCGGCAGAAAAAGCGACCTGGATGGCCGGTGAAGCGATTCAGATTTTGGGTGGTAATGGTTATATTAACGATTATCCGGCAGGTCGTTTGTGGCGTGATGCTAAGTTATATGAAATTGGAGCCGGAACCAGTGAGATTCGCCGCATGTTGATTGGCCGTGAATTGTTTGCTGAAACTAAATAGGCAATAAAACGTAGTGATTACGTAATTTTATTTTATTGATGGCGTAGTTATTTTTATGACGGATTTGTTATTAAATTAAACTGATTCTGTAGCAGCATTGATGTATGCCGTTTGTCGGGGATGGTGATTTTGAGATATATGTGGTTAAACTAGTAGCCTGGAAACTTTTATAGCGAAATTAACCATGTCTCAAGTTGCCTTTCCAAAATTACTTTCTTCGCAAATTGCATTTGATATCGCCCGCACCATACTGGATGGCTTTAATAAGCATTATCGTTTGTTTCGTGCGGTAAGCCAGCAAGCGAAAACGCATTTTGAGTCAGGTGAATGGAAGGCGGGACAAAAAGCAGCGCGTGAACGTATTTCTTACTATGATCGTCGTGTTGTTGAATGTGTTATTGAACTTGAAGATGAATATCATGAAGAAGATTTAACGGATTCCGTGTGGCGTGAGGTGAAATTGCATTACATGGGATTGTTAATTGATTATATGCAGCCTGAGTTAGCTGAGACGTTTTATAACTCAGTGTGCACTAAAATTTTACATCGCAATTATTACCATAACGATTTTATTTTTGTGCGTCCGGCGGTGGCGACCGAATACATAGAAAGTGAAACGGCGTTGCCGACTTATCGGGTGTATTACCCGGGTAATGACGGTTTGCATGCTGCCTTGTTGCGGATTGTGACTGATTTTCAGCTGGATGCATCGTTCGTAGATCTGGAACGTGATGTCAGTGCTATTGAAGCACGGCTGATCGGAATTTGGGGTGCAGATCAGATTGAGCCTAATCATCAGATTCAGGTTTTGTCCAGTTTGTTTTTCAGGAATAAGGGCGCGTATATTGTAGGTAAAGGGATTAATGGAAACCGGGAATATCCCTTTGTTGTTCCTGTTTTGCATGACCGTCATGGTAAGTTGTTTCTGGATACGGTGTTGGTGGAGCCGATACAGATTAGCGTGTTGTTTTCGTTTACGCGGGCTTATTTTATGGTGGATATGGAAGTGCCATCGGCGTATGTGCAGTTTTTGCGCAGCCTGATGCCGCGTAAACCCCGCAGTGAAATTTATACGATATTAGGTTTGCAAAAACACGGAAAAAATTTATTTTATCGTGATTTTTTACATCATCTTAAGTATTCGTCGGATCAGATTCAGGAAGCACCCGGTATTCGCGGTCTGGTGATGCTGGTGTTTGCTTTACCTTCTTTTCCGTATGTGTTTAAGGTGATTAAAGATAGTTTTCCGCCGCCGAAAGAAACAACGAAGGAATTGATTCAGGAGAAGTATCAGCTGGTCAAAAATCACGACCGGGTCGGACGTATGGCCGATACGCTGGAGTACTCGGATGTGGCATTTCCGCGTCATCGTATTTCCGAGGCATTGCTGGCAGAGATTAAACGTTATGCGCCTTCCATTGTTGAAGAGGAGGGCAATGAAGTCGTGATTAAGCATTTGTATATTGAGCGCCGTATGGTGCCATTGAATATCTGGCTGTCAGATGCTGAAAAAAAAGGCGATGATGCCGCGATGGAGCATGGCATACGCGAATATGGTAATGCGATTAAAGAATTGGTGGCCGCTAATATTTTCCCCGGCGATATGTTGTACAAAAATTTCGGGGTAACACGGATGGGGCGGGTGGTTTTTTACGATTACGATGAAATTGAATATATTACTGATTGCAATTTCAGGGCAATTCCGTTGCCTCGTAATGAGGAAGATGAAATGGCGGCAGAGCCGTGGTATCACGTAGCTAAAAACGATGTTTTCCCTGAGCAGTTTGCGCCATTTTTATTAGGTAACCGTAAAGTACGTACTTTTTTTATGAAATACCATGCTGATTTGCTGACGGCTGAGTACTGGCAAACGCATAAGCAACGAATTTTGGATGGTTATGTGGAAGATGTTTTCCCGTATCCGCAAGAATTGCGATTTAGTTATTTATCTTGATCCGGCAGCGTAAGCTGCGACACTTTGGAGAATGAATGTGAGTACGGTAAACATTGTTATTGTTGGCGCAGCGCGTACCCCTATGGGGGCATTTCAGGGTGATTTTTCATCGTTAACGGCAAGTCAGCTGGGTGCCGTGGCCATTAAAGCGGCGTTGGAACGTGCCGGTGTTGCACCTGAGTCGGTAAATGAAGTGGTATTCGGTAATTGCTTAATGGCAGGGCAGGGGCAAGCTCCTGCACGTCAGGCTGCGCTGGCCGCCGGTTTACCCGTATCGGTAGGCGCGGTGACTTTATCTAAAATGTGCGGCTCTGCGATGAAGGCAACTATGATTGCCTGTGATTCTATTCTTGCCGGGTCGAACGAGGTGGTGGTTGCCGGTGGTATGGAATCGATGACGAATGCACCTTATCTTCTGCCAAAAGCACGCGGCGGTTTTCGTATCGGTCATGGTCAGGTGTTAGATCATATGATGCTGGATGGCCTGGAAGATGCGTACAGCCGCGATGAAAAAACCGGTGGCGGCCGTTCGATGGGAACCTTTGCGGAAGAGTGCGCGGCTAAATATGAATTTACCCGTGCGGATCAGGATGCATTTGCGATTGAGTCTGTTACTCGTGCGCAAACTGCCGCTGCTGATGGTTCCTTTGCCTGGGAAATTGCACCGGTGACAGTGAAGGGACGTGCCGGTGATGTGGTGATTGATAAAGATGAAGGTCCTTTAAAAGCCCGATTGGATAAAATTCCTAATTTAAAACCGGCGTTTAAGAAGGACGGCACTATTACCGCCGCATCTTCTTCCTCTATTAATGATGGCGCTGCTGCACTGGTGCTGATGAGTGAAGAAACTGCGAAAAAACTGGGATGTACAATTCTGGCACGTGTCGTCGGCTATGCCACACATGCACAGGAACCATCCTGGTTCTCTACGGCGCCAGTCGGTTCTATGGAAAAATTATTTAAGAAAATAGGCTGGACTGTTGGTGACGTGGATTTATTTGAAATCAATGAAGCGTTTGCTACCGTGCCTATGGCAGCGATGAAGGAATTTGGTATCCCGCACAGCAAAGTCAATGTACACGGCGGTGCCTGTGCTTTGGGGCATCCTATCGGTGCATCCGGTGCGCGTATTATTTGTACTTTGCTCGGCGCGCTGAGAAAACATAAGCTGAAACGTGGCGTTGCTTCTTTGTGTATCGGCGGCGGTGAAGCGACAGCTCTGGCGATTGAGTTAGTTTAGTTGTTTTAGCAGTGCTTGCCGGTTTTCCGGCTTAAGTTAACCAGGCGGCGGAAAGAAGCAGGCTTTTGGCCTGCTTCTTGTTTATATTAATTTAGGACTTACGCAAAACCGCTCCGGCGATGTTATTACCGTCAGAGCCCCCTGTGATTACCTCCGGTGGTGATTGATGCGGGAACGATTTTACCTAAGTGCTATAACTGAAAAAAATTATGATCCTGACTTCCGAACATCAAATGATACGCGATGCATTGCGCGATTTTTCTCAAGAGTGCCTGTTGCCGAACGCGGCACGCTGGGATAAAGAAAGCCATTTTCCTAAAGAAGAGTTGGCTCAGCTAGCGCAATTGGGCGCTTTTGGCGTTGCCGTTCCGGAGCAATGGGGTGGTGCGGGACTGGATTATTTATCATTGGCGTTGGTGCTTGAAGAAATTGCTGCCGGTGATGGCGGCACCTCGACAGTTATTTCTGTCAATAATTGTCCTGTGTGTTCGATTGCGATGATGTACGCTAACGAAGCACAAAAACAGCAGTGGCTGCGTCCTCTGGCGCAAGGTGCCATGCTGGGCGCTTTTTGCCTGACTGAACCGCATGTTGGCAGCGATGCCGGCGCATTGCGTACGACGGCGGTGCGTGAAGGTGACGAGTATGTGATTAATGGCGTTAAGCAATTTATCACCAGCGGTAAACATGCCGATGTAGCGATTGTTATGGCGGTGACGGATAAAGCGGCAGGTAAAAAAGGCATCAGTGCTTTTTGGGTACCAACGACCAATCCTGGTTATATTGTGGCGCGCCTGGAAGAGAAATTGGGACAACACTCTTCCGATACGGCACAAATTTTGTTTGAAAATTGCCGGATTCCTGCTGAAAATTTAATCGGACAAGAAGGTCAGGGCTATAAAATTGCCTTATCCGGTCTGGAAGGCGGGCGTATTGGCATCGCTTCACAATCGCTTGGTATGGCACGCGCGGCATTTGACGCTGCCCTGGCATACGCTAAAGAACGTGAAAGTTTTGGTAAGCCTATTTTTGAACATCAGGCCGTGCAATTTAAGCTGGCAGATATGGCAACGCAGATTGAAGCGGCACGTCAGTTGATCTGGCATGCTGCCAGTATGAAGGATGCTGGTTTGCCATGCCTGAAAGAAGCGGCGATGGCGAAATTGTTTGCTTCGGAAATGGCGGAACGGATTTGTTCGGACGCTATACAGATACATGGTGGTTATGGCGTAGTCAGTGATTTCCCGGTTGAGCGTATTTATCGTGATGTGCGGGTATGCCAGATTTACGAAGGCACGTCCGAAATTCAAAAAATCATTATCGGGCGGGCACTGGCCGCATAGTTTGCCGATGTACAAATACAAATACAAATCAGATCAACTGCCGTTGCGTAGGTAAATCGCCCGGCAAATAGCATGATGACAGGGATAAAAATGGACTCAGCAATTAAGTTTTATTTTGATTTTTCATCACCGTATGGCTATTTTGCCGCCATGAAGATTGAGGCATTGGCAAGCAACTATGGTCGCCGGCTTGAGTGGCATCCGATTTTGCTGGGGGTGGTATTTAAAACTACCGGTAGTGTGCCTCTGACTCAGATTCCGATCAAAGGTAATTATGCGGTGCATGATATTGCCCGCACGGCCAGGTTTCATGGCATTCCCTATCAGCACCCGTCGGTATTTCCATTGGCAACACAACATGCTGCGCGTGCCATGTTATGGGTACGGACTACTTATGGTGATAACAAGGCGGTCGAGTTTGCTAAAGCGGTTTATCACGCGTATTTCGTGAGCGGTGCGGATGTGAGTCAATCTGATTTTATTGTGCAATTGGCGACCAGTCTTGGGGTAGATGGCTGCGCATTAGAAGCCGGTATGGCGGGCGCACCGGTCAAAGATCAGTTGCGGGCTGAAACGGCACTGGCAATGGAGCAAGGCGTGTTTGGTTCGCCATTTATGATCGTTGATGGCGAGAGCTTTTGGGGCTTTGACCGCTTTGATCAAATGGAAGAATTATTGAAAAATGGCAAAATATAAATCCGGCAACAAGCTGTTACTGGTTTGCCCGTGTGACTCCGGGCTGGATTTTTTAGTGTGTTGTTCGCCTTTTTTATCGGGACTGGCACCGGCACCGGATGCCCGTGCGCTTATGCGTTCCCGCTATACGGCATATACACGGGATGATCAGGCTTATATACAAGCCAGCTGGCACCCTGACACGCGTCCGGCCATCGTGTCGGAGCAGGAGCCTTGTCAGTGGCTGGGTTTACGGGTGATTTCACATCAACAGGATGGCGCAACGGCCACTGTTGAATTTATCGCCAGATATAAGGTTGGTGGTCGTGCCGGTCGCATGCATGAGCTAAGTCGCTTTGTTTGCGAAGACGGCCATTGGTACTACGTAGATGGGACTTTCCCGGATTAACTTCAACGAATCGGTAAAAAAATAATGAAAATAGAATCGAGACTGGCACCACGCTCAGAAGAATTTAAAGCTAACGCGGCTGCTATGCAGGCCGTCGTTGATGACCTGAAGTTAAAAATTGAAAAAATTATGCAGGGCGGTGGTGAGAGTGCGCGTAATAAGCATTTATCACGTGGAAAGTTACTGCCGCGTGATCGCGTGCAGATGTTGTTAGATCCCGGTACGCCCTTCTTAGAATTTTCGCAATTGGCTGCTTATGGGATGTATCACGATGCAGCACCCTGTGCCGGGGTAATAACTGGTATTGGTCGTATTTCCGGGCAAGAGTGCGTGATCGTGTGTAACGATGCAACGGTCAAAGGCGGAACGTATTATCCGATGACGGTGAAAAAGCATTTGCGCGCGCAAGAGATTGCCGAGCAAAACAAATTGCCTTGTATTTATCTGGTTGATAGCGGTGGTGCCAATTTGCCGAACCAGGATGAGGTGTTTCCGGATCGGGATCATTTTGGTCGTATTTTCTATAATCAGGCAAATTTGTCGGCACAGGGCGTGCCGCAAATTGCTGTTGTGATGGGGTCGTGTACTGCCGGTGGTGCTTATGTACCGGCAATGAGCGATGAATCCATTATTGTGAAAAATCAGGGGACGATATTTTTGGGTGGCCCTCCGCTGGTGAAAGCGGCTACCGGTGAAGTCGTCAGTGCGGAAGATCTCGGTGGCGGTGATGTACATACCCGTGTGTCTGGCGTGGTCGATCATCTGGCGCAAAATGATCTGCATGCCCTGTCGCTGGCACGCACCATGGTGGGTAATCTGAACCGGCAAAAACCGGTTACAGTGCGTTTGCAGGACGCTGTTGAGCCTGCTTATCCTGCCAGTGAATTATATGGCGTTATCCCCGTCGATACCCGTAAACCGTTTGATGTACGTGAAGTTATTGCCCGTGTTGTGGATGGTAGTGTCTTTGATGAATTCAAAGCCCGTTACGGCACGACGCTGGTATGTGGCTTTGCACATATACATGGTATGCCGGTGGGTATTATTGCGAATAACGGGATTTTGTTTTCCGAATCGGCATTAAAAGGAACGCATTTTATTGAGTTGTGTTGTCAGCGTAAAATTCCTTTGGTTTTCTTGCAAAATATCACCGGTTTTATGGTGGGTCGCAAATATGAAAATGAAGGCATTGCGCGTAACGGCGCCAAAATGGTGACTGCCGTTGCTACCGCCGCCGTGCCTAAGTTTACCGTGATTATTGGCGGTAGTTTTGGCGCCGGAAACTATGGCATGTGTGGTCGTGCATTTTCTCCGCGGTTTTTATGGATGTGGCCGAATGCACGAATTTCAGTCATGGGTGGTGAGCAGGCCGCCAGTGTGCTGGCAACAGTGAAACGCGATGGCATAGAAGCCCGTGGCGGTGTCTGGTCAGCGGAAGAAGAAGCGCAATTTAAGCAACCCGTTAAAGAACAATACGAACATCAGGGGCATCCGTATTATGCCAGTGCACGTTGCTGGGATGATGGTGTGATTGATCCTGCAGATACCCGCATGGTATTGGGCCTGGGCTTATCTGCGGCATTGAATGCACCGATACCGGATACCCGTTTTGGTTTGTTCCGGATGTAATATTCAGTCAATTAAAGCAAAGATATATACGGAGACGATATGAGCTATGAGACGATTTTGCTTGATATTAAGCGTGGTGCAGCGACGGTGACCTTAAACCGGCCTGAAGTCCGTAACGCGTTTAATGAGACGGTAATTGCTGAGTTGACGGAAGTGTTCGGGCTGCTCGGACAAGACCCGGATGTGCGGGTCATTGTGCTGGCGGCAGGCAGTCCGGCATTTTGTGCCGGTGCTGATTTGAATGTCATGAAAAAAATGGCCTTGTATTCGCAGGAAGAAAATCTGGCGGATGCACAAGCTATGGCGGAAATGCTGCATCAGATTTTTGCCTGTCCTAAACCGGTGGTCGCCAAAATTCATGGTGACTGTTATGCCGGTGGTATGGGGCTGGTGGCAGCATGCGATATTTCTGTGGCAACGGATACGGTGCAGTTTTGTCTGAGCGAAGTGAAACTGGGTCTGATTCCGGCAACGATTTCACCTTATGTAATCCGGGCGATGGGCGCCAATGCGGCACGTCGTTATTTTGTAACTGCAGAGCGTTTTTCTGCTAAAGAAGCACATCGGATTGGTTTTATCCATGAAGTTGTGGCCGCAGAGGAGCTGGATGCGACTGTTGCACGGATTGTTCGCGCTATTGCCGATGCCAGTCCGAATGCCGTGTTGGAAGCGAAGTGGCTGGTACAAGATGTGACGGGTATGGAAATTGACGAGAATTTACTGGCGTATACTGCGGAACGCATTGCTGCCATCCGTACTTCGGATGAAGGCCGGGAAGGGATTAGTTCCTTTCTTGAAAAGCGCAAGCCTGAGTGGCTGCTGCCGGAAGAGTAAACAGGTGGCTGCTTAGTATAATAGGAGTTAACTATAAAATTCCTCTGGTGCGGCATACGCCGCTGGGGCAATTTTGGATAATTCTTATACAGTCTACATAAAAAGGAAGTCACCTTGACGTCAGGTAATAATTGGATAGCGCGTAGCTTGCAGCACGTCTGGCATCCCTGTACACAAATGCAGCACCATGAGAACGCAGAGACGGGAACCCCGTTGATGCCGATAAACCGTGGCCGTGGTGCCTGGTTGTACGATGCAGATGATAAACCTTATCTGGATGCGATCAGTTCGTGGTGGGTTAATTTATTTGGTCATGCTAATCCGCGTATTAATGCTGCGATAAAAGATCAGCTTGATAAGCTGGAGCATGTCATGCTGGCCGGATGTACTCACGAGCCCGTGATTATGTTGTCTGAGCAATTAGCGGCAAAAACCGGTCATGCACTCGGTCATTGTTTTTATGCATCGGATGGTGCTTCGGCAGTAGAAATTGCTTTAAAAATGAGCTTTCACAGCTGGCGCAATCAGGGACTGGCAGACAAACGTGAATTTGTGTGTCTGAAGGGAGGTTATCACGGTGAAACGATAGGTGCACTGGCTGTGACTGATGTGGCTATATTCCGGGATGCTTACGGTCCCTTGCTGAATGCGGCGCATGTCGTGATGTCACCGGATGCACGGCAGGCACATGACGGTGAAAGTGCTGCGGATGTGGCGCGTCGTGCGATTGCCGATGTAGAGACTTTATTTATTTCCCGGGCGGATAGCATTGCTGCGATGATTGTGGAACCGCTGGTGCAGTGTGCGACAGGGTTTGCGATGTACGACCCTGTGTATTTGCAGTTATTGCGCGAATTGTGTGACCGTTATCGCGTGCATCTGATTGCCGATGAAATTGCTGTTGGCTGTGGTCGTACCGGTACATTTTTTGCGTGTGAGCAAGCTGCTGTCTGGCCGGATTTTTTATGTTTATCTAAGGGAATTAGTGGCGGTTATTTGCCTCTGTCTCTGGTGATGAGCACCGATCAGATTTATCAGACCTTTTATCACCATGACATAAGGCGTGGATTTTTACATTCTCATTCGTATACCGGCAATCCGCTGGCGTGTCGCGCGGCGCTGGCAACGCTGGCTATTTTTGATGAAGATCAGGTCTTGGCGGCAAATAAGCTGCGTGCAGCGAAAATAACGGCGGCACTGGCTCCGCTGGCAGCCCATCCGCGCGTACAGCACTTCCGTCAGTGCGGCATGATATGGGCGTTTGATGTTATTGGTGCTGATGCAGATTTTTCCCGGCGTTTTTTTAGCACGGCACTACAGCAGGAATTACTGTTGCGACCGATAGGCAAGACGGTGTATTTTATGCCGCCTTATATTTTGGATGATGCGGAAATCGCCTTATTGGGGCAGCGTACTTTATCGGTATTTGAGCAGGTTATTGCATGAGTGAGCGTACCCCGGAACGTGAGCCACGTGCATTTTTTGTGACGGGCACCGATACCGATGCCGGAAAAACACTGGTGTCATGTGCTTTATTGCATGGTTTTGCGCAAGCCGGACGGCGTTGTGTTGGTATGAAGCCGGTTGCTGCCGGCGCAACATTGCATGACGGTGTCTGGAATAATGACGATGTGCTGGCCTTGCAGGCGGTGAGTAATGTGGTGTTGCCGCAATCTTTGATCAATCCTTATTTGTTTCGCCTGGCAGCAGCACCGCATATTGCGGCAAAACAAGAAAACAAAACCATCGAGTTAGCCCCTGTGCTGACGGCATTTGAGGTATTAGCCGGACAAGCTGAGGTGGTGGTGGTCGAAGGTGCCGGCGGGTTCCGTGTGCCACTGAATGCACAGTTTGATATGGCTGACCTGGCGCAACAATTGAATTTGCCTGTGGTGTTAGTGGTGGGAATGCGACTGGGTTGTATCAGCCACGCATTGCTGACGGTGGAATCCATTGCCTCACGTGGTTTGTCGCTGGCGGGTTGGGTCGCTAATTGTATTGATGATGCTATGCCGTATTTAGACGATAATATCGCAGCACTGCGAGAGCGCATATCCGCTCCCCTGCTTGGGTGTATACCCAGATTGGCGCAGCCAGTGGCAGCGGCAGCCGCTGCTTATTTGAATTTAACACCATTGTTGGCAACCCGGAGTGCCCTGGCCCGGGAGTCAATGATCAATGATGAAACAGGATTACATAATGAATGATATTTCTTCGCAAACAATGACGTTTATGCCGGCGGTAGCAGCTGTGCACGCAGAAACATGGCCGGTTGATGAAATCGTGGCCTTATTTGAATTGCCGTTTAATGATTTATTGTTTCGCGCACAAGAAGTGCACCGCCGTGAATTTCCCGATGCAGATGTGGAATTGGCTACCTTGTTGTCGATAAAAACCGGTGGCTGTGAAGAAGATTGCGGTTATTGTCCGCAAGCTGCACGTTATGACACTGGTCTGGAAGCTAAAAAAATTCTGGAAATTGCGGAAGTCATGACGGCGGCCAGATCGGCTAAAGATAGCGGAGCGACCCGTTTTTGCATGGGTGCGGCATGGCGCTCTCCTAAAGATCGCGATATGGATAAAGTGGAAGAAATGGTGCGTGAGGTGAAGGCGCTGGGTCTGGAAACCTGCGCCACACTGGGAATGCTGAAAGAAGAGCAGGCAACGCGCTTAAAAGATGCCGGTCTGGATTACTACAATCACAATCTGGATACCGCTCCTGAATTTTATACCAATGTCATTTCTACCCGGGATTATCAGGACAGGCTGGATACCTTGGGTCATGTGCGTAATGCCGGACTTAAAGTATGCTGCGGCGGAATTGTCGGTATGGGGGAATCACGTTTGCAACGTGCCGGACTGATTGCACAACTGGCCAATTTAAATCCGTATCCTGAATCCGTGCCGGTGAACCATTTGGTACAGGTAGAAGGTACGCCTTTATATGGCACGGATGTACTTGATCCGCTGGAATTTGTACGGACTATCGCTGTAGCGCGTATCACCATGCCTAAAGCACGGGTGCGTTTGTCTGCGGGGCGTCGTCAATTGGGTGAGCCGGTACAGGCGATGTGTTTTTTAGCCGGTGCTAATTCTATTTTTTATGGTGATAAATTACTGACTACCGATAATCCGGAAGCGCATGATGACCGGATTTTGTTAGATAAACTGGGATTGAAGACACGGGGAAAAGTTGAGAGCGGCGGATGCAGCTGATGATTGTTTATCGTCGTAAGCAGTAGGGAATTTCCGCAGTAACAGCAGTGGCCCAATGTCGTATCCTACAATAATAAGGAATAACTATGTTTACCAAAATTCTTATCGCTAACCGCGGTGAAATTGCTTGTCGGGTGGCGGCCACTGCGCGTCGTTTGGGCGTAAAAACTGTTGCGGTATATTCGGAGGCAGATGCGACAGCCAAGCACCTTGCTGTTTGTGATGAAGCGGTGTTGATCGGGCCGGCCGCAGCCAAAGAAAGTTACTTGTGTATTGATAAGATTATTGCCGCGGCCCTGGCTACCGGCGCACAGGCGATTCATCCTGGTTATGGATTTTTATCTGAAAACAGTGAGTTTGCCGACGCCTGCGCTAATGCCGGTTTAGTTTTTATCGGGCCGCCGGCTTCAGCGATTCGGGCAATGGGTAGTAAATCTGCGGCTAAAACCCTGATGGAAAAAGCCGGCGTACCTCTGGTACCCGGTTATCACGGCGATAATCAGGATGCGGATTTTTTGCATGAAAAAGCAGACGGCATGGGATATCCGGTGCTGCTTAAGGCATCGGCCGGCGGTGGTGGTAAGGGCATGCGTGTTATTGAGAATAGTGCTGATTTTAAAGCGGCGCTGGCTTCTTGCAAGCGTGAAGCTATCAGTTCATTCGGCGATGATAAGGTGTTGGCTGAGAAATACCTGATTCGTCCTCGTCATATTGAAATTCAAGTGTTTGCCGATAGTCATGGTGGCTGTGTTTATTTATTTGAACGTGACTGCTCTGTGCAGCGTCGCCATCAAAAAGTGTTAGAAGAAGCACCTGCACCGGGTATGACGGCAGAGCGGCGCTCAGCGATGGGTGAAGCGGCAGTTGCTGCGGCCAGAGCCGTTGGCTACGTTGGCGCGGGTACGGTGGAGTTTATTGTTAATCAGGACGGTTCTTTCTATTTTATGGAAATGAATACCCGTTTGCAGGTTGAGCATCCCGTCACGGAAATGATTACCTCGACCGATCTGGTAGAGTGGCAGTTACGGGTTGCCAGCGGAGAGCCTTTACCCTTGCAGCAGGCACAGTTACGCATACACGGTCATGCACTTGAAGCGCGCGTCTATGCAGAGAATCCGGAAAAAGGATTTTTACCTTCCATTGGTAAGCTGGTCTATGCCAGAACGCCGGCCGCAGTTAATTTTGAGTTAGGCGGCAGTGCTAATCCGGCTTCTTTCCGGATTGACAGCGGTGTGCGGGAAGGCGATACCATTTCTCCGTTCTATGATCCGATGATTGCTAAAGTCATTGTATGGGGTAAGGATCGCAACGAAGCTCTGGCGCGCATGGCGCAAGCTTTGGCGGAATATCATATTGTCGGCCTGTCTTCAAATATCGCATTTTTACAGCGGCTGGTACAAAGCCGTGCTTTTGCTACAGCGGATCTGGATACCGGTCTGATTGAACGTAATCAGGACGTCTTATTCCCTGCTCCTGTTGCATTGCCTTCATGGGTGATGGCGCTGGCAACAGCATCATTGTTGCAATCGGAACGTCAACTCAATGTCAGTGACCCGTGGCAATCAAGTCATGGCTGGCGCATGAATGAAACTATGCATCGTCAGTGTCATTTTGAACATGAAGGCGCATCGTGTGATGTGGTGGTGAGTTATTTATCCGGTAGCTGGCTGCTGGGATATGACGGTAAGCAAGATGCCGTGCAGGTACTGGCTGTGACGGATGGTCACAGCGATAATCAGTTACGGCTTCAGGTCGGGGATACCACGGTCAGCGGCGTGGTGGTGCGTCATGCCGAATACTTCCATGTATTTAGTCAGGGCCAGCATTACATGCTGCATTATGTCGACCCGTTGGCACATGCCGGTGAGGCTGAAGCGGAAACCGGACGTCTGACGGCACCTATGCCGGGTAAAATTGTGGCATTGCTGGTGGCTGCCGGGCAGGCCGTGAAAAAAGGTGATCCTTTGTTGATTATGGAAGCGATGAAAATGGAGCATACCATCGCGGCACCGGCGGACGGTATTGTGAAAGAAATGATGTATGCGGTGGCAGATCAGGTTGCTGATGGCGCACAGCTGCTGGCATTTGAATAATAAGGAGTGATCCAATGAAGTCAACATTGCCTGATTTTGTCAAAATCGTCGAAGTCGGACCGCGTGATGGTTTGCAAAATGAGCAGGGTATTATTCCTGCGGAAGTCAAAATTGAATTGGTTAATCGTTTAAGTGATGCCGGTTTTTCTGCGATTGAAGCGGCATCGTTTGTGTCGCCAAAATGGGTGCCGCAAATGGCGACTTCGATAGAAGTGATGGCGGGTATTACACGTCGTCCCGGCGTCGTGTATTCGGCACTGACACCCAATATGCAGGGTTTTGAAGCAGCATTGGCAGCAGGAGCCGGAGAGGTCGTTATTTTTGGTTCGGCTTCAGAGGCGTTTTCGCAAAAAAATATTAATTGTTCCATCGCTGATTCCATTGCCCGGTTTCGTGATGTGGCGCTGGCGGCTAAAGCGAATGGCTTGCGTTTGCGTGGTAGTGTGAGTTGTTCATTCGGCTGCCCGTATCAGGGTGATGTCAGCCCGGAGGCGGTAGCAGATGTGGTGGCGCGTTTTCGTGAACTGGGTTGCGATGAAATTGATATCGCCGATACGATAGGTGTGGGTACAGCCCGTCAGGTACATACCGTTATGCAGCGTGCGATACGTGAATTTTCTGTTGCGGGTTTGTCGGGGCATTTTCATGATACTTACGGGCAGGCATTAACGAATATTTATGCCAGTCTGGAAGTGGGTATCCGTATTTTTCATTCCTCCGTGGCAGGTTTGGGGGGCTGTCCTTATGCGAAAGGTGCTACCGGTAATGTAGCTACGGAAGATGTTTTGTTTTTGATGCAGGGACTGGGCATTGCTACCGGTATTGATCTGGAAAAAACAGTCGGTGCAGGTCAGTTTATTTCCCGGCATTTAGGCCGGAAAACAAGCAGCCGCGCCGGAAATGCATTGAGCCTGAAAAAAACAGTGTAAAAAAATCGTTTGAAGCCATTGCTGTAAAAAACCCCGCATTAAAAAAAGCTGACGCTCTTTTTAATGCGGGGTTTTTATTAGTATTTTTGTGTTTACAGAACGACTTTAACCATAGGATGACCAGACAGGGCGCGGTATAAATTGTCCAGCTGCTCCCGACTGGTGGCACGTACCGTTACTGTGATGGCCAGATAAGTGCCTTTGGCTGACGGACGCAACTCCATGGTGGCCGGATTAAAAACAGGGTCGTGCAGCAGCACAAGGTCGGCGATGGTCTGGGCAAAACGGTCCTGCATAATACCCATGATCTTAATCGGGAAATCACTGGGGTACTCAATTAAACTTTCGCTGGGATTCATTGTTTTCTGCTTATTTATCCGGCCAATGGAATCATTAATGTGATACTGACCGGATCGGGTTTACTGTGATCAGAATCCCGGCAAGCCGGGTTCTGAGGTATCGTGTGTTCAGCGTTCTTTACCTGATGGCTTATTTCATCCACAAGCGTATAGAATCCCAGGCACGACCAAAAATGCTGGCCTGACTGACGTCTTCTAATGCGAGTACCGGGAATTCAGCAATGGATTTTCCATCGAGCATCATTTTCATGGTGCCTATAGTGCTGTTGATAGCAATTGGTGCCACTAAAGGATCTTTGCGTTCCAGTGCGGGTTTGATACGTGCAGCGCTACCCTTAGGCAGGGTGACATATAAATCGCGTGTAAAGCCGATTTTTACCTGTGACTGACTGCCTTTCCATACTTCCGGTGTGCTGATTGCCTGGCCTTTGCCATAGAGTTTAATCGTGTCAAAGTTGAGGAAGCCCCAGTTCAGCAATTTCAGGCTTTCTTGTGCCCGTACCTGATCACTGGTGGTACCCAGTACTACGGAAATCAGTCGGCGATCACCGCTGCCGTTAGGACGTTTTGCGGAGGAAACCAGGCAATATCCTGCACCGTCGGTATGACCGGTTTTCATGCCATCCACACTAGGGTCCAGCCATAACAGGCGGTTGCGATTGGGCTGCGTAATTTTATTGTAGGTGTAGCTTTTGGTTGAGTAATATGTTTTGTATTCAGCAGGAAAATCACTGATGAGGCGTTGTGCCAGGCGTGCTAAATCTTGTGCGGTTGAATAATTTTCAGGACTGGGCAAGCCATGCGGATTGGCGAAATGGGTGGATTTTAATCCGATGCGTTCCACTTCGCGGTTCATTAATACGACAAATGCATCTTCACTGCCAGCCACTGCTTCGGCCAGGGCGACAGCAGCGTCATTACCTGACTGAACGATCAGGCCATACAATAAATCGTTAATCGTCACGGGGGTGGCCGGGTCGATGAACATTTTTGAGCTGCCTGAATCGACTTTCCATGCGCGCACCGAGATGTTAACGGATTGCGCCAGATTGAGCTTCTTATCACGCAGAGCTTCGAAGACAAGGTAGGCCGTCATGATTTTAGTGAGTGATGCCGGTTCAATACGCATGGCCGCATTTTCTGAACTGATCACCTGATTACTGGTGGCATCAAGCAGTAACCATGATTTTGCTGCCACGGCAGGCGGCGGCAGACTTTGTCCCTGTGCCTGGGGTAGTAATCCCAGACTACTGATGCAAAACAGGAAGAGCGTAAAAATTTTTTTCATGAGATATCGTACAAAAAAGTAAAAGCAAAAAGGACTGTAGAGAAAAATAAGTTAAACGCAAATTCAAAGCAAGTTAAAAACACATGCAAAAAATAAGAGCAAATACCTTAACACCACAGCGCCGTAACTAAATTTTTAATATGGTGCAATTTACGGTGGAAGAAATGATCTGCACCGGGAATGACGACAACGGGTATGTCTTGCGGTCTTGCCCAGTCAAACACGTCCGTCAGAGGAATGGTGTCATCCAGTTCGCCGTGGATGACGATGGTATTGGCGGGTACCGGTAATAAATCCCATTTTCCCGCCGCACTTCCGACCAAAACCAGACGTTGTGCCGGACATTGCAGTTCGGTCAGTTGCGCCTGAACGCGGGTTTGAACAAAGGTACCAAATGAAAATCCGGATAAAGCCAGCGGTAAATCAGGGTAGTGCGTTTTCATGTGTATCAGCAATTGCTGCATATCGTCAGTTTCACCTATACCTGCATCGTGTACCCCTTCAGATTTACCCACTCCGCGAAAGTTCATTCGTGCGGTAGCGTAACCGAGTGAAACAAAGGTACGGGTCAGTGTCTGAGCGACTTTATTATCCATCGTGCCGCCATATAGCGGGTGGGGATGGGCAACCAGTGCGATGCCGACTGGTGCTGATACAGGCAGGTCAAGTGCGCATTCTAACTGGCCTGCGGCACCGTTCAGGAAAAAACGGGTGGTTTGTGCATTCATGGTGTAGTCAGTTTTAAACGGTCAACAACTTTCCCTTGTACTAAATGGGAGTCAATAATTTCATCAATATCATGGTTATCCACAAAGGTGTACCAGGTTCCTTCCGGATAAATTACCAGCACAGGACCCTGATCGCAGCGATCCAGACAGCCCGCCTGGTTAACGCGTATTTTGCCCGGGCCACTCAAATTAAGTTGTTTGATACGTTGCTTGGCGTATTTTTGGGCAGGCATTGCGCCACAATCAGCACAGCTCGGGCGACCATCGTCGCGTTTATTCATGCAAAAAAATACATGATGCTGAAAAAAAGGAGTTTCGCTCATCAAGTCAGGTTGTGTAGTTGGGTTAAAGGCAGGATACAAGGTACTAAAAATTATTTTTACATCAGAAGCCTGTATTGTAATGCCAGGAGTCCCGGCGGATAAATCTGCGCGTACTTTGTTCCTGTAATTTCGGAGAGATGAGTGGTATTGTAGCCAGTAATCTTCATCTTTGTCAGACATCCGCCATTCGTTAGTCTAATATTCGCTGATCTTTCTCTGATTGAGCTTGTCAGCGGGCTTATAAAACAGATGGTGTTGTCTGGCTGTTGAAAACGGCGTAGTGGTTTTTTCCTTCCAGTTTGGCCTGATACATCGCCTGATCTGCCTGACGCAACAATTGATCTGCATCTACATGATGTTCCTGAGGATAAAAGGTGACGCCGATGCTGGCGGAAACTTGTAGTGTCACTTCGCCCAGCAACACGGGTTGGGATGCTGCTGTTAACAGGCGGATAAGTATGGGTGTGCCGGCCGCGGTGCTTTCCAGGTCCAGCAGTATGATGACAAATTCATCCCCTCCCATTCGTGCGATAGTGTCACCTTCACGCAAACATTGCTTCATACGTGTAGCTAATTCAATCAGCAGCCGGTCTCCTGCATCGTGTCCGTAATTATCATTAACAGATTTGAAATCGTCCAGATCCAGATAGAGTACAGCCTGTTGTTGCTGACGTTGTGCCTGCGCCATTGACTGTTGCAGACGATCAGCCAGTAATGCACGGTTAGGCAGACCGGTCAGTACATCGTAGTGAGCCACCTTCTGGAGTTGGTGCTCTTGTTCTTTCAGGGCTGCAATATCGGAGAAAAGTGCCACGTATTGCTGAGTGTCACCCCGTGCGTCGACTACCGCGCTGATCGTGAGCATTTCGGCATGTACTTCACCGTTTTTGCGCCGGTTCCAGATTTCACCATGCCAGTATTTACGCCGGATCAGCTCTTGCCACATTGACAGGTAGAAGTCTGTGCTATGGCGGTCGGAATAAAGGATATGCGGTGTTTTCCCCAGTACCTCATGACGCTGATAGCCGGTTGTGTTAATGAATGTGGTGTTAACATCAATAATATGCCCGCGCGCATCCGTGATCATAATTCCTTCCCGGGCAAAGGTGAATACACTGGCAGCCAGGTGCAGGGCTTCCTCTGCGTGCTTACGTTCAATAACCATGTTGACCAGCACGGATGCTTGTTCAACAATGGCAGTTTGTTCGCTGTCCGGGGTATGTTTTTTACGATGGTAAATGACCAGAGCACCCAGCAATTGTTTGGATGAAGAATAGACCGGTTGCGACCAGCAGGAAAATAAGCCTGCGCCTGATGCAATTTTTTTGTGATGTTCCCAGCAGGGGTGCGTACTGATATCGTCCACAATGATGTGCTGACCTATAAACGCGGCACCGATACCGGTACTGATGGCAATATCGTCAAGTGCGGTGTTGTATAGCATGGGCAGACTGGGAGCGGCCCCAATTTTAAGATTTTTTCCTTCGTTAACTGCTAATAAAATACAGCAAAGGCAATGGGGGTAGCGTTGTTCTATATTGCGTGCAATTGTACTTAAAATATCAGTGAGCGGATCACCGTTGACAAGTATTTCCAGTATGAAGCGGCGGAATTGTTCTTGTTGTTCTAATTTTTTACGATCAGTAATATCACGTGATGCTGCGTATAAGTAGATTTCACCGTTGATTTCGATACCTACTGCATTGATTTCGACGTCCAGTATGCTGCCGTTAACGTGGCGGTGGCGTGTTTCAAAAAATAAATGAGACCGGTGATTAACCAAATGGTCAATTTGCCATTGAATGGTGGCTTTTGACGCAGAGGCATCCCAGTCACTGATGTTTAACTGGCCGATGATGGTATTGTCATAGCCCAGCATACGTAAGAACGCATCATTAGCTTCAATTAATATCCCTTTGTTATTCATGATGTGGATACCATCACTTGCTGTCTTTAACAGGGTCTGAAGGCGGATGCGCTCCAGATTAAGTTCGTGGGTACGTTCGCTGACAATATTTTCAATTTCCGCTACACGCAGTGATTTATTTCTGAGATTAATTGCTAGTAATATTGAGGCGAGTAAACCCAGGATAAGAACGGAAAGGCTTGCATTGTGATTGGGAGCGAATGTGCCGGGTTTGGGAATGGCATAGACACTCCATGTACGGCCGGCAACCTGAATTTCCCTGATTCGTGTTCCTGATGCGGGCAATTCGCTCGCCGTATCTATGTTTAAATGTCGCGGGTAAAGCAGATGTGTGCCAGCGGTAGCGTCATTGTCGAATAGAATCAGCTGTACGTTGGTTCGGCCGCCTGCGTCAAAACTTTCTACGATTTTGCCAATTCGGAATACGGCCAGCACGAATCCGGCGAGATGCGTTATGCGCTGAGCCTGGTCATCCGGTATGATTTTGCCATGGTAGACCGGACGGAGTACCAGAAAACCGTATTGATTGGTCTGTTCCTGAACCAATGTGATACGCCCGGTTGCGTATAGTGTGCCTGATATGGCTGCCAGATTGAGTGTGGTTCGCCGCTCAGGATCGGAAGCAAGATCAAAACCGAGGGCGGTGCTGTTGCCTTCCAGCGGCTCTACGAAAAAAGCCGGATAATATTCAGCCCGCTTACCAGCAGGAGTCATGACACCCTGACGCAGCCGTTCGGTAAATGTAAACTGTGGATAACCATCCAAATGCGCAGATGCGATGTAATTTTCCCGTTCTGATTCTACTACGCGCGGAACCCATTCAATTGCCTGTACTACAGAATTGACCCCGGACATGGGTGATACCAGCCGATGAAACATATTCCGGTCAATATGATCTGTGGCATCGAAGTAGGCTCCTGCTGAAATCAATGTATTAAGTGCTACCTGAATGTGGGTCTCTAACTGATTGGTGTGTTCTGTCGCCGCAGTCAGGAAGTCAGCTTGGGCATTTTTGTTTTCAAGTCGTGAGATGAAGCTGAACGCACTCAGGGTAATTACGACGGCGATAAAAGTCCCCCACACCCAATGCGCAGGGGCGTGCCGATAAAATTGTCGGCGCATAAAAGCTCTGCTCACCATTACCTCTGATTAATTTTTTTCATTTTTTCCCGGCGGAGACCGCGAGCGACTAATATAGTATCCTACATGCAAGCAGAATGGCTTTCCGTAGAATAAAGATTGTCATTCTAACTTAATTTGGCTCAACTAATTGATGAGCGGGGTTCACATGTCTGATTGCCGGAATAACCAAGACCGGTAGCGGGGAGTATATTTCGGATATTGCCTTGATTAATAACATATTACCCCAAGGTAGGCGGCATTAACGCAGAGTACCAATTCGGGATAAAATCACGAGTCTGCTATTGCTGTTTTTCCTGTTTCCATTATTTTCTGGCGTAAATGATGTAATACACTGCGCCAGTTATTCCGCTTAAGGTTATTTATGGTCCCACATCTGGTTACTGCCTTAAATGGCCCCTTACTTGATTTAGAAAAGAAAATTTTAGAAGCAACTCCCGCTATAGAGCGTTGGTTCCGGCTGGAGTGGCAGGAGCACACACCACCATTTTATTGTTCGGTGGATTTGCGTAATGCCGGTTTTAAGCTGGCACCGGTTGATACCAACCTATTCCCCGGCGGTTTTAATAACCTGGCGCCGGAGATGCTGCCGCTGGCAGTGCAGGCCGCGATGGCTGCAATTGAAAAATATTGTCCGGATGCTAAAAATTTATTGTTGATCCCTGAGCGTCATACGCGTAACACGTTTTATTTGCAAAATGTCGCACGCCTGATACAAATTTTCCGTCAGACAGGTCTGAATGTGCGTTTAGGTAGTTTGTCGGATGATATTAAAGAGCCAACTACTATTGAACTTCCGGACGGTGCAAGCCTGACGCTGGAACCGTTGGTACGATCGGCTAACGGGCGGCGTTTGGGGCTTGCCAATTTTGACCCGTGTACTATTTTGCTGAATAACGATTTATCGGCTGGGATTCCTGCTATTTTAGGCAATCTGCACGAGCAAAATCTTATGCCTCCACTACACGCCGGTTGGGCAGTGCGTCGCAAAACCAGTCATTTTGCCGCTTATGATGAGGTAGTGAAGAAATTTGCCAAAATCGTGGACGTTGATCCCTGGATGCTCAACCCGTATTTTGCCAAAGCATCCGGCATTAATTTTCATGAGCGTCTTGGTGAAGATACTCTGGCAGCGCAGGTTGATATCGTTTTGGCCAAAATTCGTAAAAAATACAAAGAATACGGCATTAAAGAAAAACCGTTTGTCATTGTCAAAGCGGATGCCGGCACCTATGGCATGGGTATTATGACGGTGCGCGATGCCAGTGAAGTGAAAGATTTGAATCGTAAGCAACGTAATAAAATGGCGGTGGTTAAAGAAGGCCTGGAAGTGAATGATGTCATTATTCAGGAAGGGGTGCATACCTTTGAGCAAATTAATGACGCTGTTGCAGAACCCGTTGTGTATATGATGGATCGCTATGTAGTGGGCGGTTTTTATCGGGTGCATTCTGACCGGGGCGTAGATGAGAATCTGAATGCGCCTGGTATGCATTTTGTTCCTCTTGCCTTTGCACAGCAACACGCTTTACCGGATGTGCATGCTAAACCCGGCACTGCGGCGCCAAATCGGTTTTATATGTATGGTGTGGTGGCGAGACTGGCTTTGCTGGCAGCATCGCTGGAGCTGGAAAAGACGGACCCTAACCCTGAAATCTATTAAAAATAAGTCATTATTACCTACTAAAGTGCTAAATGAATATTGCCTTTCTGACCGACCCGCTTGACGAGTTTAAGATCTACAAAGACACCACGTTTGCAATGATGCAGGAAGCTGCCAGACGTGGCCATAGCTTATTTGCTTTTTTACCGCAAGATCTGGCTTATGCCGGCGGACAAGTGGTTGCGCAAGTCAGGCGAATTCATTTAACCGGTGATGAGGGAACCGGCTGGTACCAGGCTGAACAGCCTGCAGAACGACGCCTGACGGAATTTGACGCGGTTTTACAACGTAAAGATCCGCCTTTTGATATGGAGTATGTGTACGCTACGTATTTATTGGAATTGGCAGAACAGCAAGGCGCCCGGGTATTTAATAAGCCTGCTGCGATTCGTGATCATAATGAAAAGTTGAGTATTGTCCAGTTTTCGCAATTTACTGCACCGACGCTGGTGACGCGCGATGCTGCCCGGTTAACGCGGTTTCATGCTGAACATCAGGAAATTATTTTGAAACCGTTGGATGGTATGGGCGGCGCAGGGGTATTCCGTGTTACTGCTGACGGTATGAATCTGGGTTCAATTATTGAGACTTTGACAATGAATGGTGCGCGTACCATCATGGCGCAGAGATATATCCCGGAAATAAAAGCAGGTGATAAACGTATTTTACTAATTGGTGGAAACGTTGTACCTTATGCACTGGCGCGTATACCGCAAGGAAGTGAGGTTCGCGGTAATCTGGCCGCAGGCGGGGTTGGTGTTGCGCAAGCACTGACTGCGCGTGATCTGGAGATTGCCCGGACTCTGGCACCAATTTTGGCACAACGTGGCTTATTATTGGTCGGGTGCGATGTAATTGGTGATTATTTGACGGAAGTAAATGTGACTAGTCCAACCTGTTTTCAGGAAATTACCAAGCAAACCGGGTTCGGAGTGGCGGCGTGTTTTATTGATGCATTGGAACAGGCGGTGTAATCTATGGTGGGAATTCTATTGCTGACACATGCTCCGCTTGGTCATGCGTTTATTCAGGCTGCAGCGCATGTGTTTCGTGGTTTACCGGCACATCTTGAGGCGTTGGATGTGTTGCCGGACCAGAATACGGCAGAAGTGATTGAGCTTGCCAGATGTGCGCTTGCCCGGCTGAATCAGGGAGCCGGCGTGTTAATTCTCACGGATGTAATGGGCGGTACGCCGTCCAATTGCAGCCAGAGTCTGGGTTCGCCGGATGAAGTTGCTGTGTTGGCTGGCCTGAGTTTACCGATGTTGCTGCGTGCAATCACGTATCGCCATGATAATTTGGATGTATTGGTTGAAATGGCGCAGTCAGGGGCGCAGAATGGTGCTGTCAGGGTAGATACCCGGGTGCGTATAGCCTCAAGTTAACGCTGTTTTTGGCGTCGTTGCGCCTTTGCTGCGCGCGTCTTATCACATTATAAAAAGAGAAGAATATGATCCAAGTGGAACTTGAAATTGTGAACAAGCTCGGCTTGCATGCGAGAGCGTCTGCCAAGTTAACTCAGTCAGCATCCAGATTCAAAAGTGAAGTATGGCTTACCAGAAATAGTAAACGTGTTAATGGTAAGTCCATTATGGGCGTAATGATGTTAGCAGCAGGTAAAGGCAGCAAGATTATGCTGGAAGTATTTGGTGAGGATGAACAGGTTTGCAGCGAGGCGCTTATTGCGTTGGTCGCGGATAAATTTGGTGAGGGCGAGTAAGACTGCTGCGAAACGATTTTTTTAGTTGCTGCCACCGGAATTCTCCGGATTTTCTGGTGCAGTTCACTGGTTGCCGGTGATGCCTGAGTCTGGCAGGCTGCCAGGCGTGTTGGAACTCAGGCTACGGAAAAATATGGCTTCATTCACCTTACAAGGTATACCGGTTTCGCGCGGGATTGCGATTGGTCGGGCGCATGTATTGCGCCCCGCTGCTCTGGAGGTGCAACACTATCTGGTGGGGCAAGAGCAAGTGGAGGCAGAAGTGGTGCGGCTTCAGCAGGCTATATCTGCTGCTGAGCAGGAACTGAAAAAAATATGGGCAGATCTGCCTGCCGATGCACCATCCGAGCTGGGTGCATTTTTGAATATTCACGCCTTGTTTTTATCTGACCCTATGTTGGCTCAGGCGCCGCTGGAGATCATTCGTACCCGTCACTACAATGCAGAATGGGCTCTGGTGACACAAATTGATGTGTTGCTGGCGCAGTTTGATGAAATTGAAGACGAATACCTGCGTGAGCGTAAAGCCGACATTGAGCAGGTTGCGGACCGGGTATTAAAGCTATTAACCGGTTCGGCGACTTCACTGCCGGCTGTCGCCGGTGTCGATGAGCTTAATGCGCATATGATTGTGGTAGCGCGGGATATTTCACCTGCGGATATGATGCAATTTCAGAATTCGGCATTTGTTGGTTTTGTGACTGATGAAGGCGGACAGAATTCACATACTGCGATTGTGTCGCGCAGCCTGGGGATTCCTGCTGTGGTTGGTATGGGCAATGCCAGTCAGCTGATAGCACAGGATGATTGGCTGATTATTGATAGCGTAGCCGGTATTGTTATTGTTGCCCCTCCTCAGATCGTGCTGGACGAATACCGAGACAAGCAGGCGGCGTTGCTGCGCGCCCGAAAAAAACTGGTGCGACTAAAAAAGACGGCTGCGGTTACTAAAGATGGTACGGCCATTACCTTATTAGCTAATATTGAGTTTCCGGAGCATGCTGCTGCTGCCATGGAAGTTGGCGCTGCAGGAGTGGGACTGTTTCGTTCTGAATTTTTATTTATGGGACGAAATGGTGTATTGCCATCCGAAGAAGAGCAATTCAACGCTTATCGTACTACCGTGCTGACGATGAAAGGTCGGCCCGTTACTATTCGCACATTGGATGTGGGGGCAGACAAGCCCTTAAATGAGGTTGATGCCGGGACGATGAATCCGGCTCTTGGTTTGCGCGCGATACGTTATTGTCTTTCTGAGCCGCAATTATTCCTTACGCAATTACGCGCTATATTACGTGCGTCTGCCTTTGGTAAGGTGCATATTCTTTTACCTATGCTGGCACATGCATTTGAGATTGACCAGTCGCTGGCGTTGCTGGCACAAGCTAAAAGCGAACTTGCTTTACAGAATGTTTCTTTTGATGCTAATGTCAGCGTAGGCGCAATGATTGAAGTCCCTGCTGCGGCCTTAAGTTTGCCTATGTTTGTGCGCAAGCTTGATTTTTTATCCGTTGGTACGAACGATTTGATTCAATATACCCTGGCGATAGATCGTGCCGATCATGCAGTAGCGCATCTGTACGATGATTTGCATCCGGCTATTTTGCAGTTGCTTGCTATGACGGTTGCTGCCGCAAATAAGTCAGGACTTCCTGTTTCTATCTGTGGAGGTATGGCCGGCGATATTAAATTGACGCGTTTATTACTGGGTATGGGATTTCGGGTTTTATCTATGCCGCCTGCTTTGCTGTTGGAAATTAAGCAAGAAGTGATGAATATGGATTTACCTTTGTTTGCTCCGGTGGTTAAAAAAATTCTGCGTAGTTATGATCCGGCGGTGATTGCGGAAGCTATGCGTACATTGCAACTTTTGTAGCTCACATAACGAATAACAAATTTGCGTATGCCGGCGTTGACACCAGAAAACTGATTTTTTTATAGGAATGCCCATGAATTTCAACACCAGAAAAGTGAGTACGCGTCTTGGGTTTAGTTTTACGGTCTTGCTCCTGCTGATGGTTGTTATTATCGGGATTGCAGGCTGGCGTTTGGAAGTGATAGGTAACTTAACTGAGCGTATTGTTAAAGAAGTGATGGTAAAAGAGCGGCTTATC
>CAIWPG010000278.1 GCA_903914535.1 uncultured Oxalobacteraceae bacterium
CTATCGCCCAAACATGGCCTTGGGCGGTATCACACCAATGCAGCGGTTGGCCATGGCCGCATGATTCTACTTTTAAACCCCATGTGTTCCGGGGGGATTACCCCATGACGATGTTTGTTTAATGATTTATTGTCACTGTGCATAAAGTTCCATAAAATTTTGCCATTAATGTCTGCAAATACCACTAGCATCTGTGTTTTTCCATGGAACGCTCCGATATAGGCGTATCGAAGCGTCTCACTAGAATTATCATCCTCGTATTCAATCTGCCAAACTTCAAATGGATTTTGCATCGTCGCTAGCGCATATTTAACATATCGCTCTCGGGCATCTTGTCGTTTTTCAACAATGTGACGTAAGTTCTCACGCGTGATGAGTACAGGACCAATAGGCGTGTTTACAGTTAGCTCACGAATGCTTAAATCGACAAAACCTAAATGATATTCAAGGATTGCCAAGGCTGTGTCTGCAGAGTCATGTGTTTCGATAATTTCTTCAACTGGTAACTTATGAATAGATTTCAAATCACGAAGATCAATATGCCCGATTTCTTTCCATGTTGTTTTTTGTTTTTTCTTCACTTTCATTACATGTCCATATCTTTTTCCATCCCAATTTTCAGCGCTCGTTGATAGATAGCGGTATAGGAGACTTTTTGAATTTTCTCCCTATTTTTTCTTATAATATTATTTGTCAGCTAGTTAAAGCTAAAAATGTATTTTTGTAACGTGGTTGCTCCATTGTATTTTTAATTTTTTAACTATCTATTTAATAATTTCGTCAATGCACGTTGATATTCATCAATGTATTAGATAGTAGATAGCCGACCCTTCTCAAGGTTAAATTATTGCATTTTGGTATGATATACTTCATCCAGATGACTTTGACTCTTCGCCGTAACCTCCATCAGGTTTACCTGTCCGCTTTGGCTTATCCGGCCACTCTTAGTATTGCGATGTCAAGATAAGCTATCCTTTTCAGACACTCTCCGATAAGGCAGGGGCGCTGCATTTTTAGGCAGTAGTGTGTTTGTATCGCTGTGATTCGTCGTTATGAGACAAAAACTATCTTTAAATTTTTTGTGGTAGAGGTAAATCAAATTCAACATCATCAATTTCAAGCAAAAACGTTATGGATGACAGGCTTATCCGGCGCGGGTAAATCGACCTTGTCCATCGCCTTACAACAGCAATTGTCAGCATTGAAGTGCCGTTCTTCCATTCTGGATGGTGACGTTTTGCGTACGGGCTTGTGTCGTGATCTGGGATTTTCTAAAGCAGATCGTATCGAAAATATTCGCCGGGTTGCTGAAGTAGCAAAGCTGCTTAATCAGGCCGGGGTGGTGGTGATTGCGGCACTGATTGCGCCGTACGAAGAGCAGCGTGCTCTGGCACGTCACATTATCGGTATTGATAATTTTGTGGAAGCGTATATTTCAACCTCCCTGGAAGAATGCGAGCGCAGGGATCCTAAGGGTTTATATGTGAAAGCCCGATCTGGTGAAATCGCTGAATTTACCGGAGTGTCTTCTCCCTATGAAGTGCCTTTATCTCCCGGAGTTTCATTGGATACCGGGGTGCTTGGCATTGATGATTGTGTACAGCAGTTAATGGCAGCACTACATTTTTAGTTCAACAATGCGCAAACATGGCTATCGGTTAATTGCTCTGTGCTAAGATTACCATCTTAAAAGAATTAAAGTTAATTCTTGTCAGTAGCGTTCGCATTAACTCGTTGATATTTATTAACTTAACGTGCTTGAAAGCTGCTAGCTATTGGTGCTTGTTATGAAAAAAGAATGAATAAAATGTCCCGAATTGCTTCTGTATTATTTACTCCGTCAAGTCTGCTTGTGATTGCTGCTGCGCTTAATTTAAGCGCCTGCTCTACGTACTCCACCGGGCTTGCTTCATCCGGCCCCAGTCGTGCATTAGTTCAAGAGTCTGTGGCAAATCAGGGCGATTCAGTGAATGTGCCGGGTATTCAGTTGGTGGATATTGATGATACGGTAGCACGGCGGATTTTATCCAGCCAGAAGCAGCAGCTGTTTTCTGAAACCTGGGGTACGACGCGCAAAAACGGATTTTTAATCGGTTCGGGTGATGTGCTTGAGGTGTCGGTCTGGGAGGCTCCGCCTGCAGCTTTATTTGGCAGCGGCGTGATTGATCCGCGTTCTGGTCCTGCAACAACACATGTGACGACTTTTCCTGAACAGATGGTCAATAGCGACGGGATGATTAATATCCCGTTTGCCGGTCAGATTGCGGCCAATGGTCAGACCACGCACCAGATAGAAAAAGAGTTGATTAAGCGCTTAAAAGATAAAGCGAATCAGCCGCAGGTACTGGTGCGGGTGATTCACAATAATACCGCTAATGTGACGGTGGTAGGTGAGGTGGCGTCCAGCGTGCGTATGCCGCTGACGCCGCGTGGTGAACGACTCCTGGATGCGCTGGCTGCGGCTGGCGGGGTGCGTCAGCCAATCAATAAAATGACTTTGCAGCTGACCCGTGGTGATAAGGTGCAGGCATTGCCTCTGGAAACCATTATTCGCGACCCTAAGCAAAATATCGTCTTAAATCCGGGCGATGTGATTACGTCGATCTTCCAGCCGAATAGTTTTACTGTGTTGGGTGCGACCGGTAAAAATGAAGAAATGAATTTTGAGGCGCAGGGAATTTCGCTGGCGCAGGCTCTGGCGCGTGCCGGCGGGTTGGAAGATTCCCGTGCCGATGCGAAAGGTGTATTTATATTCCGGTTTGAGTCACCTGCGGCGATGGATCTGGCTGGTAAGACAGTCAGGATGACGCCGGAGGGTAAAATTCCGGTAATTTATCGTTTAAATTTAAAAGATCCGGCCACTTTTTTTGTGGCGCAAAGTTTTCCGGTTCAGAATAAGGACGTGTTGTATGTGTCCAATGCACCTGCGGCTGAGTTGCAAAAATTCCTGAATATTATTGTTTCGGCCATCTATCCGATTGCGAATGTGGCGAGTGCTGCCAATTCACTTAAATAGTGCCGGGTGTGAGGTTTAATCCGTGCCTTCTGTATGACGGTAGTGAAGTAGTTCACACAGGGTGTGCCTGAATTATGCAAGAAGTTTTGATTGACGTGACGCGCCTTTTGCATCGGTACCTGAAGGGGCGCTTGCCAACGGGAGTGGATCGCGTCAGTTTGGCTTATATTGCCCATTTTGTTACCCGTGCCCGTGCCATTGTGCGCTGGCGTGGCCGTGATTTGTTGCTGTCTCGTGCCGAATCTCAGCAGATTTTCGGTGAGTTACTGGCTCCGGGGCCGCATTTCCAATGTAATGTCATTGTTGCTGTGTTTCGTGCCGGTTGCCGGTTGCAGAGCGATCATGATCGTAAAGGTCTGTTTCTGTTTAATACGGGGCATAGCGGTCTGGAGCAGGTATCTTATCCTGCAAAGATTCGCCGGCAAGGTGTAAAACCTTTGTTTATGGTGCATGATTTAATTCCGATTACACATCCTGAATATTGTCGTGCCGGTGAGTCGGATGTGCATGTGGTGCGCATGAATAATGTATTGCAGCTGGCTAGCGGAATCATCGTCAACTCGCATCAGACATTGGATGAGTTGCGTCAGTACGCTAAACGAACCGGGCAAACCATGCCGCCGGCAGTGGCTGCGCAATTGGCTGCAGCAACGTTGCCTGCGCCACAGCAGATCCGTCTGATAGCTTCCCCTTATTTTGTTATGCTTGGCACCATAGAAGCCCGAAAAAATCACTGGATGTTGCTGCAAATCTGGCGTCAGCTGGTTGAGCGTCTGGGTGATGCAGCTCCCCGCTTGGTATTGGTCGGACAGCGTGGCTGGGAGTGTGAAAATGTCGTTGATTTACTGGAGCGTTGCACCGTTTTACACGATAGTGTTATTGAGCTTCCGGCCTGTTCTGACCTTGAACTTTCGACCTATATAGCGCATGCACAAGCCTTGTTATTTCCTTCTTTTGCAGAAGGTTACGGCATGCCGCTGATGGAGGCTTTGTCGGCCGGTGTTCCTGTGATAGCGAGTGATTTGCCGGTGTTTCGTGAAATTGCAGGTGATATTCCCGATTATCTGAATCCGATGGATGGACTGTCCTGGTTATCGCATATTGTCAGCTTTACCGATTCTGCTTCACCGGTGCGTATTGCGCAAATGACGCGGATGAGGCAGTTCGTTGCGCCTACCTGGACGCGCCATTTTGAGCTGGTTGAAGAAATGATGGAGCAATTGGTGTGAGGCATTCAGCAGGAGCGCTGGTGTCGCAGATCACACAAGCGCCGGAGCAAACGCAGGATTGTGATCAGGCTGGTTTATTCGCTCTGCGCGGATTGCCGCCTGCTGTATTTGCGTTTGGCTTTTCTTTTCGTAAGCGCGCTATTGTGCGTCGTTTTTTAGCTAATGTGCAGGTGCATTTTGTTTTCCGTACTAAAAATTTACCAGTCGGAAGCGTTTTGTTGTTGTGGGGGAGTACAGCAGTACCGGAGCAGACACCGCAGTATATTCGCATCGTTCGCCTGGAAGATGGCTTTTTGCGTTCAGTAGGTTTAGGTGCGGATTTGATTCATCCTGTATCGTGGGTGATTGATCAGAGCGGCATTTATTATGATGCCAGACAGCCTTCCGATCTTGAATTGTTATTGCTGAATACCGTATTTTCAGGACAATTGCTGGCGCGTGCCGCGCTGTTGCGTGAACGGATAGTACTGAGTGGTCTGACCAAATATAATCTCGGTTCGTTACGCTGGCAACGGCCGTCTGGTGTGCTCACGGTGATTTTAGTGCCGGGGCAAGTTGAGACGGATGCCTCAATTTATTTCGGCGCAGTCGGCATCACCGGCAATCTGGCCTTATTACAGACGGTGCGTCGTGCTAATCCGGATGCCTATATTGTGTATAAACCGCATCCGGATGTGGTTGCCGGGTTGCGCGCGCAGGGGCAGGGAGAATCCGCGGCGAAGCAGTGGTGTGATGAGCTTGTAGTGGATTCGGCTATGCAGGAAATGCTGAATCAGGTGGATGAGGTGCATGTGATGACATCGCTGACAGGCTTTGAGGCGCTGTTGCGCGGCATAAAAGTGGTGTGTTACGGGCAGCCGTTTTATGCCGGATGGGGATTATCTGATGACGTTATCCCTGTGACGCGTCGTCATCGGTTGCTTAGTCTGGATGAATTGGTTGCGGCAAGTCTGATTTTGTATCCGACTTATGTAAGTCGCCGTACCGGGAAGATTACAACACCGGAGCAGGCTCTTGATGAGTTGGTGGCCTGGCGTTCCGGCGAACAAAAAACAAAAAATGCGATTTATGGTATATCTTGGTGGAGAAAAATAATGCGGATAGGTTTGCGTATTCGCGGGAGAAGTCGATGATCCACTCAGATCTGGCGACATATAGTGGTAAACGCGTGTTGTTGTTACAGGGGCCGATCGGCCCATTCTTCAGGCGATTGATGCGTGATCTGGAGCGTGCCGGGGCGTACGTTGATAAGATTGATTTTAACGGCGGTGACTGGTTGTTTTCTCCGAAGGGATCAATTCAGTTCCGGGGTGACTTAGCTGCATGGCCGGCGTTCCTGGGGACGGTGTTAACAGAACGTCAGATTGACACGGTATTGTTATTTGGCGATTGCCGTCCTGTTCATCGGGTGGCGCATCGGGTGGCGCATGAGCGCGGCCTGACGATAGGCGTGTTCGAGGAAGGTTATATCCGTCCTGATTATGTAACGCTGGAATTGTTTGGCGTGAATGGTCATTCCAAAATTCCGCGCTCTCCGCAAGTGTATCTGAATCAGCCCCGGTACGATGTGCCAGAAACGGTGGCGGTCAAAAATTCTCTCTGGTATGCGGTTATGTGGAGCATGATGTATTACGAGGCCAGTATTTTGTTACGACCGTTTTATCCGCATTATAAGCATCATCGTCCACTTAATTTTAATGAGTCCTGGCCTTGGCTGAGAAGCATGTGGCGCAAATACCTTTATCAGTTTCAAGAAAAAGGTGTGCAGGACGAGTTGATAGAAAAGCTGACCGGGCGTTATTTTTTAGTGCCATTACAGGTGCATAACGATGCGCAGTTGCATGTGCATTCTACGTTTACTTCGGTCGAATCATTTATTACCGAAGTGATGAGTTCGTTCGCTAAACATGCGCCGCAAGATACACATCTGGTCATTAAGCAGCATCCGCTGGATCGTGGTTACAATAATCACCGGGCTTTCATTTCCCGGCTGGCAGTGCAATATCATATAGAAGATCGGGTGCGCTATATTCATGACCAGCATTTGCCGACATTACTGGAAAACGCCCGTGGCGTGGTGGTGATTAACAGTACGGTGGGTTTATCTGCACTGCACCACGGTACGCCAACCAAAGTGTGCGGCGATGCTATCTACGATATGAAGGGGCTTACTTTTCAGGGTAAGCTGCATAGTTTTTGGAAGCAGTCTGAAGGGACGGTCGTTGATGCCGATTTGTATGTGAAATTTCGGTGTTATCTGATTGAAAATACACAGTTGAATGGTAATTTTTACCGTCGGCTGGATCTGGCTAATTCTGAGGCAGGCTTAATGTGGCCTAAGACGAATTCTACGTTGATAGCACAGCTTGCAAAAAATACAGAATCAGCGTGTCTGCAAGTAAACAAACCCACGTCACCTGCCATGCTGGGGCGGATTTTGTAGTCTGAATCAGCGGTTCAGTCACGGCATAGACGGGGTAGTGAACCGCAGTACCCTGCTTCCGGTCAGTATTGCTGATAACAGTAAAAATCACATCAGAATTTTTTAGTTATTTGTAAAAAAATAAAGCTGGTGTGCACATTGACCAGCTCACATTCTGCCTTAGGAGCGTAGGTAATATTGATGCCGAACCCAGAGACTGGTTCATTAAAATGCAGCAAAGGTAACGGTGCGACGATCAGCTTTCTGTTGCCACCCCATTTGAAAGTGCGCCATAGGGCAAATGCCCCGATTCCCGCCTGTGCCTGAATTAACCTGGTATTTATTAGTGTGTTGAAGGCGGCGATGCCGGCGTATGCGCCCGGTGTCCCAAAAGAGTCCGTTACGGTACCTAGTGAATACACCGATGACCAGTCGGAGTCCTGCACCGGTATTACGTATTCCAATCCTGCTCCCCAATTGCGCCACGTCCATGCATGGCCTGTATCGGCCTCATTAAAGTGATGGCTGAATCCCGATAATTCTCCCGCCCAGTAATTCGTTTGTGCGGTGGCATTTTCTGTATCCGGATTACTGATTGCCTGAATGCCGGAGTTACTCTCAACATCCCGGTTATCAATAGTGTCACGGGCAAAGGCGGATGTCATGAGGAATAAAATGCACACTACGACAAAGATACGCTTCATAGGCGGTACTTTAAAAGAGTATGTTTCTTATGAATTTTTGCAAATTTGCCTGTGGTGCAAACCGATGCAAAAAATGCCTGTTTGATGAATTGTGCTTTTATGGCTTGCAGGTGAATGTAAGTGTATATACAGGCAGAAAAAAAACGTTGGCAGTGTTGAAGCACATGACAGAAGTGAGACAGTGATTCTTCGTGTTTATGAGCAAACGCAGAGGTAAGCAATTTTGTGGTGCAGATTCCCGGTATTTTAATACTTAATAAAAAAGCACTTGAAATTAGTAATGATTATCATTTAGAATTTGACGGTGGGGTTTGCTGATCAGGTGTGCCCGACAACTCGTTCAAAAAATTCGCATCAGTCAGCCTTCGCCAGCCAGTGCCTGAAACATCTTTAGGGATCACTATGCTGTCAAAAACAAAAATTGTGTTGGCTTTAGCTTTCATTTGGGGATACACCACGAGTGCTGTATCCGCGCAGGCGTTGCCTGATGCACAGGACGGGCTTACCCGTCTTGATGAAGTCACTGTAAGTTCTACCCGTACCGAGCGGCGCGTTGATAACGTACCCAATACCGTGACGGTGATAACTGCTGCTGATATAGAGCAGGAGGGGGCGCAGAATATCAGGGATGTTTTTCGTAATGAGCTGGACGTGACTGTGCGTGCGGCACCGGCACGGTTTACTGCGGCAGGCGATGCGACAGGACGTGCCGGAAATGAGAGCATTGCTATTCGCGGGCTGGAAGGTAATCAGGTATTGATGATGGTGGATGGCATTCGTATCCCTAACAGCTTTTCTTTCGGGGCGTTTTCTACCGGGCGCGGTGATTTTCTGGATGTGACTGGTATTAAAACGGCGGAGGTGTTGCGCGGACCTGCTTCTACCCAGTATGGCAGTGATGGTCTGGCGGGGGCTGTCAGCTTTCGCACGCCGGATCCGGGTGACTTGCTAAAATCCGGTCAGTCTGCCGGCGGGTTTGTTCAGTCTGGTTATGCCGGAGCGGATCGTTCCTGGTCAACGGCGCTTGGCGTGGCAGGACGCAATGCACAGTGGCAGGGGTTGTTGCTTGGCAGTTACCGGCAAGGTCATGAAACCAGTAATAAGGGAGGTGATTATGCGGAAAATGTCACCCGTACTGCACCCAATCCGCTTGATTACAGCAACCCTTACTTACTGGGTAAGGCCGTATTGACAGTGAATTCTGCCAATACGCTGGGAGTCACTGCGGAGGCACAACGGCGTAATCAGGATACTGAGGTTTACTCTGCGCGTCCCGTGTCGCCTCTGGGTTCCGGAAGTGTCATTGATCTTGATACACATGATCAGACCAGTCGTAACCGTTTCTCAGTTGAACATCGTTTTAATGATATTAATGCAGACTGGTTTCAGCGGGCAGAGAGTCGTTTGTACTGGCAGGATGCCAGAGTCAGTCAATTGTCTGAGGAGCAGCGTGATGTGCTTCCGGGGCGTACCCGGGATAATACCTATCAGTCCAGGGTGTTTGGTTTTTCCACTGTACTGGAAACTAGTCTGAACGGCTGGCTGAATCAGCGTCTGAGTTATGGGGTGGACTGGAGCCGGGCAGATGTTGCTGCGGTGCGCGATGGTACCGTTCCACCGTATGGGGAAGTTTTTCCGGTCAGGCCGTTTCCTGATACAACGTATACGCTGAGTGGTGCTTTTGTTCAGAGTGAACTTGAATTTGGTATTTTTAGCGTGATTCCGGGTGTGCGCTTTGATCACTACCGGCTTTCCCCGTCCGCAGATGGTTATGCCGCGGCTGCGCCGGTGGCTTTGTCTGGTCAGGCTGTAACGCCGCGTCTGGGTTTTGTCTGGCAACTGGCGCCATCATTTGCGCCTTATGGCCAGATTGCTCAGGGCTTTCGTGCGCCGACACCGGAAATGGTGAATAACGGCTTTACCAACCGTGCTTCCGGCTACACCAGTGTCGGTAACGCTAATCTGAAGCCGGAGTATGCAGATAGTCTGGAAATAGGCTTGCGTGGCAGGATGGCAGGGGTGCGTTATTCGCTGGCTGCTTTTGATAATCGCTATACTAATTTTATTAGTCAGCAACTGGTCAGCGGAGCCGGAACACCTGCCGACCCTTCGGTATTTCAATATATTAATTTGGCTGATGCGCATATTCAGGGAGTTGAAGCTCGCACTGAATGGCAGTTCGGGCGGCGCTGGACGGCTAATGCCGGTATCGCTTATTCCGAGGGGCATAGCGTGGTGAATGGGGTTAAAACACCGCTGGATACTATTCAGCCAATTAAGGCTGTTATCGGCCTTCGTTACGATGCGGATGACTGGGGCACGCGAGTTAATTTTCGTCATAGCCAGGGTAAACAGGTCGGTCTGATCGCACCTGCAAGAACTCCGCAATTTGCACCACCTGCTTATAACGTAGTGGATTTAGGCGTGTATTGGAAGCCTGCACGTCATGTGACTGTTAATGCCAATCTGAATAATGTATTGAACGCCAGTTACTGGCGTTGGCCGGATGTACGCGGGCTGGCGGATAATACGCCGGTAAAGGATGCCTATACTGCCCCGGGACGTAATGCCCAGCTTACTGTCCGGCTTGACTTTTAAGGAGAGTGCTATGATAAACACATACCAAGCTACCCGGGAAGCCTTTGCCATCCTGCGGCGCAATACTGAAAAATCCCATGCCAGCAGAGTACGCCACCGGGATATCGCTGAAAAACTGCATATTTCTGAAGGCGAGCTGATCGCTGCTCATGTTGGCAGGCGAAGTGAGACTCCGTCCTGGATGCTACATGCAATCCGTCTGCGCCCGGAGTGGCCGGAGATTATCGCTGCACTGGAACCGTTGGGTACGGTAATGGCGTTAACCCGCAATACTTCATGTGTTCATGAAAAGATCGGTGTTTATTGTGGAGTCAGTCATCACCATCAGGTGGGACTGGTGCTTGGGCCCGATATTGATTTGCGACTTTTTTATGAGAACTGGGTTTACGGATTTTCAGTTTGTGATCAGCTCGGTCAAAAAATACAGTACAGCCTGCAATTTTTTGATGCTGCCGGAACGGCAGTACATAAAATTATGCTGAGGCCGGAGAGCGATCAGGCTGCTTACGATGCACTGGTTGCACAATTTGCCTCTGCGGAACAGTCTGTGGGAATTCTCCCGCAGGCCGGCGCTGCTCCTCTTGTGGAGCGTCCTGATGCAGAGATTGATATTAAGGAATTTCACCGGGCGTGGGATACGCTGCGTGATACGCACGATTTTATGGATTTTCTGCGGCACTTTGCACTATCGCGCACTCAGGCGCTGCGTCTTGCCGAGGCTAAGTATGCGTGTCCGGTTGGTGTAGGTGCCTGCCGTAAATTGCTGCAATCTTCGGTTGCACAGAGTATTGCCATCATGGTTTTTGTGGTTAATCCCGGCATGATCCAGATTCATACCGGCCCGGTTCATCAGGTCAGTGTGATTGGTTCGTGGCTGAATGTATTGGACGCCGGTTTTAACCTGCATTTGCGCGAAGATCATATTGCCAGTGCCTGGATAGTCAGAAAACCCACTATAGATGGGGTGGTTACCTCGCTCGAATTGTTTGATGCACGCGGCGATATCATTGCGCTTTTTTTTGGTGCCCGCAAGCAGGGAAAGCCGGAGCTGGATGCCTGGCGTGCGTTAACCGACGATTTGTGTCATGACGCTGAGTCGTGTGTTGCCATCTGATTGCGAGCGAAGTTTTTTTTGTGGATGTGCAATGGACGGTGTATCGCTGTGTGCGATGCTGGTGTCGTTGCTGATTCATGCCGTGCTGGTGTTTTGTTTTGCGCAATATAAGGCAAGTACTGTTAACAGCATGAGTGCCGGTACTTCCGGCCTTGCTGTTGCCGGCCGGGTCGGGCAGAGTGTGGTACGGCAGCATACGTTTGAGATCATTTGGCTGCAAACCCCAATGAATGACCTGTCTTCCCCGTTTCAAACTTTAACGATGCAACAAAAAACCTTACCACGCCGCCAGCCAGGGTCTTTACGTGCAGCAGATAAGACGACTATTGCTGCTACTACGGTCGTTGCTGTGGCTGCGCTTGTAACTGCCGACGGAACCGGTGCGAATGTGCTTGATCCGGCAGGGCGGACAGATTTTTTGAAGGATATGTCCGTGATGTCTGAAGGGGATGGTTCTTCGTCCGGTATGTACGGTGATACGGCAAAAAAAAAGCATGAAGCCAGTACATTACACGATCAGGAAGCGCAGCCTGATTATGCGCATAACCCTTCGCCGCATTATCCTGTTTTAATGCGTGAGCATGGTATCGGCGGCGTAGTTTGGTTACGTGTTTTTGTTGATAAGGACGGGCGGCCTGAGTTAATTAATCTGAATAAAAGTAGTGGGTACCGTTTGCTGGATAATGCGGCTTTGCTGGCAGTGAAACAATGGCGGTTTGTTCCTGCTAAAAAGCGGGGACAACATCATGCTGCATGGGTTGAGTTTTCTGTCCGGTTTGCGCTGCACGAGTGAGATTTGACATTGTCGTGGGGGCGTGCAGTTTTATTTAAGCTGTTTCAGTTCAGTTCTGTTGTGCATGCAATACTGTGCACAACAGAACAGAAGCTGAAAGACTAGCTGATGATAATTAAATCAGTCAGGTCAGAATGAGTGAGCAATGCCGGTAAAGAAGGCACTTGGGTTAGCACCGTAGGCACCTGTGTTTGGATTGTTAAAGTCCATGTTGAAATTGGTCGTTGCGCTATTGTGTACGTTCGCCGCAGCAACGTATAACAAAGTACGTTTTGACAGGTTATAGTTCGCACCCAGAACAAGCTGGTTGGCGCTGCCGGCGTTTTGGTTTACGTTAGCATGGTAAGCAGCAGCGATCAGTGTGAGTGCCGGTGTTGTCTGGTAGTTCAGACCGACCCAAAATTGATTTTCTTTATCCGGGTTAGCCTGGCTGACGCCTGCGGTGTCAGGAGCAGACAGAGTCTGGTAGCCGACATACAATTTCAGTTTGTCAAAAGTAGCAGTACCGCCGATGGTGAACTCTTTGGAGTTTTGCCACAGTGAGCTTGACAGGCCGTTAGCATCTTTTGAAAAATCATACATCGCTGTAAAGGTGTAGTTGGCTTGTGCGTAATCCAGTGCAATACCGCCGGTGGTGTTAGCGGATGGTGAACCTGCCACGCCGCCTAAGCCATAGACGGCTTGTACTGAAAAACCGCCAAAGTTAGGTGTGATGTAATCAAGTTCATTGTTGTATGTCGGCCAGTTGCGACCTTTTACCAGTGTTGCGGTACCAGTCCACATTTGACCGGTTGGATCCAGTCCCCATACCTGATCACTAGGCAAAGTCAGATCACGTCCGGCTTTAATACTACCAAAATCACCGCTCAGACCAACTAAGGTGCGACGTGAGAATAATGTGCCGTTACCGCCATTGTTCACGCCGTTTGCACCGGAGAAGCCGTCTTCTAATACAAAAGAAGCTTTCAGGCCGTTACCTAAGTCTTCGTTGCCCATAAAGCCAAACATGCTGGTACCCCAGATGTTGCCGCCAACAGTGGTTGTGGTTCCCAGAACGGCATTGCCGTTGCTGGTTTTGCCGGTATTTTGATTGGTGGTGACCATGACGCCATCAACCAGGCGTCCGTACAGAGTGACATCGGATTGTGCAAAAGCCTGGCCAGCGCACAGTGTAGTGAGTACGGCAGCGGCGATACATGTTTTTGTGGTGAAAAATACTGGTTTCATACTGTCTCCTGAGTGAAATGATTCTGTAGATCATTTCGTCGAATTGGTGAGTGCAGGATTCTGCAATACCGATCCATTGTTATAAATAATAAGGCTGTCATTGCTGACTACACCAGATTTCCAATAATTACTAAATCAATTTGATTTAGTAATTATTGGAAATCTACTCCCATTTTCTGGCCGGGTAAAGATTTTTTAATGTCTGTCCGACTTTTTTTTCTTTTAAAATTTTTGATTGCTGCACAAACACAAAAAACCTCACCTGATTTTGCTTATGTCTTCATGGTTTATGACCCGATGACATTTGCCGTTTTTACGTGAAAAAAGTATTTTATGGCTGACTAAACTCATCCCTTATCGTGCAAACAAGTTTAAGTAGCCGTATTATGGTGTGCCCGAAGCGTTTTTAAGCTAATTAAAATCGCTGTTTTATGGTGATTTTTGCTGTGAGTTTTATCGTTTTATGAGAAGTAAACGATCAAATTTTTGTCTGATTACTTATAAAATGTGGTTTATTCGTGCATTTGATAGTGAGGAAAAATACATGCCCTGCCGGAAGTGATACTCGCGGCGCTTGGTGGCAATTGTGTACCATGAGGGGATGTTAACAGGGATTCATTCCATATGGCATTGACGGAGTTTCTATCAAAAATGAATGTGAAAGTAGTAAAAATGATTTGTTGAAAATGCTATTTTTCTATTGTTTTGCCCGTTATTATTCAGAATAATTTGTCGTAAAAATGATACATTTTATGGCTTACTTTTGTTAACTCACCCCATTTTCAATAATGGGATGCATGCCGGACCTGATCGTATCATTAACGATGAAACAGGTTTCCGGCGAACTAAAAAGGAATACGCAATGCAGTATCATCAGCTTGGAAGCAGCACTCTCACTGTGAGCCAGATTACCTTGGGAACAATGACCTGGGGCGAACAAAATACCGAAGCCGAGGCGCATGCACAAATTGACATGGCATTGGCACACGGTGTTAATTTAATTGATGTCGCTGAAATGTATCCGGTGCCACCCCGTCCCGAAACGCAGGGGCTGACTGAACAATATCTTGGCAGCTGGTTTAAGCAATCCGGCAAGCGTGATCAGGTATTGCTCGCTACTAAAGCAACTGGTCCGGCACGCAAACCCCATAATCCCCGCCATATTCGCGGCGGCATTAATCACTTTGATCGCAAAGGATTGACAGAGGCGCTTAACGGAAGTCTGGCACGCCTGCAAACTGATTATGTGGATTTGTATCAGTTGCACTGGCCGGATCGCAGCGTGAACAGTTTTGGCGAGCTTAACTACACACATTACCCGGATGAAGACACAATAGCTATCGAAGAAACACTGACTGTGCTGGCTGAATTTATTAAGGCCGGTAAAGTACGTCACATCGGTATTTCAAATGAAACTCCATGGGGGATAGCGCAATTTATTCGTCTTTCAGAAAAATATGACTTGCCGCGTATCGTCACGATACAAAATCCTTACAGCTTACTTAACCGCATTTTTGAAATCGGACATGCCGAATTTTCTTATCGGGATAAGGTGGGCTTGCTGGCATACTCGCCACTGGCTTTCGGGATTTTGTCCGGCAAATACCTGAATGGAGCACGACCGGCTGGCGGACGTTTAACTTTGTTTGAGCGTTTTAGCCGTTACAGCAATCCACAGGTAGAGCGTGCTGCTGCTGAGTATAGTAATCTGGCTAAAAAACATGGCTTAGATCCGGCACAGATGGCGCTGGCATTTGTAAATAGTCGTGGCTTTGTTACCAGTAATATTATTGGTGCCACTACGCTGGAACAATTGCAAAGTAATCTGGATAGTATTCACATTACACTCAGTGATGAAGTGCTGCGGGAAATTACCGCGATCCATACACGTCAGCCGAATCCGGCTCCGTAAACTGCTGCATGGCAGGGAGCAGCCCAGATGCTATTTCCGGTCTGCTCCTGATCGCTTAGCTCAATTTTTATACGGCTCTGGCAGCAACGGGAGCCGCTTCTTTTTTTGCACGTGCGCCCGGTTTAAGGCGTGCCACGCCAAAGATGACCAGCCCCAGCCCACCCAGTTGAAGGTAGGAAATTGGTTCATGCAGTAGCATCCATGAAGCGAATACCGTTAATACCGGGCCCAGACTGCCAAAGGCGGCCGCCTGAGTAGCGCCCATACGCTGGATTGCCAGTGACATCCAGTAGACGGGTAATGCTGTCGACAGCAAGGCCATGAGCGCTCCGTTAACCCAAACTCCGGCAGGTAACTGTGGTAACACAGCAGGATGGCCGAACAACAGAAAATGTATCAGTACCATCACGCAGGATGCGCAGCCCGCCAATCCTGCCAGGCGCATTGAACCGATCCGTCCGACCACGGCTCCGGTACCCAGATAATAAAGTGCATAGGTCACTGCACTGGTAAAGACCCACGCCACACCGCTTAACACCTGTGTGCTATACCCTGTCTGACTCAGATCATGCACAAAGGCGATTCCCAGTCCCGCATAACAAATTCCCATTGCCTGCATGGTGCGGCCGCCGGGTAAGCGCCGCGAGATACAGGCCTGAAATACCAGTACCAGAGTGGGATATATATAGAGAATCAGGCGCTCCAGGCCAGAGCTGATGTATTTTAGTCCGTAAAAATCGAACAGGCTGGACAGGTAGTAGCCGAGTAGTGCTAATAGCCATATACGGCAAACATCCCCCGTAGTCAGTCGTGTCTGTCCATGGTGACGACTTAAGTAGCTTAGCCCCAGAAATAGCGGCAATGCAAAGCCCATGCGTATGGCAAGCAGCGTTAAGGCATCGACCGGCCCTGCCGCATAGGCAAGTTTTACGAAAATTGCTTTCAGCGCAAAGCTTGCTGCGGACAGCATGGCATACAGCCTGCCGTCTTGTGCCCAAAGCTGGCATCGGGACCAAAGAGATTTCATCATGCGCCATCAGATAAGAAAAGAGGGCTTATTCTGACACGAAGAAAAAACGATTAAAATGCTTCATTTGAGTAGTTATCATTCGCCGGAGGAGAAGCCTTGCATATCAACTTAACAGACCTGCGCTTGTTAGTCGCGATTGCCGATGCCGGAAGTCTGAGTCGCGCAGCGGCAGAGTTTCCGCTGGCACTGTCCGCTGCCAGCAACCGGCTGCGACAGTTTGAGGAGCGTTGCGGCATCAGTCTGTTTACCCGCACTGCGGCTGGCATGGCGGCAACCCCGGCCGGTCGTATTACGCTTGATCATGCGCGTCGTATATTGGCAGAAGTTGAGCAACTGAACAGCACTTTGCAGGATCTGGCTGGTCAGCGCCGAATCCGGTTGCGGCTGGCAGCGACGACGGTTGCCAATAATACCTATCTGCCCGCAGCTCTGGGTCCTTTTCTGGCTGATTATCCGGAGGTAGACCTGCAGCTTGAGGAGCGCACCAGCCGGGATATATTAGTGGCATTACAGGCACAAGAAATCGAGATCGGCGTCCTTGACAGCAATCTGCCACTGGACAGTATGGTTTCGCTGCCTTTTCGTCATTTTCGCCTGGTGCTGCTTGTGCCGTCCGGTCATCTGCTTGCTGTACGCGGCCACTGTCTGTTGCGTGATGCGCTTGGCTTTGCATTTATTGGCCTGCCGTCTGAACGGGCTATACAGCGTTTTGTGGAAAACATAGCGATGCAACATGGCCGTCCGCTGAAAATACGTGTGCGGGCACCGAGTTTTTTCGCACAGGCACAACTGGTCGCGCAAGAAGCCGGAATCGCCATGCTCCCGGAGGACGCAGCGCAGCGCCATGCCCGTGAACTGCCGGTTAAGATTGTTTTTCTGGATGATGCCTGGGCAAAACGGGAATTACGGCTTTGTGTTAACAGCCTGGACGGATTATCTGTCCAGGCGCGTCAGTTGCTGTCTTATCTGGCGGATTAGTTTGGTGTGTGGGCTGCAATTAAGTTAATTGTATATATAGTAGGCCTCTGACGTTGTGTCACATAGCTTCCCGGTAATTGTGTCGTCAAATGAAAAGTTAACGGCACGTATTGCGAAGCAAGAAATATCTATCCCACGTATATTCCCTTTAACCACATCTGCTTTGTGGTATCGCTGAGAATAAAGGTTTTTACAACGATTTTCTACCAGCATTTGATCGTATCCAAAAATGAAAAAATGCCTCCGATGCGCGATTCTAAATTGCGCATTTATATTATTCTCGGCGACGAAATCAATCCTATAAAAAATACTTACTTAAAACGATTGCGGAGACAAGAATGAATCAACGACATTGGCTAAAAAATTACGGAACTATTCCTGCAGATATTGACCCGAAAGCTCATCGATCAGTACTATCAATGATGGATGATGCAATGACTCAATTTAGTGACCAGCCTGCTTTTACGTTTGCAGATCAAACGCTAACTTTTGGTGAGGTGGAGAGATTATCGTTGATTTTTTCAGCTTTTTTGCAAAAACGACTGAACGTTAAAAAAGGCGACAGGATTGCTGTGATGTTGCCTAATTTGATGGCATTCCCAATTGTATTTCTCGGTATCATTCGCACAGGTGCGATTCAAGTGAATGTAAATCCCCTGTACACAGCACGTGAGCTTGAACATCAGCTGAACGATGCCGGTGCTGAGATTATTGTGGTTTTCTCAGGCTCATTGGCGACAGTTGTTAATGCAAGATCAGACACTGTACTCAAACACGTTATTACCGTAAATATAAATGATTGTATTGGTATAGATTTACCCGGTACTGTTATTGATGAAAATCTGGAAAATTCGATTCGCCTGAGTGAGATAATGAGTTCTGGTGAAGACTTACAGTTTGATCCGGTTGATTTGCATGGTGAAGATTTACTTTTACTGCAATATACTGGCGGCACAACCGGATTATCGAAGGGTGCAGCCTTATCGCACCGGAATTTAGTCGCTAATGTTGAACAATTTAAAGCCTTTATGCCTGATAACGTACGTGTGGGGAAGGAGGTAGTTGTTACCGCTTTACCGCTTTACCATATTTTTGCACTTATGGTAAATTTTCTAACATATTTTTCAGTTGGTGCCCGTAATTGGCTGGTCGCTAATCCTCGTGATATCGATTCATTGATAGACATTATGCATCAGTCTCAATGTACTGTATTTATGGGTGTTAATACCTTGTATGCCGGCTTGGTAGCAAGTCCCCGGCTCGGGCATGAGGATTGGTCTCATTTGCGCCTGGCGGGCGGTGGCGGGGCATCCATTATCGAAGCTGTTTCTGCAAAATGGAGTGCTGTCAGCGGAATGTTTATCCGAGAAGGTTACGGTCTTTCTGAGACCAGTCCGGTACTTACTTTTAATCCGGGAAGCGTAGAGAAATTTAATGGAACTACCGGGCTGCCCTTACCTTCGACGTACATTAAATTACTTGATGATGACGGACAGGAAGTTGCTATCGGTAAATCTGGAGAGGTCGTTGTGAACGGTCCCCAGGTGATGCGGGGGTATTGGAATAAACCGGATATAGATAGCACGTCATTTACAAGTGATGGTTATTTTAAAACCGGAGATATTGGCATTTTTGATCAGGACGGATTTCTTAAGATCGTTGATCGTAAAAAAGACATGATTTTGGTTTCTGGTTTTAATGTGTTTCCGAATGAAGTGGAGTCTGTTGCCACAAATTGTGCGGGAATTATGGAGTGTGCATGTATTGGTGTACCGGATGAAAAAACAGGAGAAGCAGTAAGGCTGTATGTGACCCGTTTACCCGGCACGGCGATTGCTGCCGACGATGTTATTAATTACTGTCGTCAGGAGTTAGCTGCTTATAAAATTCCCAGACAGATTGTTTTTGTGAGTGAGCTGCCTAAATCAGCCGTTGGAAAAATACTGCGCAGAGAGTTGCGCTCTTAAGAAATTTTATGGATTTATGCCGCATGATGATGATTGTTATTTCGCAATAATCATCATGTTTTTAGAAAGAAACAAGTTAAATAATATCATTGAACGTCTTTTTTTTATGGCCCTTACGCCAGATTGCCGGTGATTCTCCGAATTCTGTTTTAAACCATCGGGTAAATGAACTCGGCATGGAATAGCCTAAGAGCACAGCGACATGCCCCAGAGAAAAGTTGGGGTTGTCCATATAGCGCATGGCCAGATCGTGTCTCGCATTATTAATTAAGTCCGAAAAAACCATTCCAGATTCCGCCAACTGGCGTTGCATGGATCTGACATTTAACCCCAGGCTTTGTGAAATTTGCTCTATGGTTGCTCGTCCTGTCGGTAGTGACAGGTAGATCGCCTTTTCGACATCGGATGCAATAGAGTGTTCTGTCTCTTTTAGCATAGTATCTACATATTTCTGCGCGTATGTGGCCATTTTTGAGTCTGCGCGCAGATTCGGTGTATTTAAATCGGAGGCGAGACAAACAATGCCGTTGAATTCGCTGCCAAACTCAATATTTACGCCGAATATCCGACGATATAAACTTAATTGTGGCGGTGCTTCGTGAGTAAAATTCACGCTGAGCGGTACCCAGCGTTCGCCGATTAGAGCATTAATCGTACGGAACAGTATGCCCATAGCCAGCTCTATGGATTGTCGTGATGATAGCTTTCTATCAGTCACAATTTCTTCTTTAATGATTACTTTCTGATCTGCTTCTTCGATATGAATAGCCAGCGACTCATTTAAAAGATGTTTGTATTGTATGAGAGTTGATAGCGCATCTTTGAGTGTTTTCTGATGCAGTATCAGTAGGCTCATCACCCCAAAATCGGACAGTTGCCGTGATTCTGCCATCAATAGGCCGAAAGTCGGACAATTTGTTTGTTGTGCAGATTCTTCTAGTAATTGAATAGCCGAGCTGACGGGAATTTTCTGATCGGGATTCTCTAGCAGATTTTTACTCAAACCGACTTTTTGCAACAGACTCTGTGGATTGAGTCCAAGGCTGCGCGCGACTTCAAAATAATTGGTAAGTGCGGCAGCTCTCACGAGCGTATTCATATGGATCATCCCTTCAATCGGCTGTAGCGTGACCTGACGTATGATTTATTTTGTCATGAAATGTGTATTGCTGACTTTTATTATGCAGTGTTTGTCATGAAATGAAAAGTTTAAGTCGCGCAATGTGAAGCGGACAAGCTATCCATCCAGTATATTTTCTTTATGCGAATAATTCGCAAAAAAGACAAATCAAAAACCGGGAGATAGAGTATGTCTAAATGCATCCGTTTATATGAAACTGGTGGGCCGGAAGTGCTTCGTTACGAAAGTGTAGAAATCGGAGATCCGGGTCCGGGACAGGTACGGCTGAGGCATGTCGCTGTGGGTCTGAATTTCGCTGATACCTATTTTCGTAATGGTACTTATCCTGTGCCCTTGCCATCAGGAATGGGCGTTGAGGCCTCCGGTGTGGTGCAGGCGGTGGGTAGCGGGGTATCTGAATTTTCGATTGGCGATCGTGTTACTTATACTGGCTTTTATACGGCATTGGGTGCGTACAGTACCGAGCGTCTGATTGATGCTTCTTTACTGATCAGCTTGCCGGAAACGATCGCTTTCGAGGTTGCAGCTGCAATGACCATGCGTGGCCTGACGTCGGCTTATCTGATGCGCCGTATTCATGCATACCAGCCCGGCGATAGTATTTTGTTGCATGCGGCAGCAGGCGGCGTTGGTTTAATTGTTTCTCAGTGGGCAAAAGTTCTTGGATTGCGAGTGATTGGTACCGTATCTTCCGATGCTAAGGCGGCGCTCGCATTAGCAAATGGATGCGATGAAGTCATTAATTACAGCTATGAGGATGTCGCTAAGCGCACGCGTGAGTTAACGGACGGACGAGGTGTGGATGTTGTGATTGATGGTGTGGGTAAAGATACCTTTATGTCTTCGCTGGATTCGCTTAAACGTCGTGGCTTATTGGTCTGCGTCGGGACAGCTTCAGGTGCTATTCCTCCATTTGATCCGGTTCTGTTAGCTATGAAAGGGTCGATTTACATGACCCGTCCGGCACTTGCCGATTACATCGCTGATCCTGTGGAGAAGGCGGCGTTGGCAAATGAGTTGTTTACCCATGTTGCTAATGGGGAAATCAATATTCAGATTAATCAGCGCTATAGCCTGGATGACGCTGCGGCTGCTCATCGCGATCTGGAGTCGCGCAGCACTACAGGTTCTTCCATCTTTATTATCTGAGGAGGCTATTATGCGTATTGAGCAATTGACTTGCAGCATAGGCGCGGAAGTGATTGGTGTCAGTCTTGCTGATGCAGCGCATGATGATGTGCTGTTTGCCGAAATCAGAGCGCAACTGATCAGGCATAAAGTGCTGTTTTTGCGTGATCAGAATATTAGCCGGGCCGAGCATGTTGCCTTTGCACGTCGCTTTGGCGAGTTGGAAGATCATCCTGTTGCCGGAAGTGATCCAGAATATCCCGGTCTGGTGCAAATTTACAAGACGCCGGATCAACCGAATGCGCGCTATGAAAATGCCTGGCATACCGACGCTACCTGGAGAGAGGCATCACCATTTGGTTGTGTATTGCGTTGTATTGAAACACCAGATGTCGGTGGCGATACGATTTGGGCAAATATGGTTCTTGCTTATGAAAATTTGCCTGAAGACATTAAAAATAAAATTGCGCCTTTGCGCGCACGTCATAGCCTGGAAGCGAGTTTCGGTGCAGCCATGCCTATCGAAAAACGGCTGGCACTGAAAACACAATATCCGGATGCGGAACATCCTGTAGTCAGGATACATCCGGATACCGGCGAAAAAATTCTGTTTGTAAATGCATTTACTACGCATTTTACGAATTTCCATACCCCGGCCAACGTTCGTTTTGGTCAGGATGCTGCCCCAGGTTCTAGTCAATTATTAAATTATCTGATCAGCCAGGCCAATATTCCTGAATACCAGGTGCGTTGGCGCTGGAAGAAAAATAGCGTTGCTATCTGGGATAACCGGAGTACTCAGCATTACGCCGTCATGGATTATCCGCCGTGTCACAGAAAGATGGAACGCGCAGGCATTATCGGCGATATTCCATTTTGAAATTCAGAGCTAATTTTTAAATAAAACAGAATATTTCAAGGAGTACAACATGCAATTTCACGACGATTCATTATTTCCAGAAAACCAACATAAGGTAGTCATCACAGTAGCACCATATGGTCCGGAATGGGAGCCACGTGATTTTCCGGAAGATATTCCGGTCACGATGGAAGAGCAGATTCAAAAAGCGGTGGATTGTTATAACGCTGGCGCAACAGTATTGCATTTACATGTGCGTGAACTCGATGGCAAAGGTTCTAAGCGTTTGTCGAAATTCAATGAATTGATCGCTGGTGTTAAGGCAGCAGTGCCAGACATGATCATTCAGGTCGGAGGTTCGATTTCTTTTGCACCGGAAGGTGATGGCGAATCTGCCAAATGGTTGTCGGATGATACCCGTCATATGCTGGCAGAGCTTTCGCCGAAACCAGATCAGGTGACTGTGGCGATCAATACGACACAGATGAATATTACCGAGTTAATGATCAGGGAAGAACTGGCAGGAACCTCATTAATGGAGCCGGGTTATTACGATGCGTACCGTGAAATGACGGTACCTGCCGGACCAGCTTGGGTAGAGGAACATCTGTATCGCTTGCAAGCAGCTGGAATTCAGCCGCATTTTCAATTAACCGGAATGCATGCGTTGGAAACCCTGGAGCGATTGGTTCGCCGTGGCATCTACACGGGGCCGTTAAACGTAACCTGGATTGGTATCGGTGGTGGTTTTGATGGCCCAAATCCTAATAATTTCATGCAATTTATTAATCGTCTTCCTGATGGAGCATGTTTAACTGCGGAATCTCTGATGCGTTATGTATTGCCTTTCAATATGATCGCGATGGCGATGGGTTTCCATCCACGTTGCGGTATTGAAGATGCGATCATGGATCAACATGGAAAGCGGATGACATCTGTGCAGCAGATTGAACAGTGCGTGCGTATTGCACGTGAACTGGGGCGTGACGTGGCAACGGGTAAAGAAGCACGAGAAATTTATAAAATTGGCGTTCAGTACAAAAATGCGGAAGAGACTCTGGCAAAACTCGGTATGGCACCTAGCCGTGTGAAGGGAGAGCGTGGTTTTCCGTTGCGGGGTGCATAAACATAATAAGTAATAACCATAAATCACGATAAAAGCAAACCGGAGCAGGAATATCTGCCCGAGTTTGCAAATATTGAATCGCAAAAAAATAATGCGATCTAAACAGGAGACAATCTTGGCTTATCACTACACATCATCTTGCACAGATGCCAATCCAATCGTCCATGTCACGCGACGTTATGCCTGGCTGGTTTTTGCGTTATCTATAGGTTTACTGATTTCTGATTATATGTCACGTCAGGTGCTTAATGCCGTATTTCCAATGATAAAAGTAGAATGGAATTTGTCTGATTCCCAGTTGGGTGCATTGGGTGGTGTTGTCGCACTGATGGTCGGGTTGTTGACGTTTCCCCTTTCTTTACTTGCTGATCGTTGGGGACGCGTTAAGAGTCTGGTACTCATGGCGGCGTTGTGGAGTCTTGCAACGCTTGCCTGTGGTTTGTCTCAATCGTATAACCAAATGTTTTTGGCGCGCTTTTTTGTCGGTGTCGGAGAGGCGGCTTATGGCAGTGTGGGGGTAGCATTGGTTTTATCCGTTTTCCCTGCTAATTTGCGCTCCACGCTGACGGCCGCGTTTATGGCTGGCGGTTTAATAGGTTCGGTGCTTGGCGTAGGTTTTGGCGGTGTGCTGGGGACACATTTTGGATGGCGCTGGTCGTTTGCCAGCATCGCCTTATTCGGTTTGATACTCGCGCTTCTCTTTCCTTTATGCCTCAAGAAAAATCGTGCGTATCTTGATCATCCTAATGGAACTAATCTGAAGTCTGACAGGGAAAACGGTAAAAATATACGTGCGCCTTTAATCAGTTTATTTTCTACGAGATCGGTGTTGTGTGCTTATGCAGGAAGCGGGCTGCAGTTGTTCATTATCAGTGCGCTGGTTGGTTGGATGCCCAGTTATCTGAATCGTTACTACAAAATGCCTCTGGATAAAGCAGGTGTTCTTGCCGCCGTATTTCTGATTAGTGCCAGTCTGGGTATGGTTCTTTGTGGGATAGTGAGTGATCGTTTAGGCCGACATATTCCGGTACGTAAAGTCATACTGGTAATAGGTTTTTGTATTACTAGCGGTGCTTTGCTTATGCTTGCATTTCAATTGCCGTTAGGCTCTGCCCAGCTCATTATTATCGCTTTCGGAATGTTTTTTGCTGCCGGATCGGCGGGGCCTGCCGGAGCAATGGTCGCTAATCTGACTAGTCCTTCTATACACGGTACCGCATTCGCCACGCTGACATTGGCCAATAATTTGCTCGGCTTTGCACCGGGTCCGATTGTGACTGGAATTCTCGCAGACAGAATCGGTTTACAGGCAGCATTACAACTGATTCCTTTGGTCAGTATTGCTTCTACTCTGGTGTTTCTGATCGGTAAACATTATTACCACAGTGACCTCGGTAAAGTCGCAGCGTTGGCATTACAAGAAAATGCTGTGCCATGCTGATGCCCAATACCATACAGATCGAATTTAGTTTTGATCTGGTTTGTCCCTGGTGCCTGATCGGTAAGGTCAGTCTGGAGCAGGCATTAGGCAAGTTACGCGAACAATATCCATCGGTCGAAGTGAATATTGAATGGAAGGGGATGCAGTTGCTGCCTGATGTCCCGGAGAGAGGCTTATCATTTCAGGATTTTTATGAAAAACGGCTGGGTAGTCGGGAAGCAGTTTCTTTGCGTCAGCAACAAGTCAATGATGCGGCCGCGCACGTAGATTTACACATCAATTTTCAACGCATCAAGACGTTTCCGAATACGGCGAAAGCACATGCATTGCTCGCATGTATGTCGGCACATTTTGGTACAGAAGCTGAGGAGAAATTGTTAGATCGTTTATTCGAAATCTATTTTTTTATGGGCGGAGACATCGGCGATAAAGAGTTGATTTGCCAGCTGGTGAATGATTGTGAAATTTCAAGAGAAATACTGGATGTATGGCTGGATAGTCCGGAATCGAATGTAGTGATGAATGGATGTCGGCCACAGGTAGCAAGTGTTCCGCATTATGTCTTTAATCAAAAGACAGAAATCAGCGGCGCACAAACTCCGGAAAAACTTTTATCGGCCATGCTGAATATATTACAGGGAAAGTTGCAATGAAGGTCATCACTGACTTACAGGAAAAAATGGATATATCTGTCGGTCAGCGACTATTTACCTGTATCGATGGAAAAGATATTGCGATTTTCAACGTTGACGGAGAAATTTATGCGATTGACGATAGTTGTCCGCATTCCGGTGCTTCGTTGTTTCGCGGGACTCTGCTGGATGGCTACATGCTGAAGTGCCCTGCGCATGGTTTAAGTTTTGATATTCGTAGTGGTTGTATGAAATATGGCACGGGCATGGCTGTGCGTACTTATACAAGCAAATTAGTTGACGGAGAAGTTGTTATCGACTTTTCAGAAATAAAGAATAAGGAGAAGCGAGTATGAGTTCGATTGTATTGAACGGATGGATTCGCAGAAAAAATCTGCTGCCGGGATTTATTATTAGTATTATTGTTGCCGCCGCAGCTACTTTTCTTTCTGAGCATTACCACGCGCCTGTCATGTTGTTTGCTTTGCTTTTGGGTATGTCGTTGAACTTTCTTTCCGTCGAGGGGCGGTGTAAGCCGGGAATCGATTTTACCGGACGTGAAATTCTCAGAATCGGCGTTGCTTTGCTTGGGACACGTATTACATTTGCCCAAATTGCGGCACTTGGATGGCAACCTGTTGCACTGGTGATCAGTTCTGTGGTGCTGACCATCCTGATTTCTATGCTGATCGCAAGATTGATGGGTTTTAACACGTTGTTTGGTATGTTGACCGGAGGTGCAACGGCAATTTGCGGTGCATCTGCCGCACTGGCGTTGTCAGCTGCGCTGCCAGCTCATCCTGGCAAAGAGAAGGCTACCTTGTTTACCGTCATTGGCGTATCTGCGCTGTCGACTTTTGCGATGATTGTGTATCCAATTATTGTCAGGGTGTTTCATCTTGATTCTACTCAAGCTGGAATTTTCCTGGGCGGAACGATACATGATGTGGCTCAGGTCGTTGGGGCGGGATATAGCATGTCTCGCGAAACCGGTGATATGGCGACGGTGGTCAAACTGATGCGTATTTTTATGTTGTTACCTGTAATCGTTGTGGCGGCGATGATTACGCGCAGTAAAGGAGCCGCTGAACGCGGTAAACAACCGCCGTTATTACCCTGGTTTGCTGTGGCATTCCTGATTCTGGCAGCGATTAATAGCACAGGAAAAATTCCTCATGAAATACAGGGTTTTGGTACTGCGCTATCTGGTTGGTGTCTGGTAATTTCCATCAGTGCGATCGGTATGAAAACGCAATTGAAAGAATTGATCCGTGTCGGGATTAAACCGGTTCTTTTGATGGTGATCGAAACGACATTTCTAGCCAGTTTCGTTTTATTTATGCTGAACATGCAAGCCAGAGGCTAAATTTTCCATAAACGCTGGAACTTGGGCTAACACAATCTATGTGAACGCCAGGCATTGTTTCGTCCTTAAATAGTTGAAAAGTAAATATGATTAATCAAAAAGATACCACAATTTTAATTATTCCCGGGCTGAGAGATCACGTGCCGGGTCATTGGCAAACTTTACTCGAAGAACGCTTGTCGACGTTCAGATCGGTTCCACCTCTTGAGACAAATAAATTGAATCTGGCCGCAAGGATTGCCGCGATTCAGCAAACTATTGATGACATCGACGGACATGTCATTGTCGTTGCACATAGTGGCGGAACGATCATGTTTACTCATTGGGCACAAAGGTACTCAACTGAAAAAATCCTGGGTGCTTTGCTGGCCGTTCCGCCGGATTTTGAGAAACCGCTTCCAACGGGATATCCGGCTATTGATGAGTTGAACGAAAACGGGTGGTTGCCAGTGCCACGCACGTCGCTTCCGTTTCGTTCTATTGTTACTGTCAGTGAAAATGATCCATTAGGCGATATTGTCGCAGTAACTGCATTAGCCAAAGCCTGGAACAGCGAAGTCGTCAACCTGGGTGAAGTCGGACATTTGAATCCAGCCTCCGGATATGGAGATTGGCCGGAAGCCGATGTGTTAATTCAACGGCTCATCGATGCGTGTTGAGGTACGAGATTTTTTACACAAAAAATTAGATTCATTTCCAAGATTTAAAAAATGTATTTTTTGCCTAAGGAGAAAAAATAAAAACGATAAAACTTAAAAAATTGATTCACTGAGAATCGTAATAATTCTGTTTTCATTTTCATACAAGTAGTTCGCTTCACCATTATTAAAAAATATATCGGAGACAAAAATGAAATTAAAATTAGCGAGCATTGCAGTAATGTCCTTATTTACTTGCGCAGCATCTGCACAATCCTCGGTCACTATATACGGTATGCTCGATGCCGGAATACTGTCGATATCAAATAGTTCCAACCCTGCTTTTGGCTATTTGCCTAACTCGACGAATAACGGGTCAGTTGTCGGTCTTAAAGACGGCGGGATGGGACAGAGCTTTTGGGGTCTCCGTGGTTCCGAGGATATCGGTGGCGGAATGAAGGTTAACTTCAATTTACGTGGTAATTTGTCTACGCAGACAGGTGTTGCCGGCGGGCCCAATTCTTCTGGAGGAACTTCTTTGTTCAATCAGGAAGCCAACGTAGGTATCTCTGGCGATTTTGGTTCGATCAGGGCTGGTCGTGTGATTGCACCTGTGTATTACGCATTTGCCGGAACCGATGTGCGTAATGGC
>CAIWPG010000279.1 GCA_903914535.1 uncultured Oxalobacteraceae bacterium
CGTTAGAAAGTAGGGCTAATGCAGCAGATCAATCATTGAAAGTTTTTATCTGTAAGGGATCGGAACCAACAGCAGAGGAGCGAGAAAAAATCAATTCAATGGGTGATAAGAAAACAATAGTTGTAGTGTTTGGCAAGCCTGACCCAGATAGATTTAAGGGATAAGATTAAACATAGCCCACCTAAGACGTGGGCTTTTTTTACTATGAAATATTGTTCACCCCAAACTGCTCGAGGCAATAAAAAATAAGTGCCCTAAAGCGAGGGTGTAAATAATTTTGTGTAAACGTCATTTTGCAGGAAACTGCTATTTTCAGAAATGGATTAAAAATGACGACACAAAAAGCCTTACCCAACGATTTAATTGATAGCCTTCTATCCAATTATAAAAAGCCAGAAGACTTAATTGGTGAGAATGGCCTTCTCAAGCAACTCACTAAAGCACTGGTTGAACGTGCGCTACAAGCTGAAATGGCGGAGCATCTTGGGCACAATAAACATGCGCCTGTCACCAACAGTGCTGGCAATGCCCGCAATGGTAAAAGCCAGAAGACGCTCAAGGGTGAATTCGGTGAACTGCCGATTGAAATCCCGCGTGACCGTGAAGGCAGCTTTGAACCACAACTGATTCCCAAGCACCAAACCCGCTGGACAGGCTTTGATGACAAGATCATCTCGCTGTACTCCCGCGGCATGACAGTACGCGAGATTCAGAGCCATCTCAGTGAAATGTACGGCACGGAAATATCCCCGACGCTAATCTCTACCGTGACCGATGCGGTGTCAGAAGAAGTGAAGCAATGGCAATCACGGCCGCTGGATGCTGTTTACCCTGTGGTCTATCTTGACTGCATTCATGTCAAAGTACGCGATGCTGGCGCGGTTCGCGCTAAAGCTATCTACCTTGCCATCGGCATCAACATGGAAGGTGAGAAAGAAGTGCTGGGTTTGTGGATTGCACAAACAGAAGGTGCGAAGTTCTGGCTCAGCGTGGTCACTGAACTTAAAAACCGTGGCGTACAAGACATCTTCATCGCTTGCGTAGACGGCTTAAAGGGCTTCCCTGAAGCCATTGAGGCCGTTTACCCTAAAGCAGCAGTGCAGCTTTGTATTGTGCACATGGTGCGTAACAGCTTGAATTACGTGGGTTGGAATAAAAGGGATCTTGTGGCAGCCGATTTAAAGCGCATTTACACCGCAGCAACGATGGATGAAGCTGAGCAGTATCTCACTGAGTTTGAAGCGAATTGGGATGATGCTTACCCACCGATTGCACAATCCTGGCGTAACAATTGGGCCCGAATTACGCCGTTCTTTGATTACCCGCCAGAGATACGTAAGATCATTTACACCACCAATGCGATTGAGTCGGTGAATATGAGTTTACGTAAGGTAACGAAGAGCCGAGGCTCATTTCCGAATGATGAGTCTGTTATGAAATTGTTCTATTTGGCGCTGCAAAACATCAGCAAGAAATGGACGATGCCACTGCGTGATTGGAAACCTGCGTTAAATAGGTTTACTATTCAGTTTGAGGAAAGAATGCCTCAGCAGTGATTAACCGACGTTTACACAAAATACGGGACACCCTCTTAACAAAATATAAATAAAATATTTTTATCAATTCTACTATTATCAAAAATATATCAATACATGCTATATTTTACGTAATTCTTGTGAAAATTGAAGCCAAAATGGAGAGTCGAAAGATGAAAAGTGCTATAGGATTAATAATTTTTGGACTGACGCAGTCATTTATACAGAATGCTTACGCAGAAGCTAAAAACTTCGAGGGTTTTTCTGCGGCAGCGGGTGTAAATTTTGTAAATAATACATCTACGTTTTATGGCGGTGCAAATAACGATACAATTCTTAAGGGAGAC
>CAIWPG010000280.1 GCA_903914535.1 uncultured Oxalobacteraceae bacterium
CCAGGCTGTAACAATCCACTGCTGCATTCACAGGCGGCGCTGAAAGAAGTGAAGTCAGCAAGCGGTAAAAATCAACCGGATGCAAATAATCCCGCACGATATAGTCAGGTGAAGTTCTCAGAATACGGTGACCTGCAATGGCCCGCACAATATCGCAGATCAAAAAACGCGCTGACATATCTTGTGTGCAGCTAAAATAGTTAAATACCCGGATATCAATAATAGCTAAATCGGGTAAAGCGCGATGCCGGCATTCCGCATACAATTTGGCAACCGCATACCAATCCTGCGCTTGTAAATCGTTAATTGGAATTACCGCTTTCGTCTGTTGACTGGCCGGCTCATGAAAACCAGCACCATACGCTGCGCCACTACTTAAGAAAATATAGCGACACGCAGGGTGTACTTGCACATAATCCAGTGCCATTTGATCATATTGCAAGGTAATATCAAATATTGCAGATCCCAATAATGCGGTTTGCGCAGGTTTGCCTACCCCCACAAAATTAAGGATGGCATCAAAATCAGCCTGAGTACCAAACTCATCAAAACCTGCAACAACATAACGATCAGCATGCCCGGCTTCTGTCAGCCAATGTGTTACTGCCTCAGGCCGACGCGCAAAAAGCACCAATTCACAATGACTATGTATTGAAAATGACAACACTAAATCTTTTGCAATTTGGCTGGTAGCACCTAGTATCGCTATTTTCATGATTTAAATCCCGGCAAGAAAATCGCTGATACGTTTTTCAATTGCAGGACGATCTAAACCATGTTCCTTCAACAGATAATCATAAGTGCCACAATAGTGTGAAAAACGGTCATTAACGCCAATACGCAAAATACGTACTGGTGCAAATTCAGAAGCAATCTCTGTAATAACGGAACCGAGTCCCCCCAAAATCGAATGCTCTTCAAAAACAACGACGAGCCGGCTTTGTGCACAAATGGCGGTCACTTGCCGGACATCAATCGGCTTAATAAAGGGAGCACTCCAGACAACGGCATCAGGGTAGGTATCTGCAGCGATATTCATTGCAGTACGTACCAGAGAACCGGTTGCTATAAAAGTTATACCGCCAGACGAACCCGGTCTGACTTGCGTCAATGCACCCATTTTCACATTCGGAGTAACAGAATGGACATCGCCACGATCCGATTTTCCCATACGCAAGTACACCGGAGCCTTAGCACGATAAGCCATTTCCATGCACTCGGTAACTTCAAAGCGATCTGACGGAGAGTAAACAGACAATTCGGGTATCGCTCGCGTACAGGCGATATCCTCCGTTGACTGATGGCTGGTACCAAGATGGCTATAGACAAAACCGGCACCATCACCAATGAAAATAACAGGTAATCTGTCATGTGCAACATCAAGTTTTATCTGCTCGACGACACGAACTGGAATAAAAGCACTCAGACCATACACAAAAGGCCTGAACCCGGCTCGTGCCAGGCCCGCGGCCATTCCCACCATATTCTGTTCCGCAATACCTGCATTAATGTACTGCGCAGGGCATTCTTTTCTAAACTCATCAAACAGAGCATAACCATGATCGCCAGTCAGGAGCAATACGTCAGGGTCTGCTTTGGCCAGGCGAACCAAAGTATCTGAAAACACTGTTCTCATCACTCGTCCCCGCCAAGTGCTAACAAAGCCGACTCATATGTTTCCAAATTCAGTCTTGTGTAATGCCACATATTATTATTTTCCATAAATGGCACACCTTTACCTTTAATCGTCCTGGCAATGAGTGCCTTTGGTGAGGTCGAGTCACTTGACCATAATTGTGTAATAGCATTGCCAATAGCAACTTCATCGTGACCGTCTATCGTCACAGCCTCAAAACCGAAGCTTTCAAATTTTGCCTGCACCGATCCCAATTTGAGCACATCCTGCGTTGCTCCCATTGCCTGATAACCGTTTTCATCAACGATCACCATAAAGTTTTTCAACTCATGATGTGCCGCAAATAAAGCCCCTTCCCAGATCGGCCCCTCATTAATTTCCCCATCGCCAACCAGGGCAACAACTTTTTGACCGGTACCACGTAATTTAGCCCCCATTGACAGGCCAACGCCAACCGAAAAGCCATGCCCTAATGAACCGGATGTCACTTCCAGACCAGGTATCCGTGAATCAGACAGTCCCTTGAGATCGCTGCCATCAGCAAAATAATGTGACAGCTGTCCGTCATTAAGCCAGCCCAGTTCATACATACACGCATATTGCGCCATCACACCATGCCCCTTACTTAACACCAGATAATCACGATCCGGAGCAAGCGGGTTGTTTTCAGGGTAGCGCAGATGATCACGGTACAAAACGGCTAAAAGCTCAATAATTGAAAAAGCACAACCGATATGAACCGTGGAACCGGCAAACGCCATTTTCAGCACTGTTCTGCGAAGCGCTTTCGCATGGAACGATTTTTTAGGGGAAATAACGGCATTCATTTAGAAATTCACGCCCAAAAATGTTTCTATTTTACTAATTGCAAAATCCAGCATTTCTGTAGTGAGACCGGGGAAGACGCCAATCCAGAAAGTATCATGCATCACACGATCCGTATTCGTCAGATCACCGGAAACACGGTAATTACGGCCAGCCATATAAGGTTGACGCGTCAAATTACCCGCAAACAGCAAACGTGTACCTATTTTGTACTGATCCAGATACGTCAGAAAATCAACACGATTGACATTAGCTTCCGGCTTAAGCGTAATCGGAAAACCAAACCAGGAAGGATCAGAATGTTCTGTCGCTTCAGGCAGGATTAAAAATTCTTCACATGACTTCAGATGATCTTTCAGATATGTGAAATTATCTTTACGTGCCTGAACAAAACCCGCTGCGCGATCCAATTGCGCCAAACCACACGCCGCCTGCATATCGGTAATTTTCAGATTATACCCAAGGTGAGAGTAGGTATATTTATGATCATATCCTTCCGGAAGCTCACCCATTTTGCAGCAAAAACGTTTACCGCATGTATTGTCTTTACCCGGAGCACAATAGCAATCACGTCCCCAGTCGCGGAACGACTCAGCGATTTGCTTCAATTCATAATTATTGGTAAACACAGCGCCACCCTCACCCATCGTAATATGATGTGCAGGGTAAAAACTCATGGTACCGATATCGCCAAAAGTACCAACCATCTGACCTTTGTAAGTCGATCCTAAGGCATCACAACAATCTTCGATCAGCCACAGATTATATTTTTTACAAAGGGCAACGATTACATCCAGGTTATATGGGTTTCCAAGCGTATGCGCAAGCATGATTGCTTTGGTTTTATCGCTGATAGCCGCTTCAATTTTACTTGCATCAATATTGTAAGTGCCCAACTCCACATCAACAAATACCGGCACAGCACCAAA
>CAIWPG010000281.1 GCA_903914535.1 uncultured Oxalobacteraceae bacterium
TGTCGATTTTTTATTGGATGGCGTAATTATCGACATAGGACAGTCATCAGTGAGTTTGTTTTAGCATCAGGGACTTAAACAAGGGCTATTACTTGCATAAAGTCTCAAGTAAGCCTGCATAAGTAGTTATTTATGAGAGTAACAGCGCCATCTAAAATCTGCAACACAGGATAAGTAGTATTTGTACCCGATAGCCATAACCACCAGAAAATATCAGGAGCACGCATGAATCAAAATGACGCCCGCATCTCCGGCTCTCCGCGACAAGATGCCGCATGGCTGAATGCACACTGGATGCCTTACACCGGCAACCGCAATTTTATAGCCAATCCACGCATGATCGCGGGGGCACAGGGCAATTACTATACTGATACACACGGACGTAAAATTCTGGATGGTTTATCCGGCTTATGGTGCTGCGGTCTGGGACATGCGCGTAGCGAGATTACTGCGGCTGTCGCTCACCAGATGAATACCCTGGATTATTCACCGGCGTTTCAATTTGGTCATCCTTTATCATTTGAATTAGCCAATATGATCAAAGACCGCACCCCTGCCGGTCTCGACCATGTATTTTTCACCGGCTCCGGCTCTGAATCTGCTGACACCTCCTTAAAAATGGCACGGGCATACTGGCGCGCAAAAGGTCAGGCCGGTAAAACCCTGTTAATTGGCAGAGAAAAAGGTTATCACGGCGTTAATTTTGGCGGCATTTCGGTTGGTGGTATCGGTGGTAACCGCAAGACTTTTGGCCAGGGCATCGCTGCCGACCATCTGCCACACACCATGCTGGCAAAAAATGCTTTTTCACGCGGTATGCCGGAACATGGCGTTGAATTAGCGGACGAACTACTGAACCTGATTGCATTGCACGATGCCTCCAACATTGCCGCTGTTATTGTAGAACCGTTTTCCGGTTCTGCCGGTGTCATTGTGCCGCCACAAGGTTATCTGAAACGCTTACGTGAAATCTGTGACCAGCACAGTATTTTGTTGATCTTTGATGAAGTAATTAGCGGATTCGGCCGTGTTGGCAGCTATACCGCATCGGAATTATTTGGTGTTACACCGGATATCTTAAATATCGCCAAACAAGTCACCAACGGTACTCAGCCTCTGGGAGCCGTCGTCGTCAAAAAAGAAATTTACGACCTGTTTATGGAGCAAGGCGGTCCTGAGTATATGGTGGAATTCCCACATGGTTATACCTACTCGGCACATCCGGTAGCCTGTGCTGCCGGTATCGCCACTCTCACGTTATTAGATCAGGAAAATGCTCTGGAACGCGTAACAGAAATAGCACCGTTTTTTGAGCAGGCCGTACATAGCTTAAAAGGCGCAAACCACCTGAGCGACATTCGCAATATAGGACTGGCTGCCGGACTCACGTTTGCAGCCGTTCCCGGTGAACCGGCACGGCGGCCTTATGAAATCGCCATGCGCTGCCTGGAAAAAGGATTTTATGTACGCTACGGCGGCGATACCATTCAGCTGGCACCGCCCTTCACCATAGAAAAAGACGAAATTACCAGTCTGGTGAATGCCCTGGGAGAAGCGATTAACGCTACCGCATAGGGTCAGCACGTATCCGGCACACAAACTGGTTCCGCATTACAATTGTGAAGTTAAAAAATCGCACTGCCCGCACAATCTGTACACGGCTTGCTCCGGCCCGTGGCAGTGCAGCGAAAAACAACTGAATTTTTCACATTACATTTTAAGGAAAACCACGATGAACGGACATTGGATTAGCATTTCTGCTGCGGATGACGGCGGCTTTAGCGGCTATCTGTCTTTGCCGCCGGGTGGCAAAGGACCGGGGATTGTGTTGGTGCAGGAAATTTGGGGCGTCAATGCGCACATACGTGCAGTGGCAGATATGTACGCTCTGGCAGGTTTCGTCGTATTAGCACCGGATGTATTCTGGCGGCTGGCACCGCGTGTTGATCTGGATTACGATGAAGCAGGAACGGCGCAGGCATTTGGATTTTACCAAAAAGTAGATACTGACAAGGCCGCGGCCGACGTAGCTGCTGCTGTTGTAGCCTTACGTCAGCGACCAGAAACCGATGGAAATAAAGTTGCTACCCTGGGCTATTGTCTGGGAGGCCAGCTGGCGTACCGTGCCGGCGCACTGACTGAAGTAGATGCCACCGTCAGCTTCTACGGAGGCGGCATTGACCAGCATCTGGATATCGCTGGCAAAATCACACAGCCCATCCTGTTCCACTACGCGGACGATGATGCACACATTACCCAAGCCAATGTCGCTGCGGTAAAAACTGCTTTTGCAGAAAAAACCAATGCGACGTTCTTTTCCTATCCGGGCGTTGGCCATGGTTTCAATTGCTCCGGCCGCACTGCCGTGTACAACCAACGCGCTGCTGCGCTGGCAACAGGCCGGACACTGGTGTTTTTAGCTGAACATCTTTAAAAAATGAAGCGCACCCGGCATCGTATCAGCTTGAAAAAACCAGCTTACGTCTGGTTTGTGCCGGTTGCGTGACATGGCTTAAAGGTAAAGCATTGGTCTGCTTAATTTTTTTAAGCGCTATATTGGATTTAACATTGACGACACCGGGCAGACGCAAGATGCGCTTCATCATAAATTCAGAAAATGAGGCCAGGTCAGCAGCAACAATACGCAAGACATAATCCGCTTCACCGATAACAGAAATACACTCCAATACTTCCGGCATAGCCGCAATAGCCTGCTCAAACGCATCCCCCTGCGCCTCACCGTGCCGCCCCAGCGTGACCGAAGTAAATGCCGTCACACTCAGACCAATGATGTCTGAATCCAAAATTGCGGCATAGTGGCGGATAACATGCATTTCTTCCAGACGCTGAATGCGACGGCCGACCTGCGATGTCGATAAATGTACTTTTTCACCAAGTGCACTATTGGTCGCCGTACCATTGCGCTGCAACTCCTCAAGTAACTCAAGATCATACTTATCAACAGTAATTGTACTCATTATTCAATTAACCTCAATTTTGTGCGCAATTTACGCATTATAACCGCATGATACCGATAATTACGCGCACAAAATGCAGGGTCAACGCACTACAATATAAAACAAGCCAGCTTAACTACCTATGACTGGCAGCAGAGACAAAAGACACTTTTTCGCCAGCCCCGGATTTACTTTCGTTGGCAGGCTATCGGATTCCGGCCGTCACTGCCCCATGTATCAAGCAGCTACTCCCTCTTCACTTTTTAGTTCAGGAATGCATCATGTCAGAATCTGATTTCAATCCGATGGGCCTCATGGGCTTTGAATTCGTTGAATTTGCCTCGCCAACACCCCATGTGCTGGAACCCGTTTTTGCCCTGCTCGGCTTTACCAAAGTGGCGGTACATCGCTCCAAAGATGTCGCGCTGTACCGTCAGGGCGATATCAATTTCATCCTGAATAATGAACCAAAAAGCCCTGCAGCATTCTTTGCTGCGGAACATGGTCCTTCTGCCTGCGGCATGGCTTTCCGCGTTAAAAATTCGCATCAGGCTTATGCCCGGGCACTTGAGCTCGGGGCACAGGCACTGGAAGTGCCGACCGGCCCGATGGAATTGCGCCTGCCCGCCATTAAAGGCATCGGCGGTGCACCGCTCTACCTGATCGATCGCTACGAAGATGGCAAATCCATCTATGACATTGACTTTGAATTTATTGAAGGCGTTGATCGCCATCCGGTTGGCCATGGCCTCAAATTAATCGACCATCTCACCCATAATGTCTACCGCGGACGCATGAGCTACTGGGGCGCTTTCTACGAACGTTTCTTCAACTTCAAAGAAATCCGCTATTTTGATATCAAAGGAGAATACACTGGCCTGACTTCACGGGCGATGTCAGCACCGGATGGCATGATCCGTATTCCCCTGAACGAAGAAGCCTCCGGCAGCGGCGGTCAGATTGAAGAATTCCTGATGCAATTTAACGGCGAAGGCATTCAGCATATTGCGCTGATCACGGATGATTTATTTGACAGTGTAGATAAATTACGCCAGGCCGGTGTGAAGCTCATGACCGCGCCGCCAGCCAGCTATTACGAAATGCTGGAAGGCCGTCTGCCAAATCACGGCGAACCGGTTGATGCTCTGCAAACGCGCGGCATCTTACTGGACGGCTCCACGGACCAGGGTGAAAACCGGCTACTGCTGCAAATTTTTTCTGAAACAATGTTAGGACCGGTATTCTTTGAATTTATTCAACGCAAAGGAGATAGCGGATTCGGCGAGGGTAACTTCAAAGCTTTATTTGAATCAATGGAACGCGACCAGTTAAGACGCGGCGTACTCACCGCCGAATAATTTTTCCGGTACAGGAGTGCAGTCTGGCTAAATTGTTCTTAACCAGACCGCATCCCGGCAATAACAAGTTCAACAAAGTGACTCAGGAGACAAGCATGCAAATTCAACAAATTCATCATGTCGCATACCGCTGCAAAGATGCCAAAGAAACCGTAGAGTGGTATCAGAAATACCTGAACATGAATTTCATTCTCGCCATCGCCGAAGATAAAGTGCCTTCGACCGGTGAAAACGATCCCTACATGCACGTCTTTCTCGATGCCGGAAACGGTAATGTGCTGGCGTTCTTTGAACTCCCCACCCAGCCACCCATGAGCCGTGATCTCAACACCCCCGTCTGGACTCAGCATCTGGCGCTGCAAGTCGGCAGCATGGACGACATGCTCGCGGCAAAAGAACGACTCGAAGCCGATGGCATCAACGTCATCGGCCCGACCGACCACACTATCTTCAAATCCATTTATTTCTTTGACCCCAGCGGACATCGCCTTGAATTAGCCGTCAACACCGCCACACCCGTCATGAATAAAATGCTCGATGACGCTAAATGGGCCATGCTCAATGAATGGGCTATCACTAAAAAAGCGCCCCAGCACGCCCGCTGGATGCATGACGGCAGCTTTGCCGGAGAATAAATCATGAAATTAGCCAGCTTAAAACACGGCGGACGCGACGGCACACTGGTCGTGGTCAACCGCACCATGACACACTGCCGCGCCGTACCCGCTATTGCCCGCACCTTACAAGCGGCACTGGATGACTGGACCGTCTGTGAACCACAATTACGCCAGGTTTATGAGGCGCTTAACAGCAACGCCTTCGCAGACACCGACCCCTTTGATCCCTTGCTGTGCCACGCACCATTACCGCGTGCTTATCAGTGGGCCGATGGCTCTGCCTATGTGAATCATGTCGAACTGGTGCGCCGCGCACGCGGTGCAACGCTGCCGCCGGAATTTTGGACCGACCCGCTGATGTATCAGGGCGGCTCCGATTCCTTCGCCGGTCCGCGCAGCCCCATTTATGCCCTCTCCGAAGACTGGGGTATTGATCTGGAAGCCGAAGTCGCCGTGATTACCGGCGATGTCAGCATGGGCGCCACACCGGAACAATGTGCCCCGGCGATACGCTTGCTGATGCTGGTCAACGATGTCTCCCTGCGCAATCTGATTCCCGCTGAACTGGCTAAAGGCTTTGGCTTTCTGCAATCCAAACCCGCCAGCGCATTCAGCCCCGTTGCCGTGACACCGGATGAGCTGGGCAAAGACTGGCGCGAAGGCCGTATACACCGTCCGCTCACCGTCCATATTAACGGTCAGCTATTCGGTCAGCCGGATGCCGGCACCGATATGGTGTTCAACTTCCCGCAACTGCTGGCACACGTCGCCAAAACCCGCGAAATGGAAGCGGGCAGTATTATCGGCTCCGGCACCGTATCCAACAAACAGGATAACCTGCATGGCTCTTCCATCGCCAACGGTGGTGTTGGCTATTGCTGTCTGGCAGAAGTACGCATGTATGAAACCATAGAAACCGGTCAGCCGCAAACCCGTTATTTACACTTCGGCGACACCGTCCGGATCGACATGTGCGACAGCGACAACAACAGTATCTTTGGCGCGATCGAACAGCGGGTGGAAATATACCCGGCTTAATACCAGACTGAGTACCTTACTGAATGAACACATGAAATTAAGAGCTCAGACGCACAAGCTATACATATAAAAAATGCCCCGCCAGACACACAATTTTTTACAAAATCGGGTATTGGCGGGGCATATGTATAACCAGATACAGCAACTAAGTGCGACAAGCAAATTCGCTACAGCAAACAACAAGAACCCGATATAAAATACCGGAATCAGCTGCGCCTGGAACCTGCCAGCCTGCGTAACACCGCAATCATATGATCAATTTCTTCACACGTATTATAGAAAGCCAGGGACGGACGCACTGAGGCTTCCACACCAAAACGGCGTAAAATCGGCTGTGCGCAATGATGCCCTGAACGAACGGCAATACCTTCCTGATTAAGTGCATGACCCACTTCTCCGGTCTTGTACCCGGATAACACAAAAGACGACACACTGGCCTTATTCTGAGCAGTACCGATCAGGCGTAAGCCGGGGATACTGAGCAGACCATGCGTCGCGTATTCCAGCAAACCGTGCTCGTACAGTGCAATGTTTGCCATACCAATACGTTCCACATACTCCAGTGCCGCCCCCAGTCCGACTGCATCAGCAATATTCCCGGTACCCGCTTCAAAACGCGCCGGTGCAGGCTGATATTGTGTACGCTCGAAGGTGACATCAGCAATCATATTACCGCCGCCTTGCCACGGCGGCAGCTGATCCAGTAATTCTTGCTTACCATACACGACACCAATACCGGTCGGCCCGAAGATTTTATGTCCGGAAAACACATAAAAATCAGCATCCAGCTGCTGTACATTCACACTGGCATGCGAAAGACCTTGCGCGCCATCGATCATGACCCGTGCACCAGCCTGATGTCCCAGATCAATAATCTGCTTAACCGGAGTAACCGTACCCAAGGCATTTGATACCTGGGTAACCGACACCAGCTTAGTACGCGGATTAAGAAGCTTACGGTACTCATCCAGCAAAATCTGACCTGTATCGTCTACAGGAATAACGCGAAGTCTGGCACCGGTCTGGTCAGCCAGTTGTTGCCACGGAACGATATTGGCATGGTGCTCCAGATGCGAAATAATAATTTCATCACCCGCACCGATCTGCTGTTTACCAAACGTTTGTGCGACCAGATTAATACCTTCAGTAGTACCGCGTACAAAGATAATTTCGCCGGATGATTTTGCACCGATAAAGCGCGCCACCGTATTCCGGGCACCTTCATACGCATCGGTCGCACGGGCGGCCAATTCATGTGCTGCACGATGAATATTGGAGTTTTCATGCGCATAAAAATAACTGATACGATCAATCACCGCTTGTGGCTTTTGCGTAGTCGCTGCATTATCAAACCAAACCAGAGGGCGACCATTGACGCGCTCAGACAGGATAGGAAAATCCCGCCGTATGGCATGTACATCAAACGGTGGCTGAGCCTGATACTGAATATGATTCGGTGCTCTGTCCCAGGAAAGCGGCTGCTCAAACGACGGGCTCAATGACGGGCCGGCCGGCTGAACCAGAGTGCGTCCACCCGCATCATAGGCAGAACCGGAAGCAGAACTGACAGCAGTCGTCCCTGCAACAGGACTGGCTGCCAGATCCGGATATAACTCACTCAACAATAACACCAGCGGATCTTGCCCCGGTAATTGTCCTGACTGAGCAGCAATACTGCTCTGCGGGTCAGCCAGACTGGCAAATTGATCCAGATTACCGGCAGACGGCGCAGCGGGCCGGTCATAGTCCAGAAAATAATACGGAGCCGTACCATGTGTATCCGCAAGTGAAGATACGGATACCGGCGCTGCTGACGGAAGCGATGATGATAATGACGGCTGCGCCACGGATGGTGCTGCCGGTGCACTCAGGGGCGACGGCACCAGAATACCCGTACCGGCAGGTGCCGCTACGGAAGATGCCGGTGGCCGCCCGACAGGAAAACTGCCGGGCGGATTAACAGGCAAACCTGTCGGCAAGGTACCCAGGCCGCCGGGTAAGCTGGAAGACATTCCTTCCGGTGCATCCGTGGATAAACCTACCGGCAAACCAGAGGCTAAGCCTGTTGTACGTAACACAGGCAAAACACGGGGAGCGAGCTGTACCACGCCGGGAAGCTGAGCAAAAAACTCACCCGCCAGACGATTAAGCGATGCCAGATCCGGCAATCCGCTCGCTTCAGGGTGGCCTGTGCCACCGGAGACATCACTTATAGGTGTCTGGATAGTCATGGTATTTACCGATCTCCACATCATCAAGTACCGCTATCGCATCGTCTGTCAAAATAGCAAGTGAGCAATACAGTGAAATTAAGTAGGATGCAATGGCATTACGGTTAATACCCATAAAACGCACCGACAAACCCGGACTTTGTTCACCAGCCAGCCCCGGCTGGAACAAACCAACAACACCCTGACGTTTTTCACCGGCACGCAACAACAGAATTTTAGTTTTACCATCTTCAATCGGCAATTTATCCGACGGAACCAGCGGAATACCACGCCATGTCAAAAATTGCGAACCAAACAAACTGATGGTAGGCGGCGGCACGCCACGACGGGTACATTCACGACCAAATGCGGCAATCGCTAACGGATGTGCTAAAAAGAAGCCAGGCTCTTTCCATACTTTAGTCAGTAAATCATCCAAATCATCCGGTGTCGGGGCACCAGTCAGCGTGGAGAGTCGCTGTTCATCCGTTACATTGGCCAGCAGACCGTAATCAGGATTATTGATTAATTCACTTTCCTGACGTTCCTTGATCGTTTCAATGGTAACGCGCAGTTGTTCTTTGATCTGGTCATGCGGGCTGCTGTACAAATCGGATACCCGCGTATGCACATCCAGAATGGTGGTAACCGCATTCAGGAAATATTCACGCGGCTTTTCATCGTAATCAACGAATGTTTGCGGCAATTCCGACTCATCGCGCTGTGAACAGGCGACGCGGACATCTTTAGGGTTCTTAACTTTATTAAGACGATAAATACCTGCTTCTACCGGCAGCCACTGCAATAAATGCACCAGCCAGCGTGGCGAAATGGTCGACAATTGCGGAACTGTCTTGGTCGCATTGGCTAACTGGCGGGCAGCGTTGTCACCAAGCGCCTGGTTGGGAGTGGGTAAATCAGACATAATATAGCTCCGTTGCTAAGCTTGTTTAAATTAAAAGATTATTCAGTTACGCAGTTTCTGTTGTCTATGGACATCTTTCAACATGCTATAGACAGCAACAAAACAGGCAAAAAATTACTCGTGAATCTGTAAGCGCCGCAGCTGCTCACACTCTACTAATAAATCCGACATCGTCACATCAAGAGCAGTAGCCAGTTTTTCTACGGTAAGCAACGATGGAATAACGCTGCCCCGCTCAATTTCCCCGACATAAGAACGATTCAAATCGGCTTTTTCTGCCAGACGTTCCTGTGACCAGCTATGTGCATCCCGCAAGCGGCGCACAGACTGACCAAAACTCAGGCACAGGAGATTATTCATAGCGCGGGCTGAAAATTCAGCAGATCGGCATGCTGCTCATGACGCAAACTGGCCTGACTAACCTGCCCGCCAGGCGCTACGTCAAATGTGACCCAGACATTGCCGCTGATAATGGCCCCGCGTCCGATAGTGATACGGCCGAGTACTGTAGCTCCGGCATAAATCACCACATCGTCTTCCACGATAGGATGACGGGGTATGCCTTTTTGTAATTTACCCTGAGCATCAACAGGAAAACGCCTGGCGCCCAGAGTCACCGCCTGATAAATACGTACCCGCTCACCAATAACAGCAGTCTCGCCGATCACCACTCCGGTCCCGTGATCAATAAAAAAACCGGCACCGATACTGGCACCGGGATGAATATCAATCCCGGTCTGTCCGTGAGCAAGTTCCGCAACGATACGTGCCAGCAAAGGCACTCCCAGTAAATGAAGCTGATGTGCGATACGATGATGTATCATGGCCAGCGTACCCGGATAACACAACAGCACTTCATCGACACTATGTGCGGCCGGATCGCCCCGATAAGCCGCAATAACGTCACTATCGAGTAAGGACCGGATGCCCGGCAAGGCCTGAGAAAAGGCCCGTACAATATACACCGCCTGGTCTTCCGTCAGAATCTCTTGCTGTGCGCTATAACGCGCGGCATAACCCAACTCCAGACGCACCTGTGCCAGCAATGAATGCAGCGCACAATCGAGCGTATGCCCGACATAAAAATCTTCACTTTCCTGACGTAATTCCGGTGGTCCAAGACGCATAGGAAACAAGGCACCACGCAAATCGGAAATAATTTTTGACAGGGCATCACGCGATGGCAATTCCCGTCCGCCCGGCTCAGTAGAGCGTTGCTGACCGGCTCGCCAGTTATAACGGACCGCCGCCAGTTCACCCACAACCTGATCAATATCAAACAGGGAAGAGCGGATATCTTTTCGGGATAGTGTCGGCAGCGTCATACCGGCACCCCATATAAAAAATACGATCCCTGCCATAAGCATTGGTCAGTAACAATCTGAGCAGACGACAACAGAGCGTGCAAAATTCGGACTAACATTCCATTTCCTTTAGTTACAGGGTTTACGCAACTTGGCGTAAACCCTTCAGCATTACGGATAATCTTGTATTACCTTAATCCTGAATCCAGGGTAAATCGTGCCAGCGCCAGCCGCCTTGCTGTCCGCGTTGTTGCGCTTCGTTCAAATCACCCTCGAATCCATCCTGCACATTAAATACCTGTTGAAACCCGGCTTTGCTTGCCGCTTCAGCCGCTGCAGCAGACCGTTTTCCGCTACGGCACAGCAGCAAAATGACTGTTGCTTTATCTTTGATTTTGGCTTCCAGCTCTTTAACAAAGCGTGGATTTTTATTCATTTGCGTACCGGTCATCCAGGCAACATGCACCGATTCGGATACATAGCCAACAAACTTACGCTCTTCATTAGTACGGACATCCACCAACACAGCCAGATGATGTTGTATTAAATGCCAGGCATCCTGCGGCGTCACACTGCCGGCAAAAGGAAGATGCGTATCCAGCGCCTGCCGGCGTGCCTGCAGCAGCACCTGATCTTCACTCGCCTGAGTAGTAAGCACCTCGTCCTGATTTAAAGAACCGGCCCGATGATGTTGAAAAAATATGGAACTAGCAGTTTCATTGATGGAAATATTGGTCATAAGTCGCTTTCAATTGGACATGACTTACACAAAATTGCCTCGCCAGGATGACACGCCGGAGTGATTTTGCATAAACTCTGTCAGATCAGATAATGTGCTGCTGATTTCGCAGCAGCACTCCAATGTAACCAATCTACACACATCGTAAAACGAATAAAAACGTGAGTGCTAATGCAAAGAATGAATATAAATAATGTGATAAGGTGGCATGAGCAAAATCAGAGCGTCGATAGGGTGCACTACGACGTGCTGATGGTTTTCATCGAACCAATTCACAAACAAGTTGCAGAAGATAAATTAAAAAACTGCTGCATGCTGCTCAGAACCAGCCAGATTTTCGGCGTGATAATTCGGGGAAGACAGACTCCCTGACTCCTGCTTAATCAGACCGAACCGCTTCAGTTGTGTACGCAAAACATTGCGGCTGATACCAAGAACCCGGGCACTATGTACCTGATTCTGGTTACACCAGCTAAACACGGTACGTACCAGCGATTCTTCTACCGAATTGAATAAATCCGGGTCTCCTGCAGAGACCAGCTCGCTGACCAATTCTTCCAGACGACGATACAATTGCTCACGTGCCGCCGCAACAGAACTGACTTCCGGTGTTAAATCTGATGCTGATGCTGAACCTGAATCTGAAACAAGCACCTGCAGCGGAACGTCGATACCTTCTGTAACAGCACGATTGCGATGAATGGCGCCGACCAGTTTTAAATCATCAGCACGAATCTGATGATCCCGGCAAACAATCAGCCCGTAATGTATGACGTTTTCCAGTTCCCGGATATTGCCGGGCCACTCATACGACAGCAGGGCTGCCTTTGCATCGGCAGCTAAGGTAACGTCCTTAATATTCATCTTGGCACTGTAGATGCCGATAAAGTGCTGTGACAGCGGCAAAATATCGCCGGGGCGCTCACAGAGCGGTGGCAGCTGTATGGTAGCAACCGATAACCGGTAATACAAGTCAGAGCGAAACCGGTCCGACAAAATCGCCTTGTGCAAATCCACGTTGGTGGCAGCTACCAGACGGACATCCAGGGCAATGGGGCGACGCGATCCCAGCCGTACCACCTGGCGCTCTTGCAACACCCGTAATAATTTGACCTGCAGAGCCATGGATAAATCGCCGATCTCATCCAAAAACATCGTGCCGCCATTTGCCGCCTCAAACCAACCGGCTCGTGCCTGCGATGCACCGGTAAACGCACCGGTTTCGTGACCAAATAACTCAGCATCAATCAGCGACTCACTGAATGCGCCGCAATTAACGGCAATAAAAGGACCAGTCCGGCCGCTCTGTGCATGAATATGACGTGCGATCAGCTCTTTTCCGGTACCGGTCTCACCCACAATCAAGGCACTGGCATCACTGCGTGCAATCCGCTCAACCTGTAACAATAATTCTGAGGAACGCGGGTCATGAAATAACAGAGCCTTGGCACGTATCGACGTCGTCATGACGGCCAAATCCGGGAAGGTAAGAAGTTTATTCACAGGATATATCCAATATAAAAGGCCAAAAGACAATGCCTGACAATACCCTGACGATACCTGTTTGAACACGAATTATTTCGAAAATTGATAGTCGTTTTTAGCATAAAGAATCTGCACATCATCCGCATTTTGCATTTATTCACACTAAAAAACGACTAACACGCCCCCTATTTACTCATTGGACGTAAGGAAATAAACTGCGAATTTTCCCCGCGCCGCACCAATAAAACGATAGTTTTTTTCGTATCGGTTTTAGCCGCCAGCGCCGTAAACTGAGCAACATCTTTGATGTCGACGTTATTCAGAGTCAAAATAATGTCGCCTTCGTGCAAACCAGGGCGTACTGTGGCACCATCCACATTAGTAACCAACACACCGGAACTAAGCTGCAATTCCTTTTTTTGTGCGTCAGTAATATTAAGCAGATCGATACCAAACACATTCGCATTTATCGCCTCAGGTTCTGCCGGCGACGCCTCATTTTTAGCCTGTTTTTCCAGCTCAATTTCAGCCAGGGTCACGGTAATGACTTGCGTTACCCCTTTACGCCAGACCAGCAATTTAACATTTGATCCCGGTTTGGTGGCGGCAACCAGACGCCTTAAGTCGGCACTTTTGTCGACGACGACATTATTGAATTTAACAATAATATCGCCCCCCGCCAGACCAGCCATCTCAGCCGGCCCACCTTTTTCCACCCGCCCGATCACACTGCCTTTAGCCGATGGTAAACCCAGCGATTCGGCCAGCTCTTTACTGACTTCACCAAGGTACACACCCAGGCGTCCGCGGGTAACATGACCGGCAGATTTGAGTTGATCTGCGGTAGCCATAGCTTCATCGATAGGCACGGCAAAAGAGATCCCCATAAATCCACCCGACTTACTATAAATCTGCGAGTTAATACCCACAACTTCACCGCGCATATTAATCAGCGGGCCACCCGAATTGCCGGGATTTACAGCCACATCGGTCTGAATCAATGGCAAGAAATCGCCGGTTTCACGCGCTTTGGCAGAAATAATCCCGGCGGTGACCGTATTTTCCAGATCAAACGGCGAACCGATGGCAATGACCCATTCACCGACCCTGGCTCTGGCAGATGCACCAATAGCTACTTTAGGTAATCCGGTGCCGTCGATTTTAAGTAGCGCCACATCGGTACGACTATCCAGCCCGACTACTTTTGCCTTAAATTCACGATTATCCGTCAGCTTAACAAAGACGTCATCCGCGCCATCGACGACATGCGCATTCGTCATCACATAACCATCTTGCGAAATAATAAAACCGGAACCGACACCGCGGGGTGTCTGATCATCGGAGGGTGATTTTTGTGCTTTTTTATCTTTTTGTCCGGGAGCCGGTACATGGTGCGGCGTCTGATTGTGGCCCTGATCCGGTATCGGTACGCCAAAAAAACGCCGGAAAAATTCTTGCATCTGCTCATCCTGACTACCGCCATCAGCTTCAATCGTTTTAGTGCTCTCCGTAGTACGGATATTGACTACCGCCGGGCCGACTTTATCGACCAGACTGCTAAAATCAGGTAAACCGGCAAGACTGGCTGAAGCGGCAACGGCAAACGAATTAACATTCAGCAGCGTTGGTGCGACAACCCCGGTCAACATACTCATCATAAGAATTGACAATGCGCGCTTACCAGGAAATAGAGTAATTTTTCTCATGATGGAATTCTCGTCATACTCACATTAAAAGTGAAATTAATAAATCAACGAATAAAAAGACTTACGCAAAATTGTCCCGGCCAGGTTTATCACCGTAAACAGCACAATCCGTTCTGCAAAGTAGCAATGCCACTGAGACAATTTGCGTAATTCCGGTAAAACAGCCATACCGCTGATCCGGGAATTTTTCAGATTCCGGATCAGCCGGAGAGGATGAATGACGCACAGGCGTCTGTCGGACTAGTTAATTAACCGCGAAACAATACAACAAGCCTGCACCACCGGTCGAAACCAGATTCGCCTGACCGCAGCCACGGCTTGGGTGTGTGGAATTCCAGGAAGTGTTGTTACCACCGGTGCGATCAAAATGACCTAACTGAACAGAGCCGTCAGCGGCACTACTTGTATAGTTCTTACAGGTATGGTCAGCAGCATCCGTATATGCCGTACCATCAGCTTGAGAACCAGTGATAATATCGTGCTGATTCGGCGTATCTCCCGCACCTTTAACTGATTCATTTTTTTCAGTAAATGCCGTCGCTTTACTGATGTTATTACCAAGTCGTGCCAGTTCCAGGGTATCCCCGTTTAACTGCGCCAGATCACGGGAAATCAGTGCACCGCGTGTGTTGTACCACGGGCCCTGACCAATACGGTCACGTGCATTAATCGCGGGATTACCATTCGCTGCCTGCGTACTGAGGTAAGCATGCCAGGTTTTATTACCGGCATTTACCGCAGTTGCCAATTTTTGACATTGCGCATCAGCGCCTGCCAGACCGCCCAGATCCGCACCTTTACCGATACCTTCACTGGTCACAAAAAAACTAAACGGTTTGGCAGGATCAGTTGACCTGGCACCCGGCGTCGCAACAGGGGAAGCGGTTTGCGCAAATGCGCCAGCCGTGATCGCCATCGCAGTTACGGCGCAGGAAAACCATACCACTGCCTTAAAGCTTGAATTACGCATAAGAAGTCTCTGTGAAATAAGTTATAAAATTTTTCAAAACGCATACTGTCTCTGCCATTAACACATGCCAAAAAACACTATTCAGCGGGGTATTAACGAAGAGGCAGCATAGATCAACAGCACGGACAGCAAGACCGATGCCTCAATCAAAAAATTTAATCTTTGCTTTTGAAATCATCGTGGCATGCTTTGCAGGTACGGGTCAGTTTACCGTACTGTGTTTTTACTGCTGCAGCATCGCCGCCGGCAGCAACCACAGCCAGCTCGCTGGCTTCTTTATTGAAGTTGGCACCCAGTTCAGCGAAGTGTTTAAGATCTTTAAATAATTCCGGCTTTGCCGAGGTTTCATGCCAGCCTTTACCTTGCTCTGTACCCGGTGCAAACAAAGCGCCTAAACCGGAATTAGCAACAGCGGCAATCGTGTTGGCAGCCTTAACCACGTCATCCTTATTGTATTGCCCTTCAAGAGAAGCCTTAATACGACCGGAACTCCAGGCAATCACCTGGAAGCTGGATTGACGTACTTTAATCAATTGTTCCGGCTTTGGTGCCTGCTGAGCCATAGCAAGGGAAGCTGCAGCCAGGATCACAAGAGCCAGAGCGGGAGCAAAGATTTTTTTCATCTTCTTATTCATAGTATTTCCTTATGGTAGTAGTTTTTTTCAGGGTGAATTACACTTAACGAGTAAAAAATAATTTAATAAAACGAGTACATTATTACTTTAAATTTTGTACCACTTCCAACGCTTTATTCACGTTATCTTCCGGGGCAAGACCACCCAGACTGGCAATAATTTTTCCGTTTGGTGTAATAATAAATGTGGTTCGTTCGGTCGTATCATGATCGATTTCCACACCGCGCGTATCCTTTTTACCGGCAGCAATCTGCTTTACAGCAAGGTCATAAGAAACTGCAATTTTTCCACCCGCATCAGAGGCGACCGGAAACTTACCGGCACAATAGTGCGGATCGGCAGAAAATGCATTGAGACGACTGATACTATCCAGAGATACGCCAATAATTGTGGCTCCCGCTGCTGCAAATTTTTCCTGATTCACTGCAAATGTATGCGCCTGAATATTACAGCCGCCGGTAAACGCAGATGGATAGAAATACACCACCACAGGCCCTTTTTTCAGTGACTCTTTCAGTGAAAACTGAAAGGATTTTCCGGCCAGTGATGCTTCAGCTTTAAAATCAGGTGCAATATCACCTTCCTTTAACGCAGCAAGCGCAGGCAAAGCGATAAGGCCAGATAACACGCAGCCAAGTAAAATTTTCTTCATTTTTCATTCTCCTGAATAGGTGGGCTAACTCATAGCCTACTGTATAGCCTGCTATTATCTATATTAACTACTTAATACTACTTAATGTTTCCGCAACGTGATATTTTTTACAAACCAGCAATATAATGAGACAAAGCAAGCAGTTCTTCATCGGTCAGCGACTTAGCGATGCCATTCATAACATTACCAGGACTATTTTTTCTCTCCCCGCTGCGCCAGTCACGTAACTGCTGCTCCAGATAACTCCACTGCTGTCCGCCAATAACCGGGTAAATGACATTAGCGGCTACCGCGCCCTGACCACGTACACCATGACAAGCGACGCAAGCAATAACAGCTCTGGCAGGATCACCGTTTTGAAACAATTTTCTGGCAACGGGACTATCAACACCACCATCAGCCTGCATTTTTTTACCAGTGCCAAAATAAGCTGCAATATCAAACAAATCGGTATCACTAAGCGTGCCCGCCATCATAGTCATAAAATCATAATGGCGTCGCTCATGCCGGAAATCCTGCACCTGTTTAACAATATATCCGGGATACTGACCCGATAAAGTCGCAAATTTATTCAAGGGGCCATTACTACTGTCCTGCCCGTTAGCATCATGGCATTCAAGACAGCGTTCGGCTTCCAGTTTGATCTTTCCTGCTACCGGATCTCCCCCGAAAACCGGCGGCTTAGCAGTCCCGGCAGCAATAGCACCGGATGTCACTACCAGTGATGCTGCCACCATCAGGCCAAACCAAATGTCGGACGAAAAAAATTGCTTAATACGCTTAAAAATCGCCTACTCCTTTTTATAAAATGTATGGCAGGTACGGCAGTTTCGCGATACGGTGGTCGCCGCATTGGTTGCTGCCTCATAATTTTTAGCGGCCATATAGTTAACGATATCCATAGTGAGTTCTTTACTCTTTTTCGCCAGATCAACCGCATCCGGAGCATCACCTTTCTGGACAAAAAAAGTTTCAACCTGCGCAAACATATCGGTTAATTCGTTTGCATCCGCTGTCGATGCCTTCACATCATTCAGTGAAATATTCGATGACAGACTTTTGTTTGTATCTTCTATCGACTGCATTAAATCGGTACTGATTCCAACGTCAGCCCAGCTTATACCTGCGACAAGTGCGGCGCAGGTTCCCAAAAAAAGAATTAATTTACGCATGTGATCGTTATTTTTATTAACTCAAAATATCTTTCACAACCTTACCGTACACAACAGTCGGACGTTCCGAGCGACCGTTATTCAGGAAGGTAGTTTTCAAATGATCCAGACCCAATAATTGCAATACAGTCGCATGCACATCATAGGTATCCACGGCTTTATCCTTATCTGCGACTTGCAAACCGATTTCATCGGTTTCACCATAAGTAAAGCCCGCTTTTAAACCACCGCCGGCCAGCCACTGGGTATAACCCCACGGATTATGATCACGGCCATTACCGCTCTGACCGTAGGAAGTACGACCAAACTCGGAAGTCCATACCACGAGAGTTGTTTCCAGCAAACCGCGCTCTTTTAAATCAGCCAGTAATGCACCGATTGGTTTATCAACCATCTTAGCCATCAGGCCATGATTTTTTTCAAGATTGCTATGGGCATCCCAGCTGGTAATTTCAGTCTGATTTTCAGGTGAACCTGAAACCACCTGAATAAAGCGCACACCACGCTCAACCAAACGACGTGCACGCAACAAGGTCGTACCATAACCGGCGGTTGTCGGATCATTCAGTCCATATTTATCTTTGGTATCTTCTGATTCCTTCGAAAGATCGACGGCTTCCGGTGCTGCACGCTGCATACGATCAGCCAGCTCATACGAACGTACCCGTGCTTTCAGTTCAGTATCGGACGGATAACGCGCTTCACCTTGCGCATTCAGGCGTTTTAACAAATCCAGCGAAGCACGCTGTTCATTTGCCGCCGTCAGTTCAGGGCGTTGCAGATACAGAATGGGCGACGGGCCCGGACGGAATGCCGTACCCTGATACACGGCAGGTAAGAAACCGGAGCTCCAGTTAACCGAACCGGCCGTTGGTTCGCTTTTACCGTTATACAGAACTACATACGATGGCAAATCCTGGTTAGCCGAACCCAGCGCATAATTGACCCAGGCACCCAGAGAAGGACGACCCGGGCTTACATCACCGGTATTCAATTTTAAAATCGAAATATCGTGCGTTGCACCTACTGTCACGCTCGATTTAATAAAAGTCATCTTATCGGCATGCTGTGCAATGTTGGGAACCAGATCAGAAAACCAGGCACCGCTTTCGCCATACTGTTTCCAGGTACGGTTTGATGCAAACAATTTACCGACACCACCCTGGGTACTGGTTTTGATCCCTTTCAGAAAGGATGCCGGTACATCTTGTCCATGTAATTTAACCAGTTCCGGTTTGTAGTCATACAAATCCAGCGTACTCGGAGCGCCATTCTGGTGTAACCAGATAACCGATTTAATTTTAGCCGGAAAATTACCGGCTTTAGGTGCCAGTGGATCTGCCGCCAGGTCTGCCGCAGATGCGGCTGAAATAACTCCGCCACCCGGCAAAAAACCACTCAATGCCGCACCACCAAAACCCATGCCGGAGCGAATCAGAAAATCGCGACGTGATTGTGTACTCATGATATTTTTTCCTTATTTTTTATGTTATTCAAGGTATTCAGATTAATCAGACCGGATCAGTCTGATACAGGCTGATCCGGTCATCCAGGAAACAATTAAAAACGATATGCAAAGTCATTCGAGTTAGCTACGGTATGAACCAGATCAACGAATGCTGCGGCACGTACCGGATTAAATGCAGCGGAAGCCGGCACACCGGTCGGAATAGCAATTTCAAACTTTCCGGACGATGCTTTTTGCTGAATCAACTTTTCCTGTGATGTTAAAAATTCTTTCAGCAACGCCCGTTCTGCTTTACTCGGTTCACGGGAAAAAAGAATTTCATACAATTTACTCACCTGAGCGGATTCATCGTTACCGGCTTCACGAATAACACGACCAGCTAATGCCTGCGACCAGCCAAAAACCACATCGCTGTTAAACAGGGTCAGTGCTTGCAATGGCGTCGTTGTTACATCGCGTTTGTGATGCGGATGTGACGAATCTGCCGGATCAAACGTTTGTGTTAATGGATAAGGAATACTGCGTCGGACAAAGGTGTAAATGCTACGGCGATTAAAGTCATGTGCATCTGTTGAAACCACCCATAAATTACCTGCGCCCAAATTGCCTGGCACTTGCGGAAATACTGCCGGTCCGCCGACTTTATCTTCGATTTCACCCGATGCAAATAACAGGGAATCACGAATCTCTTCCGCTTCCAGCCGTTTACGCGGGAATACCGCCAGCAATTTATTTTCCGGATCTGCTTTTAAGACTTCAAGCCGTTCATCCGATGACTCACGGTACACACTCGACAACAGAATTTCACGTTGTAATTTTTTGACGCTCCATCCTTGTTTGATGAAATTTCCAGCCAGGTAATCCAGTAATTCAGGATTAGTTGGCTTTTGTCCGGCACGCCCGAAATCAGCGACTGTACTGACAATACCGTTATTAAAATACTGGCTCCATACCCGGTTAACATAGACACGTGCTGTCAATGGATTGTTATCACTGGTAATCCATTTAGCTAAGGCCGCACGCCGGCCGGAAGATGTGGCTGTCGGAATAATTTCAAGCTTATCGCCGCCCCATAAAGCAGGAATACCTGGTTGTACTTCATCCAGAGGACGTTCATGCGTACCACCAAAACGAATATTCGTCGGTGGTGAATCAGAATGACCGAGTTCAGTTACAGAAGTAATCTGGTTCGATCCGCTGCCTGGTCTGAGCTTGTCGAATTTCTTCAGCTCATTCGTCAGTTTTTCATAATCCTTCCATTTAGGAATATTTTCCGGTTTGTAATCAGCACTGTCTTTATCTTCGGCTGTCAGCTTCAGATAAGCGGCAATGTCATTATCTGTAGTGACACTTTTCAGACGAAAATTAACCCAGCGATCCAATGCATTCCATTCACTCTCCGGTTTAAAGATAGCTTCACGACTATCGGTCAGATAACGTTCTTTGTGGTATTTCAAACCTTCAGCACGTACGGTATCCAAAATTGCTTTTTGCTTAGCGCGGATATCTTTGCTTGCCTCGCGATAAGCTGCTTGCTTTTTAATGAATTCCGTATCCCATGCTGACTCCGTGCCTTTCATCAGAGCCATTTTTTCATCGACGCTGGTATTAGCAAAGAATGCCTGCAACTGGAAGTATTCTTTTTGACTTACTTTGTCTGATTTATGATTGTGGCATCGTGCGCAGCCAACCGTTGCAGCCAGAAAAGCACCACCGACCAGATCGGTCATATCTGTAGCAATTTCATATTTACGCTGAACCAAATCACGTGAATTACTGTTATCCGGGTAGCCAGCCAAAAAGCCGGTAGCGATTTTAGCTTCCTGACTATCAGGGAAGAGTTCATCACCAGCCAGTTGTTCCTGTACAAAACGGTCAAACGGTTTATCCTGATTAAACGCATTAATCACGTAATCACGATAACGCCAGTTGTTAGGACGTGTCTGGTCACCCTGAAAACCGGCACTGTCTGCATAACGGGCCAGATCAAGCCAGCGACGTGCCTGACGCTCACCGAAATGCGGCGACGACAATAAACGATCTACCAGTTTTTCATAAGCTTGTGGTGAATGATCGTTCTCAAACGCTTTCACATCTTCCGTAGTCGGGAGAATACCCCAGGCGTCCAGCGTAGCGCGGCGGATATAAGTACCACGGGAGGCATCTGCCGATGGTTTAATCCCCCTGGCTTCCAGTTGTGCAAGGATAAATGCATCAATAGGAGTACGTACCCATTTACTTTGTCTGACTGCTGGTGCAGCAACCAGTTGTATCGGTTGATATGCCCATGGTTTAACCACTGGTGCCGGTACTTTTGCAGCAGCAGAAGCCGTAGCTGCCGGAACAGCTTTGCTCTGATCAGCAGCCGGCTTATCATCATTTGCAGCGCTTGAAATTGCCGTAGTAAACGTCAGCAGGACCGAGAGATAAAGCGCTTTAGTCTTCATCGCTTACCTCCTGAAACAGGTATAAATTTTTTCATGTTATTGCCCCTTAAATGAATAATGCATTTGTCCTGACACAAGACTGTGAAGTAAAGTAAAGTGAACCTGAACCTGTATGAGCAACTATCAGGCCAGCTTTCATCCCCTCACAAAAAATGCTTAAAAAATCATCAGGACAATACGCCATTCGTCTTAGATTCCCCCTGCAGAAACCAGGTTTTTATACTTATTTCATAAAAAATTTCTCTTCTTACATTTGCTAATAAATCGGCTGTTTCGTGCTGTTGCAGCAGCACCCGTTATGTATCATTGCTGCTGGACTTGCAGCAGATGCGTAAAGTCATCTGTCCTAAAACAAACATATTATTTTCTGCTGAAGAATCACCAGGTTACGCGATGCAACTGCGCGCTATGCAGCAGATCTGTTTAAATTTCATCCTGCAATACCCAACTGATTACCGCCGGCAGGGCGGACCTCGCCTGGCACGATGATTGCTCATTAAAAAGTATTCACATTTAAGGAGTCGTTATTATGAAAAGTTTGATTAATAAGAAAAACCTGCTGATCGTTGCATTAGGTCTTACTGCATCCATCGTCTTTGCACAACAAAGCACAACGAACCCTAAAGCAGCAGCAGCGGCAGCGGCCGACGTCTGGAAATACCAGGCAAAACGACTCACCAGTACTGAAATTGATAGCTTGCTGGCGACACCGGAAAAATTGCTGGTCATTGATGTACGTCGCCCGGATGAGTTGAGCGCCAAAGGCAGTTTTCCTGTCTACCTGAACATACAAGCGAAGGATCTGGAAAAAAGCCTGGCTTATATCCCTAAAGACCGCGCCATCATTACTGTATCTAACCACGCACACCGCGCTGGTGCTGCGGCCGATATCCTGGCAGCCAAAGGCTACAAAGTAGCCGGTGCAGCCGGATCGGAAGATTACGAAGCACAAGGCGGAAAATCTATTATCCGCATTGCCGCACCAATACCCAAGGCAGCACCAATAGCTGCAGCAAACTAATACCGCTTCAGAATTAAAAACATCAAAATAAGGTCGCCGGCATGAACACCAAATTAATAAATGAACAGGGCCATGAAACCGTCAGCTCCGTACTAACCCGTATTCACTTGTGGGATTTGCCTGTCCGTATTTTTCATTGGGCACTGGTCGGACTGGTCACCACGGCTGTCATTACAGGTGAACTTGGCGGCGATCTGATGGATATTCACAGCAAAGCCGGCATTGCCATCATTGGCCTGGTCGTATTCCGGCTGATCTGGGGCTTTGTTGGTTCCACACATGCACGTTTTATCAACTTTGCACCTTCCCCGCCAAAAATTAAGGCGTACTTACGTGGTCAATGGAAAGGTGTCGGTCATAACCCGATTGGCGCATTATCCGTATTAGCATTACTCGCCTTATTGGCAATACAAGCTGGTACCGGTTTGTTTTCCAATGACGATATCGCCTTTACCGGCCCTCTGGCTGACCTGGCAGGGTCAGCGCTATCGAACCGCCTCACCAGCATCCATCAATTACTCTCTAATTTCTTACTGGGATTATTGGTACTACATATCGTCGCTATCGGGTTTTATGTGATATTTAAAAAAGATAATCTGGTCAGGCCTATGATCACAGGCTGGAAAGAAGTTCAAAAAACAGCTGACCCGGAAATCTCCGTAAAATCCGCTAAACCAGTCCGCAAAGGCAGCCTGCCCGCATTTTTAGTTGCCAGCTTCATTGCCCTGACTGTGATTTACAGTGTCAGCGGTGCGGCACGGCATGAGGATACTGCGGCGGGTACAAGCCCTGCAGCGACTGAAATGAAAAATACCCCGGCATCTGCAAGCGACCTTAGCAATAAAACGGGCCAGCCGGTTGCCGCCACACCGCGCGCTGCTACCGTTACGCCATCCTGGTAAAAAATAAATCAGCACATGGAATGCCATGTAAAAAAATACCGGCCCGCATCCATGATGCCGGGCCTTTCAAGTTTTGCTCTTATGCAAAAAAGTACTAACTAAATACACATAAATTCGTTCTCTTTATAACAAACCAATGCAATACTTTCACCATAACGGTTAAATAAGTAATAAAGAAACGGCTGTATGCCCCATTTACAGCAATCAGAACCAGGAAATCACCATGAGCATCGCAGTCAAACAACTCAATAAGCGGTTTGGTCAGTTTCAAGCCTTAAACAATGTCTCTCTTGATTTTCCGGCCGGAGAATTAACGGCGTTACTGGGACCATCCGGGTGTGGAAAAACCACCTTATTACGCATTATTGCCGGACTTGAACATGCGGATAGCGGACAGGTATTGCTTGATGGTGAAGATGCTACCGTTAAACATGTCCGTGAACGCCAGGTCGGATTTGTTTTTCAACACTATGCGCTTTTTAAGCACATGAGCATCTTTGATAATGTTGCTTTTGGCTTGAGGGTAAAATCACGTCAGCATCGTCCCAGTGAAGCGCAAATACGTGAAAAAGTAAAAAAATTACTGGATCTCGTCCAGCTCGACTGGCTGGCAGATCGTTACCCGTCGCAACTCTCCGGCGGACAGCGCCAGCGTATCGCTCTGGCACGGGCTCTGGCCGTTGAACCGCGCGTATTACTACTGGATGAACCATTCGGTGCGTTGGATGCCAAAGTCAGGAAAGAATTACGTCGCTGGCTGAGGCAGTTACACGATGAATTACACGTCACCAGCATCTTCGTCACGCACGATCAGGAAGAAGCATTGGAAGTATCCGACCAGATTATTGTCATGAACCAGGGACAGGTTGAACAACAAGGTTCGCCGGAACAGGTATATCAGTATCCCGCCTCACCTTTTGTTTATGGTTTTCTGGGGAGTGTAAATCTGTTTCATGGCAGGCTGCATGAGGGTATATTACAGGCTGGAACTGCATCATTTAACGCACCGGAACACCAGCATGTCATAGATGGCAGCGGAACTGCCTATGTGCGGCCGCATGAGCTTGATGTGCAGCGCTACAGCCCGGATATGCCAGGACTGGTGGCGCAGTTAAAACGCGTACACAGCATCGGACCGCTAACCCAGCTTGAATTAGCACGTGAAGACAATAACGAATTAATCGAGGCATTGCTACCGACGGAGTACTACGCCGCCAGACAATTCAAAACTGGTGAAACATTGTTAGTCACTCCGCGTCGCCTGCATATTTTTACCAGCCCTGAATCTGCTCCGATATTAAAAGCAGACTCTACCTTTACTACTGCTCAATTATGAACTTTCAACAATTACGCTCCATTCGTGAAGCATCGCGCTGCGGATTTAATCTGACCGAGGTCGCCAACGTGCTATTCACATCGCAGCCGGGTGTAAGTCGTCAGATCCGTGAACTGGAAGAAGAACTGGGCGTCACTATTTTTGAGCGGAACGGCAAACGTCTGACAGGGCTGACTGAACCGGGCAGAGGCATTTTAACCATTGTTGAACGCCTGTTGGTAGAAGCAGAAAACCTGCAACGCGCCAGTAATGATTACGCAGATCAAAACAAAGGCACACTGACCATTGCTACGACCCACACCCAGGCACGCTATGTATTACCGCATGTTGTACAGGCATTCCGGCTGGCATTTCCCAACGTCCGGATCGCGCTGCAACAAAGCTCACCTGAACATATTGCCGATCTGGTGATGTCAGGAAAAGCAGATATTGGTATTGCAACCGAAGGCCTGAGTCAGTTTAAAGACCTGGCTTCGTTTGCATGCTATGAATGGAGCCACGTATTAGTTGTCCCTGACGGACATCCTTTGCTGTCCTGTGTCGCCAACGGCGAACAAATCAAACTACAGGATATCGCCACCTGGCCACTGATTACCTACGATATCGGCTTTACCGGTCGCAGCCATATTGATAAAGCATTTCGTGCCAGCGATCTGCACGCCGATATCGTTCTGACTGCGATGGATGCCGATGTTATCGGACAATATGTCGCACTCGGTATGGGTGTGGGTATCGTCGCCTCAATGGCAGCCGAATCACTCAGAGCACATGGCTTAAACACGATACCTGCCAGTCACTTGTTTAGCGCCAACGTCACGCGTCTGGCGGTACGTCGCGGTACCTATCTGCGCACTTACACCGTCGATTTTATTCTGGAATTTGCCCCGGATCTGACCAGAGAAAAAATTATCACTGAAGTTGCGCTGATCAACCACGACTGATCAACTGCATGCCACTACACGCCGGGGGCAGGGTACTGCAACCGGCATTAAAAACACGCATAGCCAGCCCGCCGTTTTTTCTAAGTAATAAAACCCTATCCTCCCTGCCCCCCGCAGTTCAGCACGGACATCCGGTATAAACATACTGTTGAATTCGCAGCAAATAAATAAAAATTAGTTTATATCGCACTACCAGGTTGAATTTTCAACACATGACAATGCCGAAAATTTCCGTGATTCAGCTACGATATGCCAGACATATTTTTCTCTTTTTTTAAGACTGGATTTGTATCAATCAAGAGCTAAAACCGATAAAAATCACCTGACTGATTTCATGTCAGTCTCCCACAATAAAGCATCGGTTAAAACGACAAATAAGACATGGTATGTAACTTGCGTAACGAATTGTATTTACCTCTTATTTTTCAGGAGAATTTGCAATGCGTACCAGACTAAGACATCACACGACATCCCAGCGAACGCGACAACAATCAGGATTCCGCCTGCAACCTATTGCCGGCATAATAGCCAGTTTATTTATTGCAGCATCAGGTTCCGTATATGCGGCAGATCCGACCGTTGCTGATTTACAAGCTGAAATTGTTAAATTAAAACAGACTATCGCCGCACAGGCTGCGGCACAGGCAACAGCAAGCGGCACACCGGCCGCTACGGCTCCCCCTGCTGCACCTGGCACCGTAGCAGCAGCACCGGAAGAACCACAAACGCTGGGTGAAGTTACCGTTACCGGTACGGCACGACTTGCCGCAGTAAAAGATATACCTAACTCTATTTCCATTACGAGCGGTGAAGATTTACAAACATTAAATGCAGCCGATATCGGCTCAATAATCAAACGTGCTTCCAATGTAGTATGGAATCAGGGTAATCAACGCAGCAGTAGTATTTCAATACGCGGCATAGGTAAAATCGGCCAGACCGAAGCGCAGGATCCCAGCGTTGGCGTAACAGTAGATGGCGTAAGTTATGCCTACAATGCGCTGACATCCAGCTACGATTTTACCGATGTAGATACGCTGGAAGTATTACGTGGCCCACAAGGTACGCAATCAGGAAAAAATGCCAGTCTGGGTGTGATTAACATTACCACCAACCGTCCTTCATTCACCCCAAGTTCCGACTACTCGCTGACTCTTGGTCAGCGTGGCACTGTTGCCGCTACATTTGCAGGAGGCGGGCCAATTGTGGACGACCTTCTGGCCTGGCGCGGCACATTTAGTGCAGACAAGGGATCTGGCGACATGGTCAATTTATATGACCGTGATCAGTCCTTTACCAATACGGACCGGCTCACTGGTAAAGTTCAGTTTCTGCTTACGCCAACACGCGACTTTAACGCCCGGTTTTCAGTTGAGGTACAACCAAATTCCGGTGAAACGTCTAATAACCGCACTATCTTTACTCAAACACCATCTGTCTATTCCAATGGGTCGGTCAATCCTCTCTCTACCGATGCACAAACCCGCTTAGGGCGCAGCTGGTTTACGCAAGAGGCAAACTATAGCTACCTGGGTAACTACCTGAATGGATCGGGTCAGGGTGCCGTTGACTATAACAACGGATTACCCCAGGTCACAGGCAGCCGCAGTGCTACTGCCGAGTTAAACTGGACATTAGGAACACATACACTGACTTCAATTACTGCATATAAAGATTATCATTTTAATGCGGTCAATGACGAAGGAACGCCATTCGATATTAATCCTAATTCCGGCGGATTTAACCTCAATTACAAACAAGCCAGCCAGGAATTTCGTATCAGCTCAGAATTGGGTGGACTGGTTGATTACCAGGCCGGCCTGTATTTCATGAAGACGCAGGATATTGCCGATTACAATAAAGTATGGGGAAGCGATGCCGGAGCTTATTTTGCCAGTACAGCCCAATACAACCGGCTGGATGCCACTGCTGCCGGTCAGCTACTAATGGTCAATTCGCTGGATCGTTTGTCGATGTTATACAATTCGCCCGCCGGTGTTCAGGATATCGAAAATAGCAGCGATGCTATATTTGCTCAGGCTAACTGGCATGTTGCTAATAATTTCACCGTGACTACCGGGCTGCGCGTCTCGCATGAAGCACGCGTCACCAGCGGCAGCAGCTCCATCATTGATAATGGCTACGGCGCAGCACTGAATCCGGTATCCGTAAATAATGTTCAGCTGGGCGGCTTCAATTCCGGTTCAACCGGCACATTGGTTGCAGGTGGCAACAATGCAGCCCAATTAGCCCTGGCTGATTCAGTGGCGCTGCAATACTTTGGCGTTAAAGCCACCAACGTCGCGGGTGCGGCCTACAACAGCCTGTCCGCAGCACAATTACAACAGGTAGCGGATGCAAAAAACATCCGGGCGACAAATGCCGGCGTACTATTTAATCAATCAACGGCACAAGCTTATTCTGGTAATCTGCCTACGATAAATATCAGCCCTGCATACAAAATTAATGACAACCTGACTACCTATATCTCTTTGCAATATGGTGTTAAAGCCGGTATTTCTCAGTTTACCAACGGGATATCTAACCCCGTCAAAGCAGAACGTACCAGTTCATATGAGTGGGGACTAAAATCGTCATTACTGGATAAAACTTTGCTGCTGAATGGTGATTTATTCCTGACCAATATCGCCAACTACCAACAGGCAGTCCGGGTACTGGATGTCTACACCACGGCACTGAACAATAACGGTCAGTACTACTACACCACAGCAACCGGTAATGTGGCTAAAGTTGTCTCACGCGGACTGGAACTGGATGCAACGTACAGCGGGCTTAAAAATACCGTCGTCCGGATTACCGGCGCTTATAACAATGCCTTCTACAAATCCTTTACAAATTCTGCACAACCGGTAGAAAACGCCTATACCGGGGCCTCACCATACCAGAACGTCTCTGGTCAGACATTGCCTGGTGCCGCTAAAGTAACCCTGAATCTGGCGGCAGATTACCATATACCTGTATCGGCGGATAAAGAGTTCCATACCAGTTTTAATACGGCCTTCTCAAGCCGTTATAACTCGGATACGTCTTTATCCTCTTATGCATGGATAGGCGGCAACAGCGTCACCGATATCGCGGCAGGTATCGGCAATACCAAAAAAACTTTCGATGTCAGTTTATTGGTCAAAAACCTGTTTAACAATAATACGCCGCTGGCGCAGACATGGGATAGCTTTACACCGGCTAACCCACGCTGGATCGGTATCGTATTCCGTGGCAAACAATAAAATAATCATTTAAACACGTACACAATACCCCCGGCAAAGTCAGCACCTGCCGGGGGTATTGTTCATTCTTCCGCCTGCCGGGGATGATGTACTTACAAACACAACGACTACCGCTACATTCTGCTGCATCAGACTCAACACCATGACCAATACCATCTGTTGAATTTGCAGCAGTTATGTGTCGTATTGTTAGCAGCGACCTCCCTGCATTCCTCCCCGATTTCATCTTCCTCACAGGTAAACCGAACCTATCAGACATCAGGCACGCTTTCTGCTAATGAACAGGTATGAAAGCAATTTTAAAAAGGCTAAATCATGTCTACCCTGACTTTTGAAAGCATCACGACTTATCCGCGGCGTACGGCAGTAAGACGCCAGACCCGCAAACCTTTGCCACTGACTGAACCGGCAAATGTGCAGGCTGCCATCGCTGCCATCAAGGCCAAGAATGCAACTGGCGGACTGAGAAACAAACGTAGTATCACTGCACTGGTGATAGTAACGGTATTGCTGCATGCCGCAATTATCACGTCGATAAACCGTCATGGCCCGATAGAACCGCTTCAATCTCCGCCACCGCCGCCGTTAAGCATCGATATTGCACCGCCACCACCGCCGCCGGTCATCTTACCTAAGCCTTTGCCACAAGTGGCAAAACCATTACCGGCTCCGGCGAAACCGGCGCCATCCGTTCCCTTAGTTCGCAGTGACACGCCGGTTGATAATACACCCTCACCAGATGCTGTACGCGTTGCGACGGCTCCGGCTCCGCCTGCACCACCTGCTCCGGCACCGGCAGAACGTATTACCGAACCGCGCGGCTTTGCCGGTTACCTGAATAATCCGGCTCCGGAGTATCCGGCTGCAGCACTGCTCAAAGGCTACCACGGCACAGTTATTCTTAACGTACATGTTTTAGCCTCAGGACAAGCAGACCAAATCACCGTATTAAAAACCAGCGGACAACGCATCCTGGATGATGCCGCAATTAAAACCGTTACAAACTGGAAATTTGATCCGGCTAAACGCGGAGAAACACCTATTGATGCATTTGTAAAAGTGCCTCTGAACTTCAAACTTTCTTAATCCAATTTAAACTTGTAAAGAGCGCATACCATGAATGACTCCACCTTAAATCTTATCGTACAGGGAGCACTTTATTCCCTTGTATTTTTTTCCATTGTCACCTGGGCCCTGATCCTGATTAAGGGAATACAGCACTGGCGTTTGTCGCGACGCAACCGGCAATTTACACAACAATTCTGGGCAGCTACCAGCCTGGATGCCGCTACGGCACTGGCCAGCGATGCCAGCCCTAAATCCCGCCTGGCCACCGTCGGCTTTGATGCCCTGTATGTCAGCGAAGGAAACGGCACAGGCAGCGATCTGGAACACAGCTGGGATCGTCAGGAACTGCTGGAGCGTCATCTGCGTCAACAAATTCAAAAGGAATACCATTCACTGGAAAGTGGTCTTGCCGTATTAGCCTCCGTGGGCAGCACAGCACCCTTCGTCGGCTTATTTGGCACTGTATTCGGGATTATTCATGCGCTCAGCGCCATCGGTAAAAATGCCTCTGCCAGTATTGATGTCGTTGCAGGGCCAATTGGTGAAGCCTTGGTTGCGACCGGCGTCGGGATTGCTGTTGCGGTACCGGCTGTGCTGGCATTTAACTTTTATGTCCGTCGACTGAAAGTAACAGCGGCTGAACTTGACAACTATGCCACCGACTTCGTCAATCTGGCACAGAAGAGCGGTTTCCGTGTCGCTAAATACAAAGTAAAACAAACACAGGAAAAAGAAACCGACACAAGCAAACCACAGGGAGTATTTGCATAATGGCTTTCTCAACAGGCAGAGATAGTAGCGATGTGGTCAGTGAAATTAATATTACGCCCCTGGTAGATGTCATGCTGGTGTTACTGGTGACGTTCATCATTACCGCACCCTTACTCAATAACGCAGTCCACATCAACCTGCCAAAAACATCAAGCACCTCACCACCGTCGCAAGTAAAAACGGTAACCGTGAGTATTGATGCCGCCAGCAGGGTATTTATCGATAAGCGTGAAGTTACCTTGCTGGAAGTAGAAACCGACCTGAAGAGTCTGGTTACACATGATCCCGACCTGGCCTTAAGCCTGCAGGCAGATGAAGGAGTTCCTTACCGGTCGGTCGCTAAAGTGATTACCAATATTCAGCGTGCCGGTGTTACTAAACTGGCGGTATTAACGCAACCCGGCGGGTAACTTACCCGCCTCTTAGCAGAGCAGAAAAACCCGAAGACTGCCCTGATCCGAAGTGCCCGCTTCATTTTTAGTTGACCCCTTATAAAACGGAACCGCCATGTTTAAAAAATTAGCAAGAACAGTCATTGCAGTCGCATTGTTTGCACAAGCAGCTCATTCGGTGCAAGCTGCCGATTTTTCCCTGCTGAATGTATCGTATGATCCGACCCGCGAACTTTATCAGGAATACAATAAAGCCTTTACCAAATACTGGAAAGATAAAACAGGCGACAACCTGACCCTGAAAGCATCTCATGGCGGATCAGGAAAACAAGGCCGGGCTGTTATTGACGGTCTGGAAGCCGATGTGGTCACACTGGCTCTGGCATACGATATTGATGAAATTTCCAGCGTAGGAAAATTATTAGCTCCCGACTGGCAAAAACGCCTGCCGCACAACAGCACACCGTACACATCGACGATTGTGTTACTGGTTCGCAAAGGTAATCCCAAAGGAATCAAAGACTGGAATGATTTGATTAAACCGGGTGTTTCTGTTGTGGTAGCCAACCCGAAAACATCCGGCGGTGCACGCTGGGCTTATCTGGCAGCCTATGGCTATGCACTTAAAAAGAATAATAATGATGACGCCAAAGCACGCGCCTTCATTACCAGCCTGTATAAAAATGTCCCGGTACTCGATTCCGGTGCCCGCGGTGCGACAGTCACATTTGCTGAACGTGGTGTCGGCGATGTGTTGCTGGCATGGGAAAATGAAGCCTATCTGGTAGAAGCCGAATTTGGCAAAGGTAAATTCGATACCGTATTCCCTACACTGAGTATTTTGGCTGAACCACCGGTTGCCGTGGTCGACAAAGTCGTCGATAAACGCGGCACACGCAAAATAGCGGAAGCCTATCTGCAGTACCTGTATTCACCGGAAGGACAGGAAATTGCAGCACGTAATTTCTATCGTCCGACCGACCCTAAAATCGCGGCGAAATACGCTTCTAAATTTCCAAAATTAAGCTTATTTACCATCAATGACACCTTTGGCGGATGGCAGAAAGCCCAGCAAACCCACTTTAGCGATGGCGGTGTGTTTGACAAAATTTATCAGCCGGCCGCGAAGTAATTAGCTATGCAATTAAAAAATCCGCGCTCATACGTGGATTTTTTAATCAATAAATACCATTTTCACAAGAGAATAATGATGTCCATTGCCAGTACTGTACCCACTCCGCTCCACAGCACCGGAACTCCGGTAACGCGACCCGCGGGCAATCCGTTCCGTGTCATGCCCGGCTTTCGTTTATCACTGGGGTTCACTTTATTTTACCTGGCTCTGATCGTACTGATTCCCTTGTCAGCGGTATTCCTGAAAACCTTCACCATGAGCTGGGATGGATTTATTGCTGCGGTTACTTCCCCGCGCGTAATGGCATCGTATCGGCTGACTTTTGGCGCATCGCTACTGGCAGCATTACTGAATATTCTGTTTGGCGGCATAGTCGCCTGGGTACTGGTACGTTACCAGTTTCCCGGAAAAAAACTGGCCGATGCACTGATCGACCTGCCTTTTGCCTTACCAACAGCCGTCGCCGGGATTGCCCTGACCGGGCTCTATTCAACCAATGGCTGGATAGGCAGTTATCTGGAACCCCTGGGCATCAAAGTCGCATTTACGCCACTGGGCATATTAATCGCTCTTACCTTTATCGGTTTACCTTTTGTGGTACGCACGGTGCAGCCCGTACTGGAGGGCGCGGAACATGAACTGGAAGAAGCCGCTGCCAGCCTTGGTGCCAGTCATTGGACTGTGTTTACCAAAGTCATCTTCCCAACCATATTCCCCGCCCTGCTCACCGGATTTGCTCTATCGTTTGCACGCGCAACCGGCGAATATGGCTCCGTCATTTTCATCGCGGGCAATATGCCTATGGTGTCAGAAATTACGCCCCTCTTCATCATCACCAAACTGGAGCAATACGATTATGCCGGTGCCACCGCAATTGCAGTAGTGATGCTGGTGACTTCCTTCCTGCTGCTGTTAGCCATTAATTTATTACAAGCCTGGACACGTCATCGCGGCCAGTCAGAACCCGCCTGAGGAGTTATCGTGAGCACCACTATCCCCCTGTCATTCCCTGCCTCGGGCAATCCGCCTTCTCATCCCGGCGCCGCTAAATTACGCACACCCGGTGCAACGCAAGAACCGCTGTGGGTACGCGTACTGCTACTCAGTATTGCACTCCTGTTTCTGACGGTATTTTTAGTACTGCCGCTGGTGTCCGTGTTTGCAGAAGCCTTTAAAAAAGGGTGGGAAGCCTATATAGCCGCCATTACTGAAGCGGATGCCATTACCGCCATCAGACTGACTCTCATCACGGCCCTGATTGCCGTCCCTTTAAATCTGGTATTTGGCCTGGCGGCTTCCTGGACCATTGCTAAATTTGAATTTCGCGGTAAAAATATCCTGCTGACACTGATTGATTTACCATTTTCAGTATCTCCCGTCATTTCCGGCCTGATTTATGTCTTACTGTTCGGCGCTCAGGGCTGGTTTGGCCCCTGGCTGCGCGAACACGATATTAAAATTTTATTCGCGGTTCCCGGCATTGTGCTGGCAACCGTATTCGTGACCTTTCCCTTCGTCGCACGGGAATTAATCCCCCTCATGCAAGAACAGGGCAGCGAAGAAGAAGAGGCTGCGCTGGTACTGGGAGCATCAGGCTGGAAAACATTCTGGCACGTCACATTACCTAATATTAAATGGGGACTGTTATACGGCATAATTTTATGCAATGCGCGTGCCATGGGTGAATTCGGTGCTGTTTCTGTCGTGTCCGGCCATATTCGCGGTGAAACCAACACCATTCCGCTACAGGTTGAGATTCTGTATAACGAATACAATTTCCAGGCGGCTTTTGCTGTCGCTTCGCTATTGGCCTTCCTGGCACTGATTACGCTGGCACTAAAATCATTCATTGAATGGCGCCTGCGCGATTCTTCCGTAAATATCCTCCCGGAGCCAGACAAATCTGTGTCACGCTGAAATCTCAGCAATCTGCCCTGTAATCAAACCAAAGGCATGCGCGGGTCATATTTGACCTCGCGCAGTACAATCGATGAGCGGGCATGTGCTACCCCCGGCAAACGGAAGATAACCGTATTAAGCATCACATCGTAAGATTTAATATCAGCAGTAATCACCTTCAAAACATAATCCGACGTGCCAGTAGTGCTGTAACACTCCGTAATCTGCGGACAGGCGGCAATCTCCCGCTCAAAATCATTGACGATTTTTTCGCTGTGATTAATTAAATTTATTTCCACCAGCACGCAATTGTGCAGTCCCACCTTGTCACGATCAACCAGCGTTGTATAGCCTTTAATTACCCCGGCACTTTCCATTTCCTTCACCCTCTTCCAGCAAGGTGTGCTGCTCAGCCCGACATACTGGGCAATCTGCTGAATCGTTTGTCGTGCATCACGCTGTAGTTCAGAAAGGATGCGTACACTAAAGGCGTCTAAGGAGGACATAAATATCTTTATTTGTTAATTTATAGAAAAATATTCTCCACTATAGCAATTTATAAAAAAAATAAGAAATTATTTCTTCATTGCCGAGCATAAAATGAATCATTCAAACTCACAAAAAATCGTCACGGCAAAACGGAAAAACATCATGCCGCAACAATTTCACGTCAGTCCCATAATTAAAAAAATAAGATAGCACACAATGCAGGAGACAAAATTGGAACAAACACCGATACGCACCGACTACCAGTTATCAGATAATCTCAGAGCCGGCAGCGGTCAGGTATTCCTGACCGGCACCCAGGCGCTGGTACGCCTTCCCCTGATGCAAAAAGCACTGGACATGGCACAGGGCTGGAATACCGCCGGCTTTATCAGCGGATACCGCGGTTCACCGTTAGGCATGGTCGATCAGGCCTTATGGAAAGCAAAAAAAATTCTGGCTGAACAGCATATTGAATTTCTTCCTGCTATTAATGAAGAGTTGGGTGCTACCGCCGTACTCGGTTCACAACAGGTTGAATCCGATCAGGAACGTACCGTCGATGGCGTATTTGCCTACTGGTATGGCAAAGGCCCCGGTGTTGACCGCGCCGGTGATGCACTCAAACACGGTAATGCCTATGGCTCGTCCCCCAAAGGAGGGGTACTGATTGTTGCCGGAGACGACCACGGTTGTGTCTCTTCCTCTATGCCGCATCAGAGCGACCGTGCTTTTCAGGCATGGAGCGTACCGGTAGTCACGCCTGCCAGCGTCGCCGAGTATCTTGAATTTGGCCTGTACGGCTGGGCATTATCACGTTTTTGCGGCGCATGGGTAGGATTTACCGCCTTATCAGAAGTCGTTGAAAGTGGTATGACGGTCGATCTGAACGAAACCAATGCACGCGTCGCACAATGGAAATCGGCGGATGAAGTACGTACCGTGACCGGGTACACACCACCCGCCGACGGGCTGCATTACCGCTGGCCTGATCTGCCATCATTAAAACTTGAGGCACGGCTCCAGCACAAGCTGGATGCCGTCAGAGCTTTTGCCCGCGTCAATAGTATTGATCGTCACATCATCACCGCGCCACACGCCACCCGAGGCATCATCACCTGCGGCAAAGTGCATTACGATCTGATCGAAGTATTGCGCCGGTTAGAATTGTCGCCGGACGACCTTGCTGCTGCAGGTATCCGGCTATACAAAGTAGGCTTGTCCTTCCCGCTGGAACCCGGCCGCATGCTTGAATTCGCACGCGGACTGGAACAGATTTTAGTCATTGAAGAAAAAGCCCCTGTCGTCGAAGGTCAGTTGCGTGAATTATTCTACAACGGCATAGACGGCGTGCGCCCTGTAATCACCGGCAAGCAAGATGCGCATGGTCAGGCACAAATCTCTGCACTGGGCGAACTGCGCCCGTCCCGGCTGATTAACCTGGTTGCAGAATGGCTGTCCGGACACAGTGCCACGCTGGACCGGCGCGGACACGTCACTGATTTTATGGTGCCGTCACTACTTTCCAATGCCGCCGATGCCGTCAAACGTGTGCCGTATTTTTGCTCAGGTTGCCCGCATAATACATCAACAAAAGTACCGGAAGGCTCACGTGCTCAAGCTGGTATCGGTTGCCATTTCATGGTGAGCTGGATGGACAGAGACACCACCGGTCTGATTCAGATGGGTGGTGAGGGCGTAGACTGGGCAGCACACAGCCGCTTTTCTAAAGTACCCCATGTATTTCAAAATCTCGGCGATGGTACCTACTATCATTCCGGCTATCTGGCGATCCGGCAATCCGTAGCGGCCAAATCGACCATCACTTACAAAATCTTGTTTAACGATGCCGTTGCCATGACGGGTGGCCAGCCTATCGACGGTACTATTTCAGTTGACCAGATGGCCAGACAAATTGAAGCAGAAGGTATCAAAGCACTTGCTATTGTGTCTGATGATATCGAAAAATACGACGCCATCAGGAATAAATTTCCCGCTTTTACCTCATTCCACGATCGCAGCGAACTGGATCAGGTACAACGTACCATGCGCGAAATCGCCGGTGTCACGGCGCTGATTTACGAACAAACCTGCGCAGCAGAAAAACGCCGTCGTCGTAAAAAAGGCGAAATGTCTGACCCGCAAAAACGCTTGTTCATCAATCAGGCGGTTTGCGAAGGTTGCGGCGATTGCGGTACCCAGTCCAACTGTCTCTCGGTATTACCACTGGAAACCGAATTCGGGCGAAAACGCACCATAGACCAATCAAGCTGCAACAAAGATTACACTTGTGTAAATGGTTTTTGCCCGAGCTTCGTTAGTGTCATCGGCGGAAAATTACGGCAACGCAGCGGGGCATTAAGTCAGGCAGGCAGTGCGGGTACCAATGCATTAACAAGCTATCTTGACCAGCTTCCGCTCCCGCCTCTTCATGTATGGAACGGCCCGTTCGACATGCTGGTTACCGGAGTCGGCGGTACCGGCATCGTCACGGTTGGCGCACTGATTACGATGGCCGCCCATCTGGAGCACAAACATGCCAGCGTACTGGATTTCATGGGTTTTGCGCAAAAAGGCGGCTCTGTACTCTCATTTGTGCGCTTTGCTCAAGACAAAGCACACCTGAATCAGGTACGTATCGATACCCAGCAAGCCGATGTCTTACTGGCCTGCGATCTGGTGGTTGGTGCATCCGATGACGCACTGATCACGGTGCGGCACGGCCGTACCCGGGTACTGGCCAATACCCACGAAATTCCGGTATCCGAATCCATACATAATCCGGATGCCGATCTGCGCGTTGATGCCCTGCTCGAAAAAATCAGCCATGCTGCAGGAGAACAACAAGTTCAGACACTGGATGCACAGGCACTGGCAATACAGTTTCTCGGCGACTCTATCGGCGCCAATATTGTAGCGATGGGCTATGCCTGGCAATCCGGCCTGATCCCTCTGGGATTAGCCTCCATGCTGCGTGCCATTGAGCTCAACAATGTCGCAGTTAACATGAATCAGACCGCATTCAGCCTTGGCCGTCTGGCTGCAGCCAATCCACAGGCACTGGAACAATTAGCCGGAATAAATACGCAGAAAAAGCCAGCCATTGCGACACTGGATCAACTGATTACCCATCGCACTGCGCATTTAACCAGCTACCAGAACGCCGCGTATGCACAACGTTATCTGGCCTTAGTCGAACAGGTTCATCGTGCCGAACGGGCATTAACCGGCCCGCAGGGCGAACTGGCATTAACGTATAAAGTAGCGTTCATTTTTTCTAAACTGATGTCCTGCAAAGATGAATACGAAGTCGCCAGACTGTACACTGATGGCAGCTTCCGCAAACAACTGGACGAGATATTTGAAGGCGATTTCTCTCTGGAGTTTCACATGGCGCCACCTGTGGTCAGCAAGCCCGGAGTACAAGGCGGCACCGCAAAAAAACGGCGCTTTGGCCCGTGGATGATGCCGGTTCTGCAAATCATCGCCAAAGCCAGAGGATTGCGTGGCAGCTGGATGGATATATTTGGTAAAACAGAAGAACGCCGCATGGAGCGTGCACTCATCGGCACGTATGAAAGCCGGATACAGGAATTACTCGGGCAACTCACACCAGCCAACCTGACCATCGCTATCGACATCGCTGCGATTCCGGAACGCATCCGTGGTTATGGTCACATCAAGCTGGATAACATACGACTGGCGCAGGAACGTGAAGCCGCCTTGCTGCATCGCTTTAACCCGGACCGTTATCCACGTCCCAAAGCCGGTAAAACCATCATCGCCGGTCAGTTCCGGGGAATTCCGGTAGTCAGTGACGGTAAACGTTAAAAAATACAGCGTACTAGTCTCTCCACCACCCCCTCCGGTAAAAACAGGAGAGAGGTGGTGGGCAGTCAACAAGGCCGCATTTACTTATTTTCAATGCCGGTGACTTCATCATCATCATAATCAGCAATCAATGTAGCATCGCTGACTTTGGCATTTGCATTCAACAGCACATAATAGGTACCTGCCCGTGGACGAGGAATAACGACAGGCTGACCGCTACGTGCAAAAAAACTGTGAGAACGGGTACTGGGAGCACTGCCCAGCCTGACGTAGAGATCAACATCACCAGTCCCGCCGGTACGCCGGAAAATCAGATTAGATTTATCCTTTGGCACCTTAAATGTATAAATTCTTCCCTGCCCCGCCCCCATGTTTATTTCCTTCACGGAATGCCCCCTGACCAAGGTCTGACTTGGCTGCGCCGGCTGATAACTGACACGTAACGATGCATTACTAATCGTGTCATCAGCCCTGAGCGTGACACAAGTATAACCATGTACAATAGAATGATAAGTAAATTTGTCTTTGTTACCGGTCTTATCCGTCATTTGCGAATATTGAATAATTTCCGTAAAAATATCCGTAGGCGGCAAATGAAAACTGCCATTGCCTGTTCCGTTATATAACTCAAACGTTAAACCCGAAGTTTCATTTTCCCGGTAGTGATGATTAAATAAAGAACTGTAATTACGATTGAACAAATCCATCGCATCATAAGGAACATGAAAACAATAATTACTGTGACTTCCTTTAACCAGAAAAAGACCATCGTGCGGTTTTTTATCTGCTAAAAAAATCGTCGCCGGCCTGAAAATCCTGTCATCGCGAAAAGCAGCGGCAAATGCACCTATATCGATGCTGCCCAAACCACTGGCATAATCCCACCCCATTCGCGCATAAAATACACCATGTGAGTTCTCAGCACTACCGGAGGTAATATCATGAAACCAATGCGGATTACTTCTGGCGCCCATATAAAGCAGCGGTGCGGGAAAAGGTAAATTATCACCGTATGCAGATAATATGCGCGCCCAGAATCCGGTAAACAGAGACGCTGAAAGACTCGTACCTCCGACAATCTGATCACTGCCATCCACCGTAATATAAGCTCCCGAATCGGGATTAGCATTAAATACAATATCCGGCAGACTACGGGTTGTCATCGTTCCCGGCACCGCACCGGAAGCAATTTGCCACTCCGGTACCCGCTGACCGATACTAAGACCTCCACCCGTGTATTTCCATGCCACTTCATGATGCCATTCATTGCGTAAAGTCGTTGACAGTGAAGTACCGCCCACAGCAATCACATACGGCGATGATGCCGGGAAAAATTGCTCATTTGGATTATTTCTGCACCGATTACCACCGGTATTTCCTGTAGCAGCCACAAAAGTTTGCCCCTGCACTATGCCGACCTGAAACAGGGTATTAGCAACCGTATCGTAGCCAGATGCGGATGCAATACTTTCACAAGACCCCGCAGATACGTTAATCACCCGAACCTGATTATCAATCACCACCTGATTAAAGGCCCGTAGCATGTCGGTATGTGATAACGATGGCACGTTATACAACAACATTTCTCTGACAGCCCCACCGGCAGCAGCCAGCGCGGCTTGCGTGACCATACTCCACGCAATATCATGCTCTGTCGCACCCTCCCCCACTTCTCCGACGGGAATAGTCCGCACAATCGATACTGGAAATCCGGAACTTGCAGCAAATCTCCGCAAATTCATCCTGACCGGATCCAGGTTACCATCCGCAATAATACCGATAGCAGAATTCACCGCCGCAGACAACTTATGCGCATTATAGATAAGAGGAAACTCGGTCAGAAAATGTGGTTTTACACTGTCTGCATCCGTGTTTTCCGGATAAGTTGTACCCCGTTGCCGGTAAGGTCCCGAACGACGGTATGCAATTTCATCCATGACTTTCGTCTGTAACCCGACCACAGCAGAAATTACACCGGCAAACCGCTCCGGAACGGAGGCCGGTTCGATATTGTCATGCACAATACGATCATTTTTAAGATAAAAATGTAAGTCCGTATTAAATGCCGTTTTAATTTTTTCCGGGTTTCCCTGTGCTGAAATCAGCAAACGATTACTGGCTATATTGACGTGATCAAATTTGTGCAAACGAAGATAATCAGCAACTGCCTGTGCCTGCTCTTCCGTCGGTGCGTATTGCGTCATAAATTCATCACTGGTCAATCTCGGCCCCGACGTATTAATCAAAATCTGATCACTTAAGGCACCCAGTGCCTGTTTGTTACGGGGATAAAGAGCCACGACAATATCAACAGGATGAGCAGGACGGGATTCGCCAAGAAAAAACGCCTGCCGCACCCCTTGGGTCGCCGATTTAATAAGCACCCATTTTTCACTGGTAACGGCACCCGCCGGGCAGGAACACAGAACCGCCATAATCACAAAAATAAACACGCAGCAATAGCGATACAGAATCATAATCACACCATGTGAATCACGAGCAAACGACAATTAGACTGATGTTTATTCTATAAATTTCATTCTTTTTTTCTATAACGCTGTCTCTGCACGATAGACGACATTTTTGGTACTATGACAAACACTATGGAGGATTACCCCGAATGAAACTGTATACTTATTTTCGTAGTTCAGCCGCCTATCGGGTGCGCATTGCCCTGAACCTGAAGGGTCTGGCATATCAAGCTATTCCTGTGCATTTATTGCGTGATGGCGGCCAGCAAAAACAGGCCGGGTACAGACAACTCAGCCCGCTGGGTCTGATTCCGGCTCTGCAAACGGAAACGGGCGTATTCACTCAATCCTTATCCATCATGGAATGGCTGGATGAAAGCTACCCGGATCAGCCGCTGCTGCCGGCAGACACTGACAGCCGGGCACGCGTCAGGGCCATAGCGCAAACTATCGCCTGCGATATCCACCCGATCAACAATTTGCGGGTACTGAACTACCTGACCAGTAATTTTGGCATTAGCGAAGAACAAAAAAGTGACTGGTACCGGCACTGGATCAATGAAGGACTGGCTGCCATAGAAAAGCTACTTGCAGATGACCCGCGCACCGGCGTTTTCTGCCACGGAGACATCCCCGGCATCGCCGATTGCTGTCTGATCCCGCAAGTATTCAACGCACACCGCTTTAACTGCCCGATGGAGAATCTGCCCACGATCCGGCGTATAGTCGCAGCCTGCGGATCACTTGAGGCATTTCAGCATGCAGCGCCAGACCGGCAACCCGACTTTGAATAAGGTAAAAGCAGGGACTGTCGGCCGCCTGATCAGGATTCCCGTTTAGTTGCAATCAGGGGCTGCACCCCCTGCAATGGCAAACCCGGACGATCTTGCTCCGGCTCCGTGAGTGGCGACACTTCAACCATGCTGGCCAGGCAACGCTTCGTCAATTGCTGATAGGTCGCCGTGCCCGTCTGCTTCCAGGCGATCTCCTGCTCACTCAGCTCACGAAGCACTTTCGCCGGCACACCGGCAACCAGTGAACGTGCCGGCACCTTCATGCCGGCACGGATAAAAGCACTGGCAGCGACAATCGCCTGCTCGCCAATTTCCGCTTCATCCATCACCACCGCATTCATACCAACCAGTGCATCACGCCGGACAATGCAACTATGCAACACGGCACCATGACCGATATGCCCGTTTTCTTCCACCACGGTATCCGCCGACGGAAAACCATGTAATACGCAGGTATCCTGCACATTAGCACCACGATGCAGGATGATACGCCCGAAATCACCGCGTAATACGGCACAGGGACCGATATAACAGTTGGCACCGACAATCACATCTCCGATCAGCACAGCGGTCGGATGTACATACGCGCTGGAATCAACGACGGGTATAACTCCATCTATAGAATACGAAGGCATGCAGTCTCCAAAAAAATCTTATTATTAATTATTGCTTATTAGTAGTTATTGCCAGTTACCGGCAAAATAATCGCCATCGTTAAACCTTGCTTTTATTTTAGCAGTCAAAATATAATATAATCCGACCGGTCGGTCAATATTGTTTTAACAGGATGGAATCAATGGCACGCGGACGCTCTCCGGGATACGACGAACAATGCGGCACCATACTTGCCGGTGCTGCACAACTATTTGCAGCACGCGGCTACTCTGCGACCTCAATGAATGAAGTTGCACAGGCTTGCGGTATGTCAAAGCCATCGCTTTACCACTATTTTAGGGATAAATACGCCTTGCTGGTAACCATTTCGGAAGAGCACGTCTCACTGCTGGAAACCGTTGTCGGTGACGTACTGGCACAGCAATTAGCACCAAAAGCCAGGCTGTATTTACTGATTCAGCGCTTTGTTGAAGAATATGCAGGGGCACAACACGCCCATCGGGTACTCACTGAAGACAGTCGCTTTCTGAATGAAGAAGACCGGGAACGTATTATGAGTCGTGAACGGCGCATAGTCAGTGCTTTTGCCACCGTCATCACTGAATTACGTCCTGAACTGAGTGCTCCGGCGTTAGCAAAACCGCTCTCCATGCTACTGTTTGGCATGATTAACTGGATGTTTACCTGGCTCAAGGAAGATGGAAAACTGAGCTATGAAGCAATGGCACCCATCGTTGCCGATTTATTTTTCGGAGGTTTTCCGGCAATACGTTTACCTGTTGACGGCGAATAAATAAAACGATGTAAGTAATTTTTAGAGCCACACAAGTATTGTTGTGCGACGACTATATGACATAAAAAAATAACCCAGGAGATTTTACATGACGACACCACCTGTTTTACAAAGTTTTATTGCCGGTCGCTGGATCGGTCAGGAAGCGGCCAGCCTGCTGGTCAGTGCCATTAACGGGCGCCCTGTTGCCAGTACACATGCCGATGTCATCGATTTTGGCGAAGCCATGCACCACGCACGCAATCAGGGTATTCCCGGTCTGATGGCAATGGATTTTCAGGAACGTGCTGCACGCCTGAAAGCACTGGCCATCTATCTGGCAGAACGCAAAGAATTGCTATACGCCATATCACACCACACCGGTGCCACACGCAATGACAGCTGGATTGATATTGAAGGAGGCACCGGCACCCTGTTTGCTTATGCGAGTATGGGAGTCAATGAACTCCCCTCCGGCAATGTATTTCATGAAGGCCCGCCGATTCAACTCGGTAAACAAGGCAGCTTTTTTGGTACGCATATCCTGGTGCCACGTAATGGTGTCGCTGTTCATATTAATGCATTCAACTTCCCGATCTGGGGTGTACTGGAAAAATTTGCACCATCCTTTTTAGCGGGCATGCCATGTATCGTTAAACCGGCCACCGCGACCAGCTACCTGACCGCCGCTATGGTAAAACTGGTTGCTGAATCCGGCATACTGCCAACCGGCAGCCTGCAACTGGTAATCGGTGGTGTGGGCGATTTGCTGGACAGACTGGATGGTCTGGATGCCGTGACGTTTACCGGCTCTGCCGACACCGCTGCCCGCTTGCGGGTACACAGCAACCTGATTCGCAACTCGGTGCCTTTCAACGCAGAAGCCGATTCACTGAATTGCGCCATACTGGCGCCGGATGTCACGCCGGATGATGAAGAATTCGACTTATTCGTCAAAGAAGTAGCGCGGGAAATGACGACAAAAGCCGGACAAAAATGTACCGCTATCCGTCGTGCCATTGTACCGGAGCAATATGCCGGTGAAGTCGCGCAACGACTGCGTGCCCGTCTGGCAAAAATAGTAACAGGTGATCCGTCTGCAGAAGGCGTCAGAATGGGGCCGCTGGCCTCCCATGCCCAACAGTCCGATGTCGCGGAACGCGTCGCTATGCTGGCACAGGACAATGAAATCATCTTCGGCGAACGCGATGGCGTCGCCCCCCGCGGTGAAGGCGTGGCACAGGGCGCTTTCTTCTGCCCTACCCTGTTACTGTGTCATGACCCGATGAATAACACAGTGGTGCATGATATCGAAGCTTTTGGCCCGGTCAGCACACTCATGCCTTACCACGATCTGGATGAAGCCATCGCACTGGCAGCCAAAGGACGCGGCAGCCTGGTCGGCTCACTGGTCACCCGTGACCCGAAAATTGCTGCCAAAGTCATTCCGGCAGCAGCACGCTATCATGGCCGCATGCTGGTACTGGATCGCGAGTCTGCAATAGAATCGACCGGACACGGATCACCGTTACCACAACTTAAACATGGCGGACCGGGACGTGCCGGCGGCGGTGAAGAACTGGGCGGAATACGGGCGGTTAAACATTACCTGCAACGTTGTGCCGTACAGGGGTCTGCCTCCATGATCAGTGCGGTTACCGGCGAATATCTGCGCGGAGCAAAGGTGCAAGAGTCGGAAGTACATCCCTTCCGCCGCCACTTTGAAGACTTGCAGGTTGCAGATTCCCTGCTTACACACCGCCGGACAGTCACAGAAGCCGATATTGTGTCCTTCGGTGGTTTATCAGGTGATTATTTTTACATGCATTTCGATGAAATTGCTGCCCGTGATTCGCAATTCGGTCAACGCATTGCACATGGTTATTTTGTCCTTTCTGCAGCAGCGGGTTTATTTGTGTCCCCGGCACCCGGCCCGGTATTAGCCAATTACGGACTCGACAATTTACGCTTTGTTAAACCGGTAGGCATAGGCGACACCATACAGGCACGCCTGACGTGCAAACGCAAAATTGACCGCAATAAAAAGGATCTCAAAGGAGTAGGGCAAGGCGTGGTAGTCTGGGATGTCGCCGTCACCAACCAATCAGGCGAACTGGTTGCCACCTACGACATTCTGACACTGGTATCCAAACGGAGCTGATCCGTCACAAGGCCGGCCAGACACGGATTGAAGACAAGCCGCCTGGCCGGGTTTTACAATGCGACCTGATGAAGAGAAGAGACTAATGAGCTGCCAATACCTGACCATACTCCGCATGTAAAGACGCATTATCAACTGCTTCAGCAGCATCAAGCTTCACGCATACAACACCTTGTTCTACTGAGTGATAGACCAGGCGTTCAGTATGATCGGCATGTACCGACCTGACTGAATGCCGGTACGGACTACTGGCAGAATCAAAAACATCCCCCTGAAGGCGGGCATTTCCCTTTCCATTCCGCAAGGTAAACGTGACTTTAGGATAATCCGCATTACGAGCGTAACGATTTAACAGATCAATACCATCATCCTGAACATGGAAACAATAGCGGGCACTATTTCCTTTAGCCAAAGAAATGCCGTCAAGCGCCTTCCCGTTATGCAGAAAAACTGTCTCAGAACGGAAAACCGTCGCCACATTACGGAGTGACGCGGCAAACTCGCCGACATTCAGACTGCCAAAACCAGAAGCAAAATCCCAGCCACGGTAAGCATCATACGCACGCGTCGACTGATGGCTCACACTCCCCGATGTGACATCATAAAACCATTTCGGATTGTCCCTGGCTCCCATATAAAACAAAGAACCGGGAAATGGCAGTTCGTTATTATAAGCAGATTGAATACGTGCCCAAAATCCGGAAAACAACGATGCACTCAGACCGGCACCGCCAACAGACTTATACTCACCATTCACCACAACCAGCCCGCCAGAGTCGGGATCTGCATTAAACGAAATATCCGGCACACTCCGGGATCTGACACTCCCCGGAACCGCTCCGGAAGCTCCCTGCCAGTCAGGCGGCGACTGGCTGAGGCTAAGGCCGCCACCGGTAAACTTCCATGCCGTCTCATGCTCCCGTACATTGTATTTATTCGTTACCAGCCTGGTACCGCCGACAGCGATAACAAAAGGAGAGGCCGCCGGATACAACTGCTCACCAACCTTGTTATCACACCCATTTTTACTCGTATCTCCGGCAGAAAATATAAAGGTCTTCCCCTGAACAATTCCGGCCTGAAAAATAAAATTCGCGGCCGTATCATATCCATTTAAAGTCGCAACAATTTCACATGCACCAAAAGCACCGCCAATCACCTGAACCTGCTTATCAGTCACAGCCTGATTGAACGCCCTGAGCATATTCGCATATGTCAGAGCAGGCACGTTATATATGCGCATTTGCTTAACGGTGCCGCCGGCAGCCGCCAGTGCGGCTTGCGTAACCATATTCCATTCGAGCATATTTTCAGTACCGCTTGTCTTCCCGGCTCCGATGGAAACAACACGTACATCGGGAACCGGAAAACCGGAAATTGCAGCGAAACTTCGCAAGTCTTTTTCAGTTTGCACTACATCGCCATCAGCAATAATGCCTATAGTGGTATTACGTGCAGGAGGCAGATTATGCGCATTATAGATAGCAGAAAATTCGGTCAGATGACGTGCCTTGGACGCATTGAACAAAGAAGCGCCAACAGCCCTGCTGACTCTTACGCTGCCCTCTGACGCAGAAGCAGATCGCCGGTCCGCAAGTTTTTCCCTGACGACGGCCTGCACTCCAAGTACGGCCGATATGGAATCTGCAAGTTTCCCCGGAACGGATGCCGAGTCAATATTAGTACGAAAAGTCCGCCCGTTTTTACGATAAATACGCACGCCCGTTTTAAACGCTTTATTTATCATGCCCACATTACCATTTGCGGAAATCAGCAAATTGTTTTTATCGACAATAATGTTCTTAAAATTAAAACTTTTCAGGTAATCAACTACCGAATTAACCTGCTCTGCGGCAGGCGCATACCGGGCAAAAAATTCCTCACTGCTCATGTGAGACACCGAAACACCATCCAGAATTTTGTTAGTCAGGGCATCCAGCTCTGACCTGTTGCGGGGATAAAGAGAAACAACGATCTCAGTCGGCGTGGCAGGATCCGGCTCTTCCACCTGCAACGCCAGCGGAACACTCTGCGTGCGTGCCCCGGCGCCATCCCATTTCCCACCAACGGTGCCGGCAGCAACACAGGAACTGAATGCAGCGGAGACAAAAACAAGCGAGCGGCAATAATGATACAGAGTCATAGTCATAATTACACCAATTAAAATAGTAAAAAAGATAACTACTAGGATTGATGCAAATTAAATTAATTTCATTTAATTTAACTATAAGCTGATCGGGTGCAGTTGAATTTATCTGCTCCCGGGTTGCCGCCGGATTTCTGTGGCCGACTCATTATTCATCTGCCTCTCACAGACAAATTATGCCTTCATTCCTGCCATCAATGCCGCAAATCCGATAAAAGCACCTCCGGTCACACGATTGAACATTTTCAAAACACTGGTTTGTTTCAGATAACCGGACAATTTATGACCGCCGGTAGCATAGACCATGTACCAGCTTGTTTCTATCACAATAAAGGTAGTGAGTAAGATGCCAAACTGCGGCAGTTGCGGCAAGGCTGAATTAAGAAATTGCGGAAAAAAAGCAGCGGCAAATAACAAGGCCTTGGGATTGCTGGCCGCCGTCATAAATCCTGTTTTGTACAAAATCCACGGCGTCGGTTTTTTGCTATTGACAACAGCCTGATTCATATCAGCGTGTGATTGCACCGGAGCGCGAAAAACTTTATAACCAAGATAAGCCAGGTAAATAGCACCGGCCCAACGCAATACATTAAATACCGCCGGAGCATTCAGCAACAATACGCCTAATCCGGCTGCAGATGCCGTTTGCATCAGAAGTAAGGCAGTCAGACAACCCGAGGCGCCCCATACTGCCGAACGGATGCCAAAGCGTACGCTGTGGCTCATCACCAGCAACATATTCGGCCCGGGGGCACCGGAAATAAAAAAAGTAGCGGTAACAAATAACCACCAGGTATGCATATTCATAGGAGCGACTCAAAAGAAGGTAAACAAAGAATCATTAAGCAGAAACAGCTAGCATTTCAGTATTAACAGACCCGACAATGAATCATGCCACAAATTTTGCCACAGCCACGCTGATACCGGCATTTTCGATTTTTTACGCCGCCAAACCACCAAATCGCTGGTAAAAATAAGCCGCCGCTTCAGGAGCATCCGGATTTTCACGACGCAGGGTTTCCAAGACATGCTGCTCCGCGTGCTGATACGACGCATTGTAGATATCATGGCACAACGTGTAGGCAATTTTTCCCGGCCAGTTGGCAGGTAAGAGTTCCAGTGGCAATTGCGGATCGTGCAGCTGAACCCGGCGAAACTCATGTATCGTCAGAGTACGGACAACGAAAGCATATTCCGGCGATAGCGTTGCTTTATCTCTGAGTAGCTCTGGTAATGCGTTAAAGCAGCTAATGAAATGCTCATAATCGGCCACAATAGCGTCCAGTTGCCAGCATTGCTCCACCATACTGCTCAGTGGTCGTCCGTATACCGTATCAGCATTACTTGCTGCACACACAAATACCGTATCACGCACTCCGACCCTGTCAATAATTTCGCGTATAACTTCCTGGTCAATACCGGGGTGAATAAAAATGGCCGGAGCCAGTGCCACAAACCCTTCCCACAACAGCGCTTTACGCAAAGCGGTACGCTGTGAGGTCGTCGTCGCACCATCGGTTGCCAACACCAGCGTCCACTGACCATCCCAGGATTTATCAGACCGGGCATAAATACGCTGATAGGCATGTTCAAAACGACTTTCTGCTGTGGTATTCAGGGCATACGAACTGCGCCTGCCCTCGCGGCGGGCATTTAACCAACCTTCTTCCGCCAGTCTGAATACGCTGGTACGCACCAGCCGGTCGCTAAGTCCGAATGGTGCAAGCAACTCAATCAGGCTACCTAACCATGCTTCTCCTCCATGCGGAGTAATCGAATCGCCAAACAGCGTCATGACAACGGATTTAGCACGAGGCGGATTCTGTGCCATGAATTGATCTATCCATTTTTTTATTGTTAGATTTTTGCTAGAAAGCATAGTGAGGCTAAAGGTAATAGGTAGTAATAGATAGTAATGGTGAGCACAAATAAACGCATGCGCGCACCGGTTGCCGGACCACCTGTAACAACAGGGAGCGAATAGCTCCATCCGGTGAGTACCGCAGCACCCGCCGGTAACGGGTACGACAGACACAGCGAATTATACAACCAGCCCATATCTGTACCTTACTCGTGTCACCGGCAACAAATACGATACAAAATTATGATGTGATACGATAAATGTGTTTACTTATTTTATTCTGTATCATAATATTATCTGACGGCAAAAAAAGATTCAAAAAAATGTCGTTGACATGGATCAAGTTTTTATTTGTTCATGACTGACGTAAAAGTGTTCCGGCAAGGTTTGTCACCACAGGCAGCACAAAAAACCGACAAGATGACAATAGCAATGCAAGAAGGGGTGTTCTGCCCGTGTCTTATTGTCTCAGGTGCCTGATTGCCACCGCATAAAATATAAAAATGACAATATAGGAGAGCAAAAGCATGTATGCACAATTGGTTGAAACCGGCAGCAAACGCGTCCGGTTGCCCGAAGAAATGTCGACAGAAGAGCGCGCGTTCCAGGAAAAAGTCGATGCCGGAATCAAGATAGAACCCAAAGACTGGATGCCGGAAGGCTACCGGAAAACCCTGATTCGTCAGATTTCTCAGCACGCACATTCGGAAATCGTCGGGCAACTCCCTGAAGGTAACTGGGTAACACGTGCACCCAGCCTGAAACGCAAAGCCATTTTGCTCGCTAAAATTCAGGATGAAGCAGGTCATGGCCTGTACCTGTACAGCGCAGTCGAAACATTGGGGGTTTCTCGTGATGAAGTACTGGCCGACTTACATTCCGGCAAAGCTAAATACTCCAGTATTTTTAATTACCCGACGCTGAACTGGGCTGACATGGGTGCTATCGGCTGGCTGGTCGACGGTTCTGCCATCATCAACCAGATTCCGTTATGCCGTTGTTCATACGGCCCGTATGCCCGCGCAATGGTACGTGTTTGCAAGGAAGAGTCTTTCCATGCACGGCAGGGTTACGACATTATGCTGGCACTTTGCAAGGGCACTCCTGAACAAAAACAAATGGCACAGGATGCAATCAATCGCTGGTGGTGGCCTTCGCTCATGATGTTTGGCCCTTCGGATGCCACTTCCGCCAACAGCGCACAATCGGCCGCATGGCGTATCAAGTTATTTTCCAACGATGAACTGCGTCAGCGCATGGTCGATCAGACCGTTCCGCAAGCTGAATTCCTCGGATTGACTATACCTGACCCTTTATTACGTTTTAACGAAGAAACCCAACGTTATACGTTCGGTGAAATTGACTGGGACGAGTTCAATAATGTCATTCGCGGTAATGGCCCATGTAATCGCGATCGCTTAAAAACACGGGTAGCTGCATATAACGACGGCGCGTGGTTCCGTGATGCACTCACGGCACACGCTGAAAAACAACAAAATCGGGAGAATAATGATGAGTAAAGAATGGCCTTTGTGGGAAGTATTTATCCGTAGTCAACACGGTCTGTCACACAAGCATGTTGGTAGCCTGCATGCACCCGATGCCGAAATGGCGCTAAATCATGCCCGTGATGTCTACACCCGCCGCAATGAAGGCACCAGCATCTGGGTAGTCAAAGCAAATGACATTACCGCTAGCAGCCCCGGCGATAAACAGGCTATGTTCGACCCGTCCAACAGCAAAGTATACCGGCACCCTACCTTCTTCCCTATGCCGGATGAAGTGACCAACCTGTAAGCCGACGCGGAGACAATAAAAGATGAAGAATACTAAATTCGACTATCTGCTGCGACTGGCAGATAACGTCGTTATTCTCAGCCAGCGCCTGACCGAATTATGCGGAAAAGGCCCGGTTCTGGAAGAAGACATGGCATTAGCCAATGTGGCACTGGATCTGATCGGACAAGCCCGTTTCTGGTACAGCTATGCAGCTGAAATTGAAGGTCTGAACCGTACCGAAGACCAATTAGCCTTCTTGCGCGATGCACATGACTTTCATAATTTGCTGCTGGTGGAGCAAGCTAACGGCAATTATGCAGATACGCTGGCACGTCAGTTTTACTTTGATTCCTGGCACTACCTGTTTTTAGAAAAATTACTCAAATCATCGGATACACAAATCGCCGCCATCGCTGAAAAAGCCTTAAAAGAAGTGAGCTATCACCTGCGACGCAGTGGTGATCTGATCATACGGCTGGGTGACGGCACAGAACACAGCCATCAGTTAATGCAAACAGCAGTGAATGATCTCTGGATGTTTACCGGCGAAATGTTTCAGGCCGATGCGCTGGACGACGCAATGGCACAACAGGGGGTCGGACCGGATCTGGCCAGTTTACGTACCCCGTGGCTGCAATACGTAGCAGACGTATTTAAAGATGCAACCCTGACCATGCCTCCTGCTGATGCATGGATGCAAAAAGGCGGCAAACAAGGGGTTCATACCGAAAAACTCGGCTTTCTTCTGGCTGAAATGCAGTTTCTTCAACGTGCCTATCCCGGCGCTGTCTGGTAGCAATGATGATGACCGACTCTACTCAGATCTGGACCTGGCTTGCCGGGGTTGCTGATCCCGAAATTCCGGTTATTTCCATTGTGGATCTGGGTATTGTTCGTGCGGTAGATTGGGACGATGGTGTATGCATCGTCACCGTCACACCCACTTACAGCGGTTGCCCGGCCATGATGGTGATTAATGAATCCATCACTGCGACACTGAATAGTCATGGCGTAACGCAGGTAAGAATTAAAAACCAGATTTCACCGGCATGGACAACCGACTGGATGTCCGAAGCAGGTAAAGACAAACTCAGGGGATACGGCATTGCACCTCCGGAGCAACAGGTGATTGATATCAGTCGCCTTAGCAAAGGAAGCATAAACGGCCTTGGCCGTCCGGAAAAATTAAAAGTAAGCTGCCCAAACTGCGGTTCCTTATCCACTTCGTGCAGCAGCCAGTTTGGTTCTACCCCTTGCAAAGCCCTGTACCGCTGCCACGATTGCCTGGAACCGTTTGATTATTTTAAATGCCATTAGTCAGTTTGAGTAGCTAAACAAATCAGCAAACCGGTTTTAACGATTAATTACATAAATAGCCATTAGCGCACTACGTAAGGTGCCCGGCTAAATTGGAGACAGTCCACATGAGTAAATTCCAGGCATTGACCGTGTCGCAGGTCACTAACGAAACCCGGGATACCATTGCGGTTACATTCGCAGTACCCGCAGAACTACAGGAAGTATTTCGTTACACTCAGGGACAACATCTGACCCTGAGAGCCGACATTGACGGCGAAGATGTGCGCCGCTCTTACTCCATTTGCTCCGCGGTGCAGGACAATACACTGCGCGTCGCGATCAAACGCACACCAGGCGGTGTTTTTTCTAATTGGGCAAATGCCGAATTACGCGCCGGCGCTGTCATTGATGTCATGCCACCGATGGGGCACTTCAACGTGGCGCTGTCACCACTGCAAGGTAAAAACTATCTGGCTTTTGCAGCAGGCAGCGGAATTACTCCGATGCTCTCCATCATCAAAACAACGCTGATGACAGAACCAGACAGCAATTTCACACTGATCTACGGCAACCGTTCCAGCTCGTCTGTGATTTTCAGGGAAGAATTATCGGATCTCAAAGATCGTTATCTTGGGCGATTCAAACTGGTCTACATCATGAGCCGCGAACTACAGGATATTGCCTTATTTAACGGCAGAATCAATAAAGAAAAATGCGAAAGCCTGATCGCCGACTGGATTGCTCTTGACGATATCGATCAAGTCTTTATCTGTGGCCCGGAACAAATGATGCACGATGTTTCCGAGGTATTGCAAACGAAGGGCATGGCCAAAGAAAAAATTAAAATTGAATTGTTTGCCGCCAGTGTACCCAAACGCGCACATGTCGCGGGCACACAGACACGCGCAGGCAGCCAGGATTGTGATGTCACCCTCATTATTGATGGCGCACATCTCACATTCAAGATGGAAAAAGATACCGAATCGGTACTGGATGCAGCACTTAAGCAAGGGATAGATATGCGTTATTCCTGCAAATCCGGCGTATGTTCTACTTGTCGCTGCAAAGTTGTAGAAGGAAAAGTTGACATGGATGCCAACTATGCACTGGAAGATTATGAGATAGCCGGCGGATTTGCGCTGTCATGTCAGAGTTTCCCGGTTTCTGATAATGTCGTCATTGATTTCGATCACTGACGCTGGTATTTAGTCACGCCACACCAACGGCTGCGCTTTTGCGGCCGTTTTGTGCGTAGTTTCACCTATACAGCTACAGGAATATGCAGACCATGTCTCACCTTGAATCGACTACTGAATCAGGCACTCACGCGCCGCTCTTCTTTACCCGCCATAAGGCATTACTTGAGCAGGCCGTACACGCTATCGGACAGCGTGGTCACTGGAGTGCATACACCGAAATTCCCAGCACCAGAGTCTACGGTGAAACTGCCAATGACGATGGCAAAGCCGCCTATGAAGCGCAACTCGGAAAACCATTTGCATTGCAACAGGCGGCGACGATTGGTCTGACCGGGCAAGAAACTTCTCCCTACGGCATCAAACTTGGCATCAGTTATCCTAAAGCCGATCTGAATCAATTAATACCCGCCATCAAAACAGCATCGCGCGCATGGCGTCAGGCCGGGCCGGAAGTCTGGGCCGGAGTTTCACTCGAAATTTTGCACCGCTTAAACCAGCGCAGCTTTGAAATTGCCTATGCGGTTATGCACACTACCGGACAATCATTCATCATGTCGTTTCAGGCTGGCAGTCCGCATGCACAAGACCGGGGACTGGAAGCGATTGCCTATGCATGGCAACAAATGCGCGCCATCCCTGCCCGCACCCAATGGCAAAAACCTCAGGGAAAAAATCCGCCGCTGGATATGATCAAGCATTACCACATTGTCCCGCGTGGTATCGGTTTAGTTATCGGCTGCTGTACCTTCCCTACCTGGAACAGCTACCCTGGTTTATTTGCCAGTCTGGCAACTGGCAATGCCGTGATCGTCAAACCGCACCCCGGCGCTATTTTACCTTTAGCCATTACCGTTGCGATTGCGCGTGAAGTACTGGAAGAAGCCGGTTTTGATGCCAACATCGTCACGCTGGCAGCACACGAGCAAAGCGACAATACCGCGCTGGAACTGGCGACACGCCCTGAAATCAGCCTGATCGACTTTACCGGCAGCAGCCAAAACGGCAACTGGCTGGAACGCAATGCCCGTCAGGCGCATGTATTTACCGAAAAAGCCGGCGTCAATCAAATCATCATTGATTCCACTGATGACTTTAAGGGTATGGTACGCAACATCGCTTTTTCTCTGTCACTGTATTCAGGTCAGATGTGTACTACGCCACAAAATATTTATATACCCAAAGATGGCATCACCACCCCGGAAGGACAAATCAGTTTTGATCAGGTCGCCGCCGCACTGGGTCAGGCCATCGCAAAATTAACTGCCGACCCGGCCAAAGCAGTCGAAGTACTCGGTGCAATTCAAAATCCCGGCGTACTGGCACGTATAGAAATGGCACGCCAGCTCGGCACTTCCGGCAACGGTGAAATCGTGCTGGATAGTACAACACTGACGCACCCCCTGTTTCCCGATGCCTGCATACGCACTCCCTTACTCCTGAAAATACGGGACAGTAAAGCAGCCTGTCTGCGCGAAGAATTTTTTGGCCCGGTTTCATTTTGCATCGCCACCGAAAACACCGGAGACAGTATTGCCCTGGCTGAGAAAATCGTTACTGAACAGGGCGCATTAACCTTGTCGGTCTACTCCTGCGACAATGCCGTGATTGCTGCCACAGAACAAGCTGCCTGCGATGCCGGTGTTGCACTATCCATTAACCTGACCGGCGGCGTGTTTGTCAATCAATCTGCGGCATTCAGCGACTTCCACGGTACCGGCGCTAATCCGGCCGCCAACGCTGCTTTATCGGATGCCGCTTTTGTAGTAAACCGCTTCCGCGTAGTACAAACCCGCGTACATGCACCGCTTATACCGCAAGCACAAGCAGCAGAAACCATGACACCACCGTCCAAACCACCAGTAAACGGGAGCATCTGATGCATTACGACCATATTCTGTTCGACATTAATGCAGGCATTGCACGTCTGACCTTCAATCGTCCTGACAAGCTCAATAGTTTTAATACCGCGATGCATCTGGAAGTAAAACACGCTCTGGAACAACTCAGCACGGATACGGACGCACGGGTTCTGGTATTGACCGGAGCCGGACGCGGATTTTGTGCCGGACAAGATTTAGGCGACAGAGCAGTATCTTCCGGTGATGCACCCGTAGATCTTGGTGCCTCGGTTGAGAAATACTATGCACCGCTGGTACTGGCCTTACGCAACCTGCCTATGCCGGTCATCTGCGCCGTCAATGGTGTTGCCGCCGGAGCCGGAGCCAATCTGGCACTGGCCGCGGATATCGTCATTGCCGCCAGATCAGCATCCTTTGTCGAAGCATTTTGCCGGCTCGGTTTGATACCCGACACCGGCGGAACTTATTTCCTGCCACGTTTAATTGGTAACGCCCGCGCCATGGGACTGGCCATGCTCGGTGAAAAACTGACCGCCGAACGTGCTGAAAGCTGGGGACTGATCTGGAAATGCGTAGACGATGCAACACTGGAAGCAGAAGTCACAAAACTCGCTACCCATTTTTCCCAGGCACCGACCAAAGGATTAGCACGCACCAAACAGGCCATTTACGCCAGTGCCTCCAATTCACTGGAAACCCAGCTGAATCTGGAACGTGACATGATGCGTGAATTGGGTAACAGCCATGATTACCGTGAAGGTGTAGCTGCCTTCATGGAAAAACGTCCGCCTCAATTCAAGGGAGTCTGAACCATGATAATTGCAAACAGCACATTGCCTGACCCGGCACTCCCCTCCGCCTGCACCATCGCCATCATCGGCAGCGGAGCCATGGGTGCAGGCATTGCCCAGATTGCTGCCAGCGCCGGACACCAGGTCAAACTGGTGGATATGCGTGCCGATGCAGCAAAATCAGCCATCGCCGGTATTCGCGCCACCTACAACAAACTGGCAGATAAAGGCAAAATGCGTCAGGAACAGGCCGATGCAGCAGGACAGCGTTTGCATGTTGCGACAATGGACGATCTGGCGGATGCCGCACTGGTGATTGAAGCCATTGTTGAAAATCTGGACGCCAAACGCGAGTTATTCGCTCAACTGGAAGCCGTCGTAAGCGACGACTGCATCTTAGCGACCAATACCTCATCCATTTCGGTCACCGCCATCGGGGCAAAGCTGCGTCGCCCGCAACGTCTGGTCGGCATGCATTTCTTTAATCCGGTGCCATTAATGGCTCTGGTTGAAGTCGTCAGCGGTCTGGCCAGTGACCGTGCTGTTGCAGATACGGTATATGCCACAAGTATTTCCTGGGGCAAAAGCCCGGTACACACCATTTCCACTCCGGGCTTTATTGTTAACCGGCTGGCACGTCCCTACTATGCAGAAAGCCTGCGGGTAGCGACCGAACAAGCCGCCACACCGGCCACCCTGGATGCCGTCATGCGCGAATCCGGCGGGTTCCGTATGGGGCCGTTTGAACTCATGGATCTGATCGGACACGACGTTAATTTTTCTGTCACCTGCTCCGTATTTGCCAGTTATTTCAACGACCAGCGCTTTACACCTTCACTCTTGCAACAGGAATTAGTTAACGCCGGTTTTCTGGGACGTAAAACCGGGCGCGGTTTCTATCAATATGGCGACAATGCCAGCGCCGTCGTGCCGCAAACTGAGCTGCCATATCCGGCACCCCGGCACATCGTACTACGTGCGCAACATACTGTTGCTGACGTACTGGCTGCGCGTCTGCCTGCGCAGGATGCAAATACACAAACACCGGTACAACGCTCTCTGTTTGAAGGGGAAGACGATACCCTTCTGCAATGCGGCCTGGCAACGATCTGTATCACCGATGGCCGCAGCGCCACACAACGTGCCGCAGACAATGCGACGCCCGATACCGTGTTACTGGATCTGGCGCTGGACTATAACCGCGCCACACGCATCGCCTTAAGCCGTGCCGATCAATGCAGTGATGCTGCCTACCAGGATGCTGTCGGATTTTTTCAGCGGGCCGGCTATACCGTATCAACTCTGGGTGACGTGCCGGGCATGGTGGTCATGCGCACCGTAGCTATGCTGGCAAATGAAGCTGCCGATGCCGTCAATCAGGGAGTTTGCAGTGCGCTGGCCGCAGACACTGCAATGCAAAAAGGAGTTAACTATCCGCTGGGGCCATTAGCCTGGGCTGATAAGCTGGGATTGAACACCGTTTACAACGTGCTCAAGCACCTGAGCCAGAGTTACGGCGAAGACCGTTATCGTATTTCGCCCCTGATTCATCGAAAACTGGCAAGTGGAGCACAATTCCATGGCTGATATCACCACTACGGCAACCAGTGCAGAAGCACAAAAATTAGCTAATGCAGTAGCACAAGCCAGCGCAGCATTTATGTTCGGACGCGATGCTGCAACACAATCGCTGGGCATATCCATCGCAAAAGTGGCTCCGGGCTACGCACAATTAATTATGCCGGTACGACCGGATATGCTAAATGGGCACCAAACCTGCCATGGCGGATTTATTTTTTCCCTGGCTGACAGCGCTTTTGCTTTTGCCTGTAACAGTTATAACCGCAACACCGTTGGTTCCGGCTGCACCATTGATTACCTGGCACCGGGACAGGCAGGAGATGTATTGACTGCCACAGCCACAGAACAAGCCAGAGGCGGCAAAACCGGCCTTTACGATGTTACGGTATCCAATCAGGATGGCGTACGGATTGCCCTGTTTCGCGGAAAATCTTATCAGGTACATGGCACGGTATTACCAGCCTGACGATCGGGATGCAGTACCCCGATCAACAGTCTGTACATTATAAAAACGACCAGCGGATATGGATAAAAAAACCTGCCGCCTGACTGATACACCATTGAAGGAGACACAATGACACGACGCATACCATCCCCGGTCGAATTAGATCCGATTGAGCGGGCAAGTAAAGATGAACTGCAGGCATTGCAGTTACAACGCATGCAATGGTCATTAAAGCATGCTTACGATAATGTTCCTCATTATCGTGCCGCATTTGACGCTGCAGGCGTACACCCGGGCGATTTAAAATCACTGGCAGATCTGGCCAAATTTCCCTTTACCGGCAAAAAAGAATTACGTGACAATTATCCCTTCGGTATGTTTGCCGTTCCGCGCGAACAGATCTCGCGGGTGCATGCCTCCAGCGGAACCACCGGTCAGCCTACCGTGGTCGGCTATACCGCCAATGACATCGACACCTGGGCCAATGTGGTGGCACGCTCAATCCGGGCCGCAGGCGGACGACGCGGCGACATGGTGCATATCGCCTACGGCTACGGCTTATTTACCGGCGGACTGGGTGCACATTACGGCGCCGAACGTCTGGGCTGTACCGTTATCCCGATGTCTGGCGGACAAACTGAAAAACAAGTGCAATTGATCCGGGACTTTAAGCCGGAAATCATCATGGTCACGCCATCCTATATGCTCAATATTATCGAAGAGTTTACCCGTCAGGGTATGGATGCCGCTGAGAGTTCACTTAAAATTGGCATCTTTGGTGCAGAACCCTGGACCGACGGCATGCGCGCCGAAATAGAAAACCGCGCCGGCATTGATGCGGTTGATATTTATGGTTTATCCGAAGTCATGGGACCCGGTGTTGCATGTGAATGCATCGAAAGCAAAGACGGCCCGGTTATTTGGGAAGATCATTTTTATCCTGAAATTATCGACCCGGTCACCGGCGACGTATTACCGGATGGTGAAGTCGGCGAACTGGTATTTACCTCACTGAGTAAAGAGGCATTACCGATTATCCGCTACCGTACCCGCGACTTAACCAGTTTGTTGCCACCGACCTCACGCTCCATGCGCCGCATAGGTAAAATTACCGGTCGCTCCGATGACATGCTCATCATTCGCGGCGTCAATGTGTTCCCGAGCCAGATTGAAGAACTCATTCTTAAAATCCCGCAACTGGCACCACATTACCAGTTATTACTTAATCGCAATGGTCACATGGATACGGTTGAAGTGCTGGCTGAGTTCCGGCATGACCTCGGCGTTGGTGTCTCTGAAAACGATACCAACGCACTGGCAGCAAAACTACAACATGCCATCAAAACTTATGTCGGCATCTCCACTAAAGTCACCGTAATGCGTCCCGACAGTATTGAACGCACTGCCACAGGCAAAGCCAGACGCGTGATTGATAAACGGCCTAAATATACTAATTAACCAGGATGGATACTGACCGGTACAACGGTCAGTAAAAGGGCATCTTTAACGGCTAATTCAAGATCAGGAATACCATGTTAACTAATAAAAACGCATATATTTGCGATGCAATCCGTACCCCCTTCGGCCGTTACGGCGGAGCCTTATCTTCCGTCCGTACCGATGACCTGGGTGCATTGCCGATCCGGGCCCTGATGGAACGGAATCCGACAGTCGACTGGAGCCAGGTCGATGATGTGGTGTACGGCTGTGCCAATCAGGCCGGTGAAGACAACCGCAATATCGGCAGAATGGCAGCCTTGCTGGCAGGTTTGCCTGTCGACGTACCGGGAACAACAGTCAATCGCTTATGCGGCTCCAGTCTGGATGCCGTCGGCATTGCAGCGCGCAGTATTAAATCCGGCGAAACCAGCCTGATGATTGCAGGTGGGGTGGAGAGCATGAGCCGCGCACCATTCGTGATGGGAAAAACCGACAGTCCGTTTTCACGTTCGGTCAAAATCGAAGATACCACTATAGGATGGCGCTTCGTCAATCCTTTAATGAAAGCGGCTTACGGTATCGATTCTATGCCGGAAACTGCTGAAAATGTTGCGGATGATTTTGGTATCAGCCGTGCCGATCAGGATGCGCTGGCAGTACGTAGCCAGCAACGCTGGGCAGCGGCAAATGCAGCCGGAATTTTTTCCGGCGAAATCATTCCGGTCAGCCTGCCACAAAAAAAGGGCGACCCTGTCATTTTTTCCAGCGATGAACACCCGCGCCCGGAAACAACACTGGCTATGCTGGCCAGACTGAAAGGTGTAGTACGTGCCGACGGCACCGTCACTGCCGGCAATGCCTCTGGCGTCAACGATGGCGCCTGCGCCATTCTGATCGCTTCCGGCGATGCTGCACAGCGCCACGGACTGACACCGCGCGCACGGATCGTCGGTATGGCCTGCGCCGGTCTGGCACCACGCATCATGGGATTCGGCCCCTCACCGGCTACTAAGAAATTACTGGCACAAACCGGTCTGACACTGGATCAAATGGATGTGATTGAGCTGAACGAAGCCTTTGCCGCACAAGCTCTGGCGGTGTTGCGTGATCTGGGCTTGCCTGATGATGCCGCGCATGTCAATGCCTATGGCGGTGCCATCGCCATGGGACACCCGCTGGGAGCCTCCGGCGCACGTCTGGTAATGACGGCACTGAATCAACTGGAACGCATCAATGGCCGCTACGCTTTATGCACCATGTGCATAGGAGTAGGCCAAGGTATTGCACTGATTATCGAACGTATCTGAATAGCATTAAAACGGCAAAAAAAGGGGGTATATCTGCACTCCCCCCCCACTTTTGCCTGTAGCACCAGTAAATAAGTTGTATCAGTTACATAAATAAGCCTGCTGCTAAAAACAGGCAGAAGTAAGCGTCACCCAATTAAAATAAAATGACAATAATTTAATCCGGACGGAGACAACAATGAAAAACTTCACCATGAGCAAGCGCTTCCTGATTGGCGCTGCACTGATTTCATGCACACTGGGTAGCATACAAACAGCAAACGCAGCCGACGCCATCCGGATAGGTTCCATTCTTTCCGTCTCTGGACCTGCCGCATTTCTGGGTGACCCCGAACTCAATACGCTACAAACTTATATAGAAAAAATTAATGCGGCCGGTGGCGTGCTGGGACGTAAACTGGAACTGGTTCATTATGATGACGGCGGCGAATCCGTCAAAGCAAACAGCTTTGCCAAACGCCTGATTGAATCTGATAATGTCGATGTGATTATCGGTGGCACGACTACCGGTGCCACCATGGCTGCCATACCATTAGCAGAAAAAGCCAATATTCCCTTTATCTCGCTGGCCGGTGCCGTCGTAATTATTGAACCGGTCAAAAAATGGGTCTTCAAGACACCCCATACTGACCGTATGGCCGCAGAAAAAGTGTTTGAAGATATGAAAAAAAGAGGCATCAGTAAAGTTGGCCTGCTCTCCGAAACCAGTGGCTTCGGGCAGTCCGGACGTAAAGAAGTACAGGGAGTAGCCGCCAATTATGGCATCACCCTGGTTGCCGATGAAACTTACGGACCTAAAGACACCGACACCACGCCCCAGCTGACCAAAATCATCAATGCCCCCGGCGTGCAGGCCATTTTCGTTTTTGGCCTGGGTCAGGGCCCGGCCATCGTCACCAAAAATGCCGGACAACTTGGCAATAAACTGCCACTGTACCAATCGCACGGAGTAGCTTCCGGCGAATTCATTAAACTGGCCGGAAAAAATGCCGAAGGCGTGCGCCTGCCAACCCCGGCTATACTGATTGCCGATGCCTTGCCTGCCAGTGACGCGCAAAAAGCCGTGGTGGTTTCCTATAACAAAACTTATCGTGATAAATACAAAACCGAACCATCTACTTTTGGCGCTTATGCTTTCGATGCCCTGAGCTTGTATATTGATGCGGTTAAACGTGCCGGCTCTGTCGACAAAGCTAAAGTGCGGACTGCACTGGAACAAACCAAAGGGTTTATCGGTACTACCGGCGTGGTAAATATGTCGGCTACCGACCATCTCGGACTCAATTTAAGTGCCTTCCGCATGGTTGAAGTAAATCATGGTGACTGGCTTATCCTGAAATAATTTTAATGTGACTCTATCGTGATTTCGCCGGGGTCTTTCCGACTCCCGGAATCCGCAAACGGATCATTATAAGGATAATCCATGCTCGCACAATTTCTTCAATTCCTGTTTTCAGGAATGACCACAGGTGCTGCCTACGCGCTGGCAGCACTGGGCTTTACCCTTATCTATAACACCAGCAATGTAATCAATTTTGCGCAAGGCGAATTCATTATGCTGGGCGGAATGTTTTCATCCGCTCTGCTCAGTTTCGGTTTACCACTCCCGGCAGCGATTGTGCTGGCAGTAGCAGCAACCGGCATCATCGGTCTGCTTTTAGAAAAAATCGCCATAGAACCGGCTAATAATGCCGAAGTAGTGACCCTGATTATTATTACCATCGGAGCTTCACTGACCATCCGGGGGCTGGTACAAGTCTGGCTGGGCAAAGATAATCATGCCCTGCCTGCCTTTTCCGGTGAAACCCCGCTGCGTGTTTTAGGTGCAAGCCTGCTGCCACAAAGTTTATGGGTACTTGGAGTAGCATTGCTTATGGTGCTATTACTAGGCTGGTTTTTTGGCAAAACACGCTACGGCAAAGCCATGCTGGCGACGTCGCATAACAAACTGGCCGCACAACTGGCCGGTATTAATACCTCTCGCATCGTATTGTTATCCTTCGGACTTTCTGCTGTTCTGGGTGCAGTGGGCGGCATCATACTGGCACCGATAACATATACATCGTACGACGTCGGCATCATGCTGGGAATGAAGGGCTTTGTTGCTGCAGTACTGGGTGGTCTTGGCGGTGGTCTTGGTGCAATTGCAGGAGGACTCATTTTAGGCATAACGGAATCCATAACGGCAGGCTATATTTCATCTGCCTATAAAGATGCTGTGCCATTCATCCTGATATTACTCATTCTGTTTTTCCGTCCGGGCGGATTATTCAGCGCAAAAACCACGGAGCGTGTATGACTATATTTTCCAATGCAACACTTTTTCCGGCCCGTTATAAAGGCCTGGCTCTGCTTGCACTGACCCTGGCTTTATTACCACTGGTATTACCCAATAGCTTTTATTACGATGTCGTAATACGCATCGCCCTGAATGCAATTGTCGTCATCGCCTTAAATCTGTTAATGGGTTACACCGGTCAGATCAGCCTGGGCCATGCGGGATTTCTTGGCATAGGAGCTTATGCATCAGCTATCCTGACCACGCACTTTAACTGGATGCCCTTGCCTGCCATGCTGACCGGCGCCATTGCTACCGGTTTACTGGCTTTTGTCGTTGCACGCCCTATTCTAAAATTAAAAGGACATACACTGGCAATGGCAACACTGGGGCTGGGTATGATTATCTCCATTATCCTGAGCAATGAAGCGCAGTATACCGGCGGACCGGATGGCATGGCCGTAGCGGAATTTTCCCTGTTCGGGCAAAGCATTTCAGGCAATTCCGGCTGGTACAGCGTAGCCGCCACAGCACTGCTGCTTTTTACAGGAGCAGCATTAAATCTGATCGATTCCCCGGGCGGACGCGCATTACAAGCCATACACGGATCGGAAATAGCCGCACGGGTTGCCGGTGTTGATACCACAAAACTAAAAGTACATGTATTTGTCCTTTCAGCCGTGGTCGCCAGTCTGGCAGGCAGTCTGACGGCCCATTACGTCGGCTTTGTTACACCGGGGATGGCAGGATTCTTTCAATCCATTGAATTAGTCACCATGGTAGTTACCGGTGGTATGGCCTCTGTTTTCGGTTCTATCGCCGGTGCGGCACTGCTGACTTTACTGCCACAATTATTATCCGCCTTTGAAGGATGGGAAACCGTGGTATTTGGTGTAATTCTGATGCTGACCATGATTTTTATGCCCAAAGGACTGGTGCCAACCCTGGCACAACGGTTTGGTAAGGGAGACCGCTGAATCATGCTTCACATTGAAAATTTATGTAAAACATTCGGCGGCGTCAATGCAGTACAAAACGTCAGCATCCGCATTAAAGCCGGTACGATACATGCCGTTATCGGCCCCAATGGTGCAGGTAAAACCACCCTGTTTAACCTGATTACCGGGGTGTATGTCCCCACCAGCGGAAAAATTATGTTTAACGGTGAAAATGTGGCCGGGATGTCACCCGACCAACTGGCCGGACGCGGAATGAGCCGCACCTTTCAGAATCTGCAAATATGCATGAATATGAGTGCCATAGAAAATGTCATGACCGGTGCTCACCTGCGTTTAAATCATGGCCTGCTTGCCGGTATGCTGCGGCTGCCGTCGTTATGTGCACAAGATCGCTTATGCCGTGATGAAGCGGCACAGCTAATGCATTTTGCCGGAGTGGGCCAGTATCTGACTTCATCAGCCAGTCAGTTATCGTATGGGGTATTAAAACGCCTGGAAATTGCCCGTGCACTGGCAGCCAGACCCGCTATATTATTACTGGATGAACCGGCCGCAGGACTAAATCCGTCTGAAACCGGTGAGATTGAAGAACTCATTTCCAAAGTAGCCAAATCAGGAGTAAGCATTGTACTGGTTGAGCACGATATGAAACTGGTGATGAATTTATCGGACACCATTTCAGTATTGGATTACGGAAAAAAACTGACTGAAGGCAGCCCCGCCGAAGTACGCGCCAACCCTGACGTTATCGCCGCTTATCTGGGCGCATCCACCTAAGGAACCACGATGATTTCTCTCTCTGTTATCAGCACTGAACACCGTGGTATCTGGCGCCTGACCACCGCCCTCGACAGCATGAATAAAAGCATGCAAGAAAACGGATCATATGCCGCTATCCCGGTTGTCATACTCATTCTGGATTATCTCAGCGACTATATCGACAAAATGCATCATCCGAAAGAAGATGCATTTTTATTCCGCTTCCTGCGTCTGCGCGCACCGGATGCACTGGCAGATATAGAAAAACTGGAAGCCGACCACGATGCGGGCCCACACCATTTATCGGCACTGAGAGCACTGGCGTTATCTGTTACTAACAGCAACACAAAAAGTCAAAAAGCATTCCACGACAAACTCATTTCCTTTATCGGCACCTTGCGTACACATATGCAATTTGAAGAAACAACGGTGATGCCTTTAGCGCGTAAAGTATTAACAAAAGAAGACTGGCAAGAAATTGATGCTGCATTTTTAAATAACGATGACCCGCTGTTCGGTACCAACGCACGCGCTGAATTTGCCGCATTACGTGCACAGATTACGCTGTTTGCACCAGAACCGGTCGGACTGGGGGGAAGTTTTACCACCGAAATGCTATCCCATATTAGCAAAAAGACGGTAGCCCCCGCCAATACACCCGCACCGGCCGCACTCGATATCAGCGGATTGACCAGTCACTACGGCCGTATTCAGGCTTTGCATGGCATCAATATGCAAGTTGAAGAAGGCCAGCTGGTCGCACTGGTGGGAGCCAATGGCGCTGGCAAAACAACTTTACTGCGCGCCATCTCCGGTGTGCAAGCAGTCTCTGGCGGCATCATCTGTCTGCATGGAGCCAACATCACCAAAATGAATCCGGATAAGCGGGTGCGGGCCGGTATTTGTCAGGTACCGGAAGGACGTCAGGTCTTCGGCCCGATGTCGATTGAAGATAATTTACGACTGGGTGCATTTACCAGACCCAAGGCAGATCTGGATGAGGACATTGAAAAAATGTATGGACTGTTTCCTATTCTGAAAGAAAAACGACACCTGCCTGCCGGTACACTTTCAGGCGGACAGCAACAAATGCTGGCAATGGCACGCGCACTCATGGGACGCCCGAAATTACTACTGCTGGACGAACCCGGCATGGGATTATCCCCGCTGCTGGTTCAGGAAATATTCCGGATTATCAGCAATCTGAAAAAACAGGGTATGACCATATTGCTGGTGGAGCAAAATGCCCACGCTGCCTTATCCATTGCAGACAAGGGCTATGTCATTGAAACCGGCACCATCACCTTATCCGGAACCGGTCAGGAATTACTGAATAACGAACGCGTCAGACATGCTTATCTGGGGATGTAATTTTTAGTTAAATCACCAAACCAATTTGGGCCGGTCAGCTTATTTTTTACATGGAAATTACGGCGAAAAATAAGTGCGCCGCATTAAATAAATTCACTTCGACGAGAGTACTTTTATGAATACGACGACCAATATTGACGACGATATCCTCCTTAGCCGGTATCAGGAGCATGTCTTAGTTATTACACTCAATCGTCCTGAAGCCCGTAATGCGCTGCGCAATCAAAGTTTGCGCGAGATCACCACGGCCTTACATGCTGCGGCAAGCGATGATACCGTACGTGCCGTGGTCATTCACGGCAGTCAGACTGTATTTGCAGCGGGTGCTGATATTAAAGAAATGGCGCAACTGAATGCCATCAGCGCACTGACGGATAGCCGTCCGGAATTTTGGAAAATAATCAGTGCTTTTCACAAACCGCTGCTGGGAGCCGTGAATGGCTACGCACTGGGCGCCGGGTGCGAACTGGCCATGCACATGGATATTGTCATTGCCGGTGAAAATGCTAAATTCGGTCAGCCGGAAATCAATCTCGGCACCATACCTGGAGCAGGCGGCACGCAACGCCTGATTAAAGCAGTCGGCAAAGCACTGGCAATGAAAATGGTATTGTCGGGTGAAATGATCAATGCCCAGACAGCCATGGCAGCCGGATTAGTCGCTGAAGTCACATCGGATGACACAACACTGGAACGTGCCCTGACCCTGGCTTGCACCATTGCGGCAAAATCCCCCTTAGCGATTCGCCTGGCAAAAGAAGCACTGTTACTTTCGTTTGAAATGCCACTTTCCGCCGGATTAAATGCAGAACGAAAATCATTTTCTTTACTCGCTGCAAGCGACGATAGAAATGAAGGCATTGCCGCTTTTTTAGAAAAACGGAAACCGCTTTTTTTAGGAAAATGAATGTCGGATAGCAATCAAAATATCGCGCATAAAAAATTACAGAATTAATGTCAAAAAGTGGTATTTTTGAGACATATTTTTTACCATTTACAGTAATTTATCTGATCGAAAAATGGTGTAAGTTAGTTGTAAGAAGTCTGGCGCAGAGTCACTAATACACCAGCAAACAAGAGAAAAAACGCCACTGTTTTTCAGCATGATACGGCAGCGGTTTCTCTTGTAAAGAAAGGTGTAATAAGTGAATAAAAACTTTCATTTATATAGTATGAATATAAATAAAAATGGCTAAGCCAAAAAAATTAAACGGAGACTGCAGGTTCAGTATAGAACCGCAAAACAAGTTATGACGTGAAGCCATAACTTGTAGAAATACCCTGCTTCATCAAAGAAATAAAACAAGAATTTTTGTTGCTTTACACATGTTGCTACCTACGTACCGTGGCATCAAATTACGTTTTAAAAACATAGTGGCACAGCGCTGCTTTGCCTATTGATTTCGTACTTGCAATGCGGGTTCTACACCTGCAAGGCTTGGGTTTTCTGCGCGATTTTTTCGGGTTTAGCACGCTTTTTCACTATGTATAACAAGATCTGTTCCGGTGAATTTTATATTTAAAAAATCAGATTTTAAAGATCGGATCTGATAATTCAAATTTAAAAATTCACAGGAATATTTTACGAAGCTATGCAACGTTCGTATAAAAAGTTAATTGATGCGGGCAACGGAGTTTGCCTCATTAATTAGCTTGGTTAGTCGTACTTTTATTATAAAATCCAGGAGAATTAACATGCAAAAGAAACTTATCGCACTCGCTATTGCCGGCGTAGCAGCAAGCACCACCGCTCATGCTTTTGACTTTACTGTCGGTGACGCCAACCTGTCTATCTATGGTGTATTGGATGGCTCTGTCTACTCATTAAAATCCCCTGCTGCTCCTGCAGGACAAAGCTCTACTTCCTGGGGTATTGCCTCCAACAATATGCAAACCTCCCGACTCGGCTTTGGCGCCAATACGGATATTGGAAGCGGCTGGAAAATCACCGGCAATCTGGAACAGGAAATCAGCATCTCTACCGGTGGTCAGGGTGATGGCTCTACTGTCGCCACGCCGACAGCAGAAGGTAATGGCGGCGGCACATACAATCGTGCAGCCAACATTGGCTTTGCCAGCGACAGCTATGGTGAAATCAAACTGGGTCGTCAAATGGTGCCATCCCTGTTAACTGCGATCCAACTGGATGCATTGGGTTCTCAAAGCGGTGGCTATGCTAACGCCTGGGTTTACTCTCAATTGGTGAATGGCATCCTCATCACCGGCACTGGCGCACTGAATGGCGGCTTAGCAACGAATCAAAGCTTTAACGGCGGCGCTGATGCGCCTAACCTTTTCGTCGCAGGCCTGAGCTATGTTTCACCGGTATTCAATAATATCCAAGTCCGTTTTTTGCAAACTTTTGGCAGTAACAACAGTCCTGTCAGCGGCAATGCAGGCCAGTCAATTACCGATAGCGGTATCACCGATTTCTCAATCCGCTATGACAATGGTGCGCTTTCTCTTAATCTTGCCGATCAGGCCGTCAAAGTGGGTAACGGTGTAGCCGGTACTTATACCGGCAGTCTGGAAAACAATTTGCAACTGGGCGGATCTTATAAATTCAACAATACCAAACTCACTCTGTCTTATGCAGACATCAGCTTCGCCAATGGCTATAAAGCTGCTCTTGCAGGACTTGCCAACTCAAGTGCACCGGATGATGTGCAAATCTGGTCATTAGGTGGAACGCAACAAGTCGATAAAATGAAATACGGTGTGAGTTACACTAACATCAAAGATAAAGACAATTCCGCCAGCGGTGTTACTGAATGGGCTGGTTTAGCAGACTATACCCTGAACAAACAGGCTGACATTTACGCACAAGTGACTTCTGCTAAAAACAAAGGCGCATCTCAATACGCCGGCGTGTACGGTGCAATCATCCCTACCATGGGTACAAACAGCGGCACTGTTAACGCCATCGTGGTCGGTGCACGTTACAAGTTCTAAGAACGCTTAACACGGCAATACGCGTTTTCTGAATAAAAAAAATGACCACCCAGGATTAGTTTGGGTGGTCATTTTTGCTTTACTACTGTAGTTATCCGATTTGCGCGTACAAGCCCATCGTTCAGACGGCTGTCAGATAAATTCGCTATACCTCTGTGCGCAACTCAACTCATCCGCTTACTGCGGTTTTGCCGTGTAATTCTTTAACTCGGCATCATCGATATACTCAAATACTTTAACCACTTTCTGTACGCCGGACACATTACGTATCGCTTCCGCGGCAGTAGCCGCTTCACGTTGTGTAACACGTCCCATCAGAAAAATCACACCGGATTCAGCTACTACCTTAAATGAATTAACAGAAATATCCCGGGTATCAACTAATTTGGCTTTTGCTTTATTCTCCAGCAATACATCATTAGAGCGTGATGAAAAACTGGATGAAAACGGAGAAATCTGCAATTCATTTACAACAGAATGCACATTCTCAATAGCTGCAACTTCCCGCTCAACCTGCTCTCTGGTTGCCGTATCAGGAACTTCCCCTGTAAGCAAGACCTTACGATTAAAACTGGTCACATTCACATGCACTTTTTCACCAAAGACCGTGGAGATACGGTTACCGCCTTTCAGTGAAATGGCAGTATCTTCGGTCTGGGCACCCAGGGTACGACGATCCGAGGCAGATAAAGCACCGCCCACCATCGCGCCGCCAACGACCAGTTCTACACAACCCGATAAACTCACCAGTAAGCCGGCACCTGCCAGCAAACTGACGAGAGACGGCCTGATACGAAACAAGTTACTCATTGACTTCCCCTCCGAATAAAGCATTATCAATTCCATCGCACATGCAATGGATCGTCAGTAAATGGACTTCCTGAATACGTGCAGTCCTGTCATGCGGAACGCAAATAATGACATCGTCGGGCCCCAGCATACCGGCAATAATGCCGCCGCCCTTACCCGTCAGCACAACCACATGCATTTCACGATCCTGGGCAGCCTCTATAGCCTGTATTATGTTGGCCGAATTTCCGGAAGTAGAAATAGCCAGCAACACATCACCTGCCTGACCAAAAGCCTGAATTTGTTTGGAATAAACTTCCTGGAAACTGTAATCATTACCGACAGCCGTCATAATCGAGGTATCGGTTGTCAGTGCCATAGCAGGCAGGGGTAAACGTTCACGTTCAAAACGCCCTACGAGTTCTGCTGCAAAATGCTGGCAATCCGCAGCCGAACCACCGTTACCACAGGCAAGAATTTTATTTCCATTAGAAAGCGCCGCAAACATCAACTCCACTGCCTGGGCAATGGGTTGTGCCAGAAGTTCGGCTGACTGCATCTTTAGTTCGGCACTTTCACGAAAGTGGGCAAGAATTTGTTGGTTTGTCATAATCTTGGATTCGGTAGTAAAGTACTAAGGTGAGTACTGAATTAAATGCTGAATAAGTTGAGTACTGACATCCTCCCCGCCCTAAAGGACGGAGATTCCTACGGTGCTTAAGGCAAACACGGCCTGAATCACTTCGATGGGTTCCTGCTTCACCGGGCGGCCTGACTGCACCAACTCTCCACAGGCTAAAACGCGATGTCCTCGCGCTAAAACAATAAATCAGATGACAACTAAATTAACAATAAAATACAAGCATCTATTTAATATTAATTAATAAAATGCCAATCGTGGAGTCAATTAAGGCATGAAATACACTTCCGTCTTACACATCCAATCTGCTATCGCTGCAAGATTATATATCCTCACTACCCTGCCATGACATTTTTCAGCCAGCAAACTTTACCGGCGTCTATGGCGACCACATCAAAACGACACACGGGAAGCACCTTATACCGCTGCAGGTAGGCTTGCGCAGCCAAGATCAGACGTCGCTGCTTTTTAGCAGTAACCGACGCCACAGCACCGCCAAAACGACCCGGAGCCCGGCTGCGCACCTCAATAAACACCAGAGTAAGCCGGTCTTGCATAATTAAATCTATTTCCCCAAATGGCCGACAAAAATTACTCTCAACCAAAGTCAATCCCTGTTCACGCAGGTAGAACAAGGCCTGCTGCTCTCCTGCCTTTCCCAACAACTGACAACGGGTACTCCGCCCTGAACCAATGCTCATGCCTTTGCCTTCCGACTCACCACAGTGTTATTCAATTTACAGCACTTTCAGCTCTTTTGCAAAATTTAGGTGTAAGCCTGTTGTCGATTTTCTGAAGCACCCGGATTGTTCTTGTCATGCACGCGCCAGACGCGCACAATTCCTCTCTTATTGATCTTCCGCCCATTTAGCGCCTCCGTCATGACTACACCGCACCCTCTTTTAGCCCACGCCGCACAGCAGTCCTACCCTGCATCCTGCCTGTATGTTGTGGCCACCCCCATAGGCAATGTAGCTGATATCAGTTGCCGTGCATTGTATGTATTAGAAAAGGTACAGGCAATTGCCTGCGAAGACACACGAAATACCGCTCAACTGCTAAAACAACTGGGTATAGTCAAACCACTAATGGCTGCACATGAGCATAATGAACGTGAAGTGGCAGATAAAATCATCGCACGTTTGCAACAGGGGGAATCCATCGCACTGGTATCCGATGCCGGTACACCCGCCGTCTCTGACCCCGGCGCACGTATCGTTGATGCAGTGCGGGCAGCAGGTTTAAAAGTAGTGCCATTGCCGGGAGCATCTGCTGTCATAACCGCTTTATCTGCCAGCGGCTTACTCAATGACCAATTTTATTTTGTGGGATTTTTACCAAATAAAGCCGGCCAGCGTAACAGCGCACTGACTGCACTGACCGGCATCACCGCCACTCTGGTTTTTTATGAAGCCCCGCACCGCATCATTGAGACAGTCGCCGCTCTGGCAACACTCTTCCCCGCCACCAGAAAAATTGTACTGGCACGCGAACTGACTAAATTATTTGAAGAAATTCATCGTTGTGATTTAGGCGAAGCCAGCGCCTGGCTGGCGGCAGACAGTCACCGGGAAAAAGGCGAATATGTCGTTCTGCTGGAAGGTGCCACCCCTGATCAAAATGGTGAATTACGCGAAGCAGAACGCATTCTGTCCATACTGCTGACCAGTTGCTCCGTAAAACAATCCGCCACCCTGGCAGCACAGATTACCGGTCAAAAGAAAAATGCCCTGTATGAACTGGCATTGCGTATGCAAGCCACAAACGAAGCGTAGGCCGGGATGATAATGTAGGCTGGGATAATAATTCCAGCATGTAATTTTTCACGGCATAAGATTTTTTCCGGAATTGCCGGGATTGGCATCCCGGCCTACATCGCATCCCTGCGGCTTGCCATTTCACCGCATTCCGGTCAGAACGGCAATATCATTTTCACGTTAAAGCCACTGCCTTCAGGACGATTTTCCACACTGAATTCTTTTGAATATCTTGCAGTAATAAACCATCCTTTGCCATTATCGTATTTCACTGACGGCCCGATAGAAAATGCGCGGCCACGGTTCGATAACACCGTATTTCCGGCCTGTGTATCGTCACTTACCTGCTGATAAACATAGCCGCCAACACCGGCAACCAGCCGGTTACCAAAGCCCCAGCCAAGCGCATAATCTGCATGCAGTTCCTGCCCTGAGCGGTAGTTGGTCGCTTTGTTAATCCCGTTAATATCGTACATCGCCTTCACATCGGCATTAAAACCACTGGCCTGCACATAAGTCATGGAAAAAAGCGGTTCAATATTCCAATAATTACGGCCGAGATTAGCCATATCACCCTGACGGTATTCTCCTGTCGGGGCATTCATATCAACCGCAAAAAGATAATGTAAATTTTCCGAAGCATGGTAAGCCAGTGCCGAACCGACCGTGATATCACCAAGACCGCTTTTTGTCTGACCGCTGCCATTCACGCTCACACCCAGATTAACCAAAGGCGCGATCAAATGAAAAGCAAGCTGACCACCAAGCAATGTTTGATCCGTCACCCAAATAGCCCGCGTCGCTGCTGCCGTCACATTAAGATTAAAATTAACCGGAACCTGATTACCGCTATTGTCACGCAATTGCGAAGCGTTATAACCCGACAGATATTCAAGTACATAAACTCCCGGCGGAGGAACCGCACCAACCATATAATTTTCTGCACCATTCGGATAAATAGACCCGCCACCCTCGGTCGCATTTGCATGATGACTTCCTATTAGCGCAATTGTTGTGGCAGCCATCAACATGGTCTGATACATCCGTTGTTTATTTTTCATATTGTCTCCGTTTTTTTTTAATTAAATAACTTTTTTAATTGATTTTGCTGTGAGGCAGCATTACACCCGCTGCCCCGAACCCGACTTAATTTAACGCCCCAACTCTCCTGCACTCTTACCACCAATGCCAAAGTGTTCTTTTGGCATTTCAGTCAGAATAACGCGCACGCTTTCCGGTTTAGCACCGATAGACTCAAACATCGCTTGCGTAATTTTTTCAATCAGCAGCCTTTTTTGCTCAACTGTCCTGCCCTCCAGTAAATGAATCTGACAAATAGGCATAATAATTTCCTTAGTTAAAACGGACGCTGACGCTGCCCATATCCTGCATACGCAGATTAACGCTATCGCCAGCTTTGACCATGACTGCTTCGGTAATGGCACCGGAAAGAATCAGGGTGCCGGCCGGAATTTCTTCACCGCGTTCACCCAATAAATTAGCCAGCATTGCAATGGCGGCAGCCGGATGACCAAGCACGGCAGCACCGGCCCCCATCGCAACAACTTCACCATTAATTTCCATAACGACACCCAAAGTACGCAGATCCAGGTTATCGGCCGGACGCATACGACCACCCACCACAAAGCGCGATGATGAGCAATTGTCAGCAATGACACTCTTCAAATCGAATTTAAAATCACGGTAACGTGAATCGATAATTTCAATCGCAGGCATGATGAAATCGGTAGCAGCCAATACCGACCCAATGTGACAGCCAGGTCCTTTCAATACCGACTTCGTGACAAAAGCAATTTCCGGTTCGACTTTAGGATGAATCAATTCAGACATCCTGACTGTACCGCCTTCCGGAACCGAAAAATAATCAGCCAGGAAGCCGAATACCGGCATAGACACGCCCATTTGCTGCATTTTTGCATGCGAAGTCAGCCCGGCCTTAAGACCGATAATGCGGCAGCCGCGAGCGATTTTTCGTTGCTTAATAGCTTCCTGAATCGCATACGCATCATCCCAGTCCATCTGTGGATAATCATCCGTAATTTTGTGCGTATCGTGTGCTTCCAGCTCGCATTTTTCCAGCATGTCAGCAAGTTGATCTATGCTATTTTTATCTAAATTCATTATGAGTCCTTGTAAATATAAGAGAGCTGCCTGTTACATTAATCCGCGTGCCCTGGCCATAGTCATTGCCGTATCTTCAATCATGTCTTCCTGACCGCCCACCATGCCGCGACGCCCCATTTCAACCAGAATATCCCGTGCAGATACGCCGTATTTTTTCTCGGCACGTTTGGCAAA
>CAIWPG010000282.1 GCA_903914535.1 uncultured Oxalobacteraceae bacterium
AACACAGCAGCGATATCGTTTTGGATCATTCCCTCCTTAATTTGCTGCAGATGAGGAGGCGCATCAACCAAAAATAATGCAACGATTTCATCAAATAATTCACGATTATCATCCATGATTGCCCGCGCCTGACCAAAATCAGCCACAGCGAATTCTGCTGCCGGCACAACAGAAAGACCGGTCTCAGCCTGCTGCACCAGAGAATCAAGTTCATGCCAGAGTGCCTCAATATCAATAGGCTTAGTCAGATAGCCATCCATACCATGATTCAGACATTCTTCACGCGCACCTTGCATAGCATGGGCGGTCATTGCCACAATACGTATATGCTCGCCGGAATCAACTTCTTGTTCACGAATACAGCGGGTTGCTTCATAACCGTTCATTTCGGGCATATCCACATCCATCAGAATCGCATCGAAATGACCATTTTCCCAGTGCTGCACTGCTTCGATGCCATTATTTGTCAGCGTCACTGTATGCCCCAGCTTTTCCAGCAGGCGCACCGCCAGAATCTGATTAACTGAATTATCTTCAGCCAGTAACAGATTCAGCCGACGACGCATTTCTTTCAGGGAATGTCTAGTCGTTAACGGTATAGTTTTCTCAGATACGCCCAGTGCCGTCATGATTGCATCCAGCAATTCAGATTGTGCAACCGGCTTCATTAAATATGCCGCCACCCCCAATTTTCTGCAGCGTGCTGCATGACCACGCTGCCCTTCCGAGGTGAGCATCATCAGTGTTTTTACCAGATACTCAGGATGCTGACGGATACGTTCAATCAGTTCAAAGCCATCCATATCCGGCATTTGTAAATCAAGCAATGCCAATGCGTATGGCTGACCCGCTGTATTTGCACGTTCAAGTTCGGTTAACGCTTCCTGCCCATTACACGTTACCGTAGGCCGCATCTTCCAGTTAGACAATATCTCATGTAACAAACGCCGGTTAGTCTCGTTGTCGTCAGCAATCAGTACAGACATACCGACAATACGGCCAGTTTGCTGGTAGTCTGCAAACGGACTGCCGGAAAGCATCGGCATATCAATCGTGAAATGAAAAGTACTGCCCAGTCCGACTTCACTGTCCAGATCAATCTGTCCACCCATCAATTTAATCAATTGCGATGAAATGGTCAGCCCCAGCCCTGTTCCTCCGTAGCGGCGGGTCGTAGACGTATCAGCCTGGGAAAAAGACTCAAAAATAGTCTGGAATTTATTACGTGGAATACCTACCCCGGTATCGCGCACGGAAAACTTCAGCCGCGCAAATCCTTCCGGGGCATCCGGCACTCGCAACACAGCTACTTCGATTTCACCACTACTGGAAAATTTAATAGCATTACCCACCAGATTGACGATCACCTGACGCAGACGCCCCGGATCGCCCACCAGTTTATCAGGCACATCAACAGCAACGTGCAACAATAATTCAAGATGCTTTTGATGTGCACGAACGGCCAGCGACTTCATTGTTTCACGCAGCATGTGTTCCAGAGAAAACTCAATAGTTTCAATGTCTAACTTGCCTGATTCGATCTTGGAAAAATCGAGGATATCATTAAGAATTGTCAGTAAAGCATCGGCTGAAGATTTAACCAGCATTAAATATTCTCGTTGCTCCCGGTTTAACTCCGTATCCAGAGCCAATCCGGTCATGCCGATAATACCATTCATCGGCGTGCGAATTTCATGGCTCATATTAGCCAGAAAATCACCTTTGGCCCGACTGGCCGCCTCAGCCGCTTCCTTCGCCAGTCGCAACGTCTCTTCGGCACGGCGTCGCTCAGTGATATTTGCTTTCGTTCCGCTCATACGCGTTACACGACCAGACGCATCGCATTCCACCACTTTTCCGTGAGTATGTATCCAGATCCATTCCCCATCCAGACGACGTACCCGAAACTCCACCGAATAAAACTCACTCTCTCTTTTAAATACGGCAATCAGACTGGATTTATGTATTACGCGTTCATCCGGATGAACCAGATCAAACATCGCGGCACTATCAATAACGACATCATGACGTTCACCGCCCATCATCAGCGACCAGCGATCACTCAGGTAAACACGGTCGTGCACAATATCCCAGTCCCACAACGCCAGAGCAGAACCTTCCAACGCCAGGTTAAGACGTTCTTGCGCCATACGCACAATCAGTTCACTATTCTTACGTTCAGAAATATCAGAAAATGCAACCACCGAACCATAACTGACTCCATCGCGCACAATAGCACGTGAGGTCGCTTCAACAGGAAAAACCGTACCATTCCGACGCACGAATACCTGATCATCACCATGCCAGTCACCCTTATTGTTGAGGGCCAGTACAATCGGGCAATCTGCAGCAGGCAGCAATTCTCCCTCTGCCGTAATTTTATGTATCGTATCGTGTACCAGGCGACCGATGAATTCCTCTCGTGTCCAGCCGAGTAAATGCTCCCCTTCAGAATTCAGGTACGTACAGCGTCCCTCTGCATTCTGTACATATAAACCCTCCCCCATTGTCTCGCTGATACGCTCGTAAAAGGCACGCTGCTCGGATAATTGCTCTTCCAGTGCTTTACGAGAGGTAATATCGGTACGGACGGAAATATAGCGTTCCGGGCATTTTTGTTCATCCATAAAAGGCACAATGGTCGATTCGACCCAGTAAAACGATCCGTCCCGACGCCGGTTCTTCACTTCACCGTGCCATACCTGGCCTTTACTTATGGTTTGCCACATTTCACTAAAAAAATCCTGCGTGTGAAAACCGGAGTTTAATATCCGGTGATCCTGCCCCATCAGTTCATTTTTATTATATTGGCTGATCTCGGAAAATTTCCGGTTAACGTAAACAATCCGGCCGCTACGATCAGCGATACTGACAATAGCATGCTCATCCAGCGCTAACTGCTGAAACTCCAATTCTCTCAGAGTAGCACTCAACTTATCATTAGCCAGCCTTAATTTATTAGCCGCCTCGATATGTAAACTGGTATCCTGAAACGAAACCAGTGCCCCGCTGAGTACACCGTTTTGCAAAACAGGACTTGAGCGATATTCAACCGGCAAATAACTATTATCACGAGCACTAAAGTAAGCATTATCCTGCACAGAAAAGCCATCACGAATAACTCTTAGATGCGGGCTGTTTTCTACGCATAATGACGAATTATCCGTCTGAAAACATTGCACCCGCTCATGCATCACTTGCCCGATCAACTCATGCTCCTGCCAGCCCAGCATCTTCTCGGCAGCCGCATTCATAAATGTAAGCCTGCCATCAAGATCGGTAGCATATACACCATCGCTCAGCGTATTCAGCAGCGTATGCGTCATCTCATTATTCTGAATCCGTATGCGCTCATTTACCACATTCAGCTCAGCTGTATTCATCGACAGCGCATTTTGCAACAGGCGCTGTTCCTTATCTACCTCATGATAGTAACTGTTAACGATATCCAGAAACGATGTCAACGCCTGATCAGGCTGAAAATCTTTTCCCAGTTGACGCCGTAACTGGCGTTCGAGCAAGCGATGCATGGTGTAGTCTATTCGTAAAGGGTGGTCAGTGTCATGGTCTGATTGTGTAACTGGCACTGCATTATATCGCTGAAAGGAGCCAATTCTCCGTATGAATAAAACCCGGTAATCGCGGTTGCATCACCCAGCTTTTCCTGCACAATCTCCAGTTCTTCTTCTGTCAGCTGTCCCATTACCAGACGACGCCCTACGCAACTAACCACCAGACACAAACCGGCAGCCCCCTTTTGATCAGGGCGTGCGGCTTCCGCTGCCAATCCGGCATTCTCGATTAAACTATCCAGATTAGTCCGCATCAATTTGCACAAATACCCCTGAGGAACATCCCCGGCGAAAGTCAGGCTGTGTTCTGCTTCATCAACCGCCAGCAAGGTGCGTATCAGTGCCAGATCCGTTTTAGTCGCCTGAATACTCAAAGGAAAACGCAGGCCGCTGGCTGGCAGATTTTCTGCCTGTTCTCCCAGATATTTTTTATACAGATCCAGTGCCGGTTCACCATTAATTTCATACACCACATTACCAACAGATCGTGTAACAATGCGCTCTGCACCAAATTCTTCCCATCCGGCAAAGCATCCGCTTTTAACCGTAATATCACCATAAAAGCCCAGGGCAGCAATACAACCCGTCTTTGCCGGCGCATCAGCCATCACCCAGGTCTGGGCAAAACGCGTACCATCCCCTGCCATTCCGCCCGTCACAGGAACACCGGCCTGATTCACTCCCTTAGCCAGCTCACTTCCGTTTACCTGCAAACCGTTAGACAGAATAAAAGCATGACGTAAATCAGCGACGGGCAATTTGCTCATCAGTTTCGCCGACAATTCCGTCATTGCTTCTCCTGATTGCACATCAACCGATGCCATACGTATGCTGGCATGTTCAAATTTAATGACCGTCGCAACCATATTTTCATCGCTGATTTCCACACCCATTACATTACCGGCAGATGAACACCCGGCAATATATGCTTTCGGAAACATTTCTCGCAACTGCGTATAACATGCTTCCGTTTGAAAATAGACATTATCAGCAAAAACCACCACAAGATCTGCGACGGCGGAAAATTCGGGAGCCTGCTCCCAACCAGATTTACCAGACCAACTAATTTGACCGACTTGCATGACATACCTTTCCGTTGAAATAGTTATAACTGATGTTACGCAGCGGCTTGAAATTGTTGAAATTCTGCTTAGGCAAGGTGTTATTGCATACATCGATTCTGATCGCCAAAATATGCAATCTGGCATGGCGTCACAAAACACGCATACCAGGGGTGCCATACAAATCTAACGAAGGTCGCAGAGACAAAATCAAGAAGTCTCGTTACAAAGTGACGAGTTGACCTGAGTATAACAACGCTGTAGGGATTTTACGATTTATTTTACTGAAAATGCCATAACGAACTAGCATTCTGAAAAAAGGTTTTACCTCATAAAGCAAAGTATGAAAGGAACAGAAATCAGCTGTTTGCCAACGTAGAATCAAAAACGTTTCTGTATTTTTTCTGAAAAATTAATTTGCATACTGATGTAATACTGTTCCGGTACCCGGTTCAGGTCTTGTAATTTAAAGTACGCATCGTATTCAAATGATGACATGCGACGTCCTGTCTGAATTCTCTGGAAATACGGGAATCGTTCAATACACTGGTCCAAAATTGATTTGCCATCTCATAGCACTGCGGCAAGTGTCGCAATTCAAGCTTAGCTCCCAGATTAGGCATCCAGCGCCGGTCGACAATCTCTCCGTGTGTATTCGGCCGATATAGCATGGGCAGCATGTCATAAGCATCAAGTAGCTCGTAACGCTCATTCAGTGCCCACGAAAGAGCAATATTTCCATGATGTCTGTCTGTATTGCCAATAAGTGTTCCGTAAAGATCAAGAATTTCTACTGTCTCTATGTCTTTCCCGGATAAGCAGCCGAGCCGGCCAAGTTCACGGGAAACCGTAGTCCAGTTTTCATCCAGCATTCCAAGATCGCCGTCTAAGGCGGCGAATGTCACCATTGGACGTCGCCCCTTCAACCCAATCCGGTCGAACCGAACCACCTCCAGAAACACACGTCCCCGGGATTCAAGGATAACTGTTTTTGCAGCAACAATCTTATTTCGGGCCAAAACCTCGAGCGCCACATGCTCACAGATAAGTAAGTCGCCCCAGCGACGGCCACCCGGAGTGTCAACTGGCGGAGAAAATTTCACGATAACATGTTCAATTTTTTCATGTTCACCGCTACGCAGAATCTCAGCGGTGAACTTTGGTTGCTCCCCCCCTGCCGAGGAACCCGGAGACTCTCCCTGCATGGAATGTTCCGCCATTCCGGGATATCGGACAGCGCGCTCACTATCCGGAATCAGTAATTTTCGTGCCTTTGGCATATCTGAAATATATCTGGCATACGATTCGTTTCCAAAAATAAGGTCACCTGCGGCATGCTCGCTGCGGCGCGAGATATACTTAAGCACCTGTTCATCCGTCCATCGCAAAATATCCGAGGGAAGATCCAAATCGCGATTTTTACCTGGCTCCATCCGACCTAAAAAACCCTGGGGACGAAGATCCCGCAGAAAATATGGCAGGCCTTCAAACAGCCGGTAGCTCGTTCCTTCTGTCGGTGTAAGCACATAAAACCCACCTTGAAGAGGATAAATATAGCCAAGAGACTCCACTCGTCCTTCTCCGGAAACCTGAAATAGCGGGATTTGCGTATTGACGCCTGAAATGTGACGCCGCAACGCATATTGCCGGGCTTTACCGGCCCCCAGCACAATACCGTCGGTAATTTTTTTCCAAAGACGAGAAAACGTTGGCTGACTGACCCCTAACACATCCAGAATGACAGAAGTTTTCTCGGGCCGTCGCATCAGCAATTGCTGAAGTTTTTCTATATGCTGATTTTTCGCCATTTTATTCAACTTGAGTGAATAGAATAATTTATTCAATTCTCATAGCTAATACTGTCAATTATGAATTGAATAATGAATAGATTCATGAATGAAAAATATCATAGCACAGTTGATGAAAACTAAGTCGGAGTGACAATGGAAATAGCAGCATAATTTAGCATCCGGGCTACAATCAGACTGAAAATTACCCAATAAGACTATTCGCGAATAAGTCCGTGCCTGATTGCCAGTCGGGCTAAATCAAGATCGTTCTTTACTCCAAGTCTGGCCTTGATCTGATAGTGGCTGTTTTGTACGGTTTTGGGGCTGATATTAAGGATACGTCCAATTTCATCAACTCCTTGTCCGTCCAACAACAAACGAAGTATTTCGAATTCACGCGGACTCAATTGTTCTGCCGGATTACTGCCCCCATCCAGTAATGTTATCGCCAGTGCCGGAGCAATATCCGGACTAATGATTTTTTCCCGTCGGGCCACCATATAGACAGCCTGAATCAGAATTTCCGGATTGCTGCTTTTAGTGATATATCCCAGCGCTCCGGAACGAATCGCCTGACTTGCAAATAAGGGGTCTCGATGCATGCTGAAAATCATGATTCGTGCAGTCGGAATACGTTGAAGAATACGCTGGGTTAACTCTATCCCCCCCATGCCGGGTAAGGAAAGATCGAGAATAATGACATCAGGTGTTATTTCCCGTAAACACTGAAGCGCTTCCTGCGCATTACCGGCTTCAGCCTCAATATGCAAATCAGCCCGACGCTCCAGCAAACGCCGGTAACCTTCGCGAACTACAGCGTGATCATCAACCAACAGGATATTAATCATGCAGTACACACTCCTGTTGTAGTTAACCCGGTCATGACAGGTAAGCGCACACGAACCCGCATACCACCGTCCGGAACAGGGCCAATTTCCAGACTACCTCCCAGGGCTAACACGCGTTCTTCCATACCAAGCAAACCAAACCCACCCGATTTTTTAGTCTTAGCCGGCTGAATTTGTACAGACGTGATATCCGTACTTAATCCGTCATTACAGATTTCCAGCAACAAATCCGTTCCACAACGTTGTAAAGTAACGACAACACAACTGGGCTGACTATGTCGCACTGCATTGGTCAGGCTTTCTTGCACAATGCGGTAAATGCTAATATTACTGTTATCTTCAAAATCACTCAGATCCGCATCAACAGTCAGGATAAACACCGTGCTTTCCCGGCAGCGCCGATTCCAGTCTTCAACTAATTGCTGTAAGCCGGGAAGCAGACCAAACTCATCCAATCCAATCGGGCGTAACCGATGCAAAATTTGCTGCAACACTTCCATCATGTGGCTTGCGGTACGACCAATGGCGTCAGCACAGGGACGCAAGGCGGGTATGCCTTCATCATCAGCAAGTTCCCGGGCAAAAGCGGCTTCGGCATTCAGAGATGCGAGATATTGTCCAAATTCATCGTGCAATTCCCGCGCCAGATGCTGGCGTTCTTCTTCCCGGACAGAAAGTAAGCGGTGAGCCAGTCGTTGCTGGCTGTGAATTGTATTTTCGAGACGTTCCGCCAGATGATTGACACCTGCACCAATACGGTTCAACTCGATTAATGCGAATGCCGGTATGCGCACCTGTAAATCACCCTGCTCCATCCGTCCCAGGGTAGCCAAGATAATTTCCGATGGTGCCAGCGCATTACGTACCGGCCGATATACAAAAAAACTCATAAATAAAATCATGATGCTTACGATTAGCAAACTTCCCATTTTGTTTGCTAATGCCACAAATTCACTACCGTAATTGGGCGTTACTATCAATTGCCCAATAGTAATACCCGGATATTGTGCAATTGTTGACTGATATACAGCATCGCTTCCTATGACCCCACGCATCAGAGATTCAAACACAGCAGGTACCGGCATCCGGCTGGAAAAGCATTGATGATCAACAGCATGGGCATACAAATCAGTGAGCCCGACACAAAAACTGAGTAAATTACCAATCGGCGTCAACGCAGTCAGATCGGGCCGAATATCGCCCAGCGAACGATTATAGATTGTGCTATTGCGGTTAACCTCAACCGCAATCAGCTGACGTATAGTCAATCCCGCACGTTGAATATCACTACGCACCCGATAGCGCGTTTCCAGCAAAGTCGCCGCCGTACCTAACAGGAGAACGACCAGCGCAAATAAGGCAACCCGAATAAAAAGATGACGCTTAAGATCAAGGGGCCGCAGCCCCTGTGGTGCAAACATGGTCAATTCCACAATGAGAGACAAAGACAGGGTATGCCCCGATTTTTCTGTAAGAAATTTTAGAATGCGGACAAACCGCCCTAATCCCCTAATCCGGAACGTAAACCAATGAACCATCAGCCATCCGGTAAGCTACACCAGCCTTAATTCCTTTTCCCTGACCAGCAGTACCTTCCGATTGAAAGCGGCGAATATTCTGACCATCTCTGGTAATAATTTCCATGTCGGGCTGACCCGCATTTCGTATCAGGGTAATTTTTTCCTTACTAAACGGATTCAGCGGATTGTATCCCAGACTTAACAGCAGGGCGGCAATAATCACCAAAAACACATCGATAAGATTAACAACGGAAAGAATCGGGTCATCACTTTCCATATCTTCATTCAGCTTTAATCTCATGCCAGTCTCCCATTTTCCTGCTCCAGCTTCAATAAATCACTTGCATACCAGCGGCGGCGCACATGTGCAATCGAGTAAGTCAGTGCCGAGGAAATAAGTGCCAGAATAACAGCAGAAAACGCCACCATCAGACTCTTGCCAATATCACCCATTTGCCCTTGTCCAAGCGCATTCAGTGCCGGCCCCATCGGTATCATTGTCGCTACCAGCCCAAGCATCGGTGTAACACGGGTAACAATGCGAACAAATTCCAAACGCACTACCGCCGTTGCTTCCAGTTCGGCATAACTCAAATCCGGTGCATAACGACGGATTTCCAGCAATTCAAATCCTGCCGGACGTCCCCGGTAGCGCTGAAACGATTGCCAGATGAATACACCGAAAGAATAAAATGCATAGAAAAAAAACAGTGCTATCAGTAAAAGTACCGGTAAAAGAAAAAGTTGACTAAGATCATACATCAGACCTTCCAGTGAAAGTCCAATATCCAGATTGAGAATAGTTGTCATAGTAAAATGAATGTAAGTTGAAAGTAGTCATTAAAAAAGGATTAATGCCGTAATCATGACGTGATTAATCCATGCGGCTAACGCTGACACGTGCGCGTGCAAAGCACTGCTGCCTGACTATTCCCAGGACAAAACTAACGAATAGCAATAATTCCAAAACATAAGAAATATTCGTGACACCAGACCGGGACAGAACAGCATGCTGTTCCCGCAACTGCTGACCATGAATTTTCACATCGGGCAAGGCAGAATCTGCACCAGCTAATCGTGCTGAGGAATGAGGCAAAGGATTCAGGGCAGGAGCGACTGCATTGCTTAGCTTGCGTGCCTGAATTGTGGCTGCTGTTGTTGCTGACAACGGTAATGTAGCCGTTGCAGGAACCGATTGTGCCGCTTTCGCAGAGACCATAGTATCCGGGCCGCTCACTACTGCAGGTGTTAATGGCGGTGCAACGGCAGCCAATGCTGCAGCTGTCGGGATACCTGCACCAAGACCATTCCCGTCACGATAACCGGTGTGATAACCGGTTCTGAGAAATTCACGCGCCTCTTCGCTGCCTTCATCAGCGGCGGCCTGAAACCATTTCATGGCCTCAGCTTCATCTTTTTCCACACCCCGGCCAAGATACAATACGGTTGCATAATGCATTTTACCTAAAGAGCTATAAGCAGGATCATCACTGACAGCAGCCTGATGTAAGAGTTCAGCCGCCCTGGGTAAATCCTGTTTGACCCCGGCACCTTCATCAAGCAACAATGCCTTCCAAATCATGGCTCCGGCGTAACCGGCGGCAATGCATTTGTCAAATACCTTATTGGCATTTACATGATCACCACATTTTTCAAGAAAATAACCCTGGCCACAAGTCACCATACTGGCAGGTTGTTGTAAACTATATTCAAGTGATAAATCGCTTAACTCTCCAGAGCTGGCGGCCATGCCACAGAACTGATTGTCTGCATCGGCAGCCAGCGAAACAGCAGCACAGCAAATCAGGCCGGCAAATACCCCGCTACGGATTACAGGTAATCGCCTGCGCATAAATAACTGCATGGAATATTCTCCTCTTCTGAATCAACGCCATGTCATCATAGCGTTCTCGGCCCGGGAGCCGATACCAGCAGAATAACCATCCCGCCATCAGAGTAAAAGAGCAAAAATCCCGCATGGTACCGGGCAAATTGCCCGATATCATTCTAAGTTTTCTGGAATAGAACAAAACGACCAAACATAATTTTTAAGGCATGTGAAAACAGCGCTTTATGAATCTGCCGTTAATTGCACCGCTACCGGATAGTAAACAGACTTTGTTTAACGGGGGCACCTCAGTAAACGGAACAAAGTATCAGTCAGTTCACATTTTTTTATGAAGCGTACCTGCTACTACGCCATTAGCCATACAAAATTACATAATTCCAAATCAGATTGCACCTGCCATACAATCTGATCCAGCCAATATTCCTCACCGTGCCGATAAAGTCGGACTACGCCGCCCGGATTACTTTTCCACAGATACTTTCCCATATTGATCTCACCGTGATGGCGGCACGATAATCAAGTTAAGAAAAGATATAATTCGCGGACGGCTACATGTAAATTACATCGGAATATTCATTTTTACGTTTAATCCGCCACCTTCCGGACGATTCTTTACATCAAATTCTTTTTCATATTTTAATGTGAAAAACCAGCCTTTACCGTTGTCGTATTTCATTGAAGGTCCGATTGCCATCGTCCTGCCACGGTTAGTCTGAACGGTAGTTCCACCGGAAGTGTCATCAGTTACCTGTTGATAGGCATAACCGCCTACACCCACAACCAAATTTTTGGAAAAACCCCAGCCCAGCGCATAGTCAGCGTGCAGCTCCTGACCCGACCGATAGTCAGTCGCATTATTACGACCGTTAAAGTCGTACATCATCTTCAGGTCGGCATTAATGCCAACCGGCTGTTTGTAAGTAACACCAATCAGCGGCTCTGCATTCCAGTAATGGCGGCCGAGATTAACCATGTCGCTCTTATTATATTCCCCGGTAGGCGCATTAATATCTACAGCAAAGACGTAGTGCAAATTTTCCGAAACATGGTAACCAAGGCCAGGCCCGAAAGTTACGTCGCCAAGGCCACTTTTGGTTTGTCCTGTACTGTTCACACTGACTCCCACATTAACCAATGGAACAATAGCATGAAGACCGAACTGGCCCCCGAACAGCGTCTGATCCGTTATCCAGATCAGACGGGTTGCTGCTGCTGTCACATTCAGATTAAAATCAATCGGAACCTGGTTACCATTATTATCTCGCAGCTGGCCTGCACTATAACCGGATAAATATTCAAGAACATACACGCCTGGCCCAGGCATATCCCCCACAAGATAATTTTCAGCTCCGTTCGGATAAATCGAACCGCCGCCTTCCGTAGCGCAAGCTGCACCGCCTGCCGTGATTGCAGTTATAACTACCAATGCCTGACAAACCCATTTTTTACTTTTCATTGTCTTCTCCAATTTTTATTTAATAGTTACTATTGACTTCAACAGTATCGCAAGCGTTGCAGACAGACTAGTTATTACCACCCTGAACAACGTCACTTTTAATACTGGTATACCTTCCCAAACGGGAAAATCCGAATGATGTCTTATCTTTACAATCTGTAATCCGGAGTTTGCCTGACTACCTCAATCAGACAAAGAACGCCGTTAAAACAAAAAAACAGACAGATGCGTTATTTCAATTACCGGCGCTAAGACCTGGAGGCTACACAGAGTCAGCAAGTGTCAGTCTGAACGCGATACAACACGCTAAAAATCCTCCGGATTGCAGGAATCTTTCATATCTCTGTATATCCAATAGGTTTAATAATATGTATTCAAAATTCACATAATCCTCAAAAATGAACGCAATTATTTTGCATCTGTTGTGTCAGTGTTTGATGAAATCTATGGTGTTACTGCAGCAACCAACGCGCTAGACACGCTCAATCTTGTGACCGCTTGTCGTAATGATGTTGATCCCATATTATCGGATCGGAATTTTCGTATTTACATGAACAGGAATCGCTTGCCTTCCGATATGATCCGATTCCAGATGGGAGCTGTTTTTGATGAACAACCCAAGAGCGGCAATTAAGCCCGGAATCGCGAGTACAGTAAAAATCTGCTCAAAATTAAAATGCCGTCGTTGCAATTCCGCGACCAGAAAAGGAGCAATGACGGCGCCAATGCGCCCTACCGCCATCATCCAGGAAACACCGGTTGCACGCCCGGCCGTCGGATAGAAATTAGCTGCCAGTGCCGGCATGCTGGACTGCGTCGTATTCATAATTGTCCCGCCCAGAAAAACCATGACGACCAGCCAGGTCAAATTACCGACAGACTGTCCAATCATATAAATCAGTATTGCCGTAATGACGTAACCGATCATGAGGACACGGTTGGCATTAAAACGATCCATCAAAAAACCAAATACAATTGCACCAACACCACCCAATGGAAACAAGGACGTAATTAACAGCGCATTTTTCGGTGCCAGACCGATATCCTTAAGAAGAATCGGCATCCAGTTAATCAAGGCGTAAAAAATCACGATCCCCATGCCGTAGCTCATCCACAGGCTGACCGAAGCGACGATATAAGAACGGGACAGCACCAGTGCAATACCGGTTTTTCCATGGTCATTATCTGCCACCACGCGCACCTTTTCGCCAAGAACGAACTGGCTTGCCTCACCCAGTGAAGAAGATATTTTCAACAATACGACACGAATACGTTCCGGAGCCGCACCACGCATAACCATATGGCGCACCGATTCCGGCAAGAAGAAAAGCATTAGCACAGCCAGGCCAATCGGAAACGCACCTCCAAACTCCAGAACGCTGCGCCAGCCCCACTGAGGAATCATCCATGCCGAAATCAATCCACCCAGTGCTGCGCCAAGTGGAAAACCGGTAAACATTGCGCTTGTCAAAACACCTCGCCGGCGCGTCGGTGCAAATTCATTAGCTAACGTTACCGCCAGCGGCATCGCAGCCCCCAAACCAAGACCCGTCAGAAAACGCCACATTACCAGCTCCGACAAACTTGATGATGTAGCAGAAATAAAACTGACTACACCAAAAAGCAATACCGTGAAACACAGCAAAAACTTGCGGCCTAGCCTGTCTGCAATAGGTCCGATCATCATGCCACCGACAGCCAAACCTGCCAGCGCTGCGCTAAGCACCGGCGCCAGATCAGGCTTAGCAATTCCCCATTCCTTGAGCAAGCTTGGTGCAATGTAGCCGATGGATGCAGTATCAAATCCGTCAAACAGAATGACCAAAAAACTGATCAAAAATATCATCAACTGAAATAATGAAAATTTGCTTTCATCAATGAATCGCTGAATATCCAAGATTTTTTCTTTTTGCATGATGCATTTGTCTCCTCCGCTTTAAGCGGTATGTTGTTAAAAATCGCCTACCCATACAAATGTGCAATTCAATATAATTGCTTTGATTATTCTGGATGATGCAAGCCCATCTCATAAGGAGATTAAGGCACTAGCAGTTATGCATTTTTTTATGTAAGTCGTCGCAAAACTGATGCCTGCCGGGGCACTACTACTAAAAATATCATCTCCTGCCGACAGCGGTTTAATTGAGTTGACGCGGACAAACACAGACAGAATTCACGGAAAAATTAAAACAGCGTCTGCTACCCACTTATCAGACGTGTTTATTCAATCAACCCACACAACACAAAGAGGCTGTTACTGACCATTTACCAATACCAGTGTGATATTCAACGCAGGAAGAGGTTCTAAGCCCAAAGCGACGGAATTTATCCCAATTACCGTTCTAGCAATTTTTGTCCGTCTTGGCGTAACGCGCCATCCGGCCCGAAATGCCGATAGAGTGTTTGGCGAGTGACGCCTAATTCTTTACATAGTTCACTGACAACCGTTTCTGGTTGCCCCATCGCGGCCATGGCCAGACGCAATTTGGCTGGCGTCATTTTGTATTGGCCGCCACCACTTCGTCCCCGCGCACGCGCTGACTTGTTACTTCAGGGAGCGGCAACCATGCGTGGTGATCGCGACGAGCGATTAACTATCCTCTCCGAGGCCGAAAAAGTGGCGCTTTACCCCGACAAACAGCCAGGGCTAACAACAATTGAAGTTTGCGGACTTAACTCGGTGCTCTTGTTCAAACCACGAGCTGACATACTCATAAATCTGCGCGTGCTTGCCGAAGAACTCGAACACGCAATATGTGAGTATAAAAATGCTGGGACAGATCGCATTAAAGGCAATCGAGTTAAGAATCTAAGGGAGGCAATAGAAAGAATTGAAATGCCTGCCAGTCCAAAAGAACAATACTCAAATTTTTGTGGATATTTTTTAAAAAACTGTATGCCATATATAGAGGCTAAGTCTCAAGAACCTAAGCCAAGCAGACGCATTGCATTCTGCTTAAGAATGAGTGGAGCCACTTCCGGCTTGAAGCCTGCCTTTTCAAAGTCAGCCAGCCAGCGATCCGGCGTAATCAAGGGAAAATCCGATCCGAACAGAATACGCTCGCGCAACAAGGTGTTAGCGTATTGAACCAGTTGCTGCGGAAAATAACGCGGCGACCAGCCGGATAAATCGATCCAGATATTAGGCTTGTGCAGACAAAGTGATAGTGCCTCGTCTTGCCAGGGCCAACTTGGATGCGCCATAACGATCTGCATGTCAGGAAAGTCAATGGCTACTTCTTCAAGCAACATCGGATTGGAATTTGCCACCCTCAGACCTCCTCCTGCCCGCATGCCGCTACCGATGCCAGAATGACCTGTGTGAAAAATTGCCGGAAGGCGATATTCCGCGATCACTTCGTACAACGGCCAGGCAAAGCGGTCATAAGGCAAAAAACCTTGCAATGTCGGATGAAACTTGAAACCGCGCACGCCATATTCTTCGATAAGGCGACGCGCTTCACGCGCACCCATGACACCCTTATGCGGATCAATACTGGCAAAGGCAATCATCATGTCACTGTTATCGATGGCAGCCTGAGCAATTTCCTCGTTGGGAATGCGTCGCCGGCCAATCTGCGATTCAGCATCCACCGTAAACATAACCAAGCCGATTTTACGCTCACGGTAATAGGCAATTGTTTCAGCAATCGTTGGCCGCCGGTCAGAACCAAAATATTTATCGGCAGCCCGATCGAATTCGTCGCCAAAATGATCGTGTCCATGGCAGCAGGAAATTTCTGCATGCGTATGAAAATCAATAGCAATAAGTTCTTCGACTTTCATTTTTTCCTTGTATATGTGTGTGGGGCACCGCAGAGAAACGCTGCGATGCAAATGTCTGATATGCTCAGGCCGTAATCAAAAATGCATCCTGCCTGTAGTACAAGGCATCCACCAGATCAGCCCTGCGCGCCAGCACGGCACTTTGATTGATCGACCCTTTATCGGTGATTTCGTTATGATCAATAGATGGCGGTGTTTCGAGTAAACGCATCCAGGAAATACGGTTAGCCGAACCTGTCGCATCGCTATTAAGGCGCATCAGAAGCGCCTTAAAATAGTCGTGCACCAGCCGATTAGTCATTATCTCTAACAAATCTGCCTCGTCGTCCAGACCAGCCAACTGACGGCACTCCGCAATACGGCCAAAGATCAACAAGCCGACTTCGTCCCGGTTGATGCCTGTAACCACAACATCCTGAATGTAAGGCGTCCCCTGAGTAATGACTTTGGCACGCAGGGGGCCGACACTGACAAAGGTACCCGATGAAAGTTTAAAATCCTCTGCAATGCGGCCATCAAAACGCATGCCTAATTGTGGCGCATTTTCATCGACAAATCTGAGTGCATCGCCGGTGCAGTAATACCCTTCCTCATCAAAAACTTCACGCGTCTGGGCCTGATTACGCCAATAAGCCGGCATCACGTGGGGGCCGCGCATTCTCGCCTCAAGCTTACCATCGACAGGCACCAGCTTGACTTCACAACCAGGCGCCGGCAAACCGACATAGCCGGCACCGATCACATCGCCGGTCGAGAACAGACAGGAAGGTGAAGTTTCTGTCATGCCCAAACCAACCATCATACGAATACGATGCCCGCAGTGTGCTTGCGTGACACGATCCAGACGATCCCATGCTGCCTGTGACAAGCCAGCACCGGCAAAGAAAAACAGTTTCATACGGGAGAAAAAGACCTCACGCAAGCTGGCATCTTGCTCCAGAACGACGGTCAGGTCTTCCCATGCTTTGGGCACATTGAAATAAACCGTAGGAGAAATCTCGCGCAGATTTTGTAGCGTCTGATCAAAGCGTTTGGAGGTCGGCTGTCCATCGTCAATATAGAAACTGCCTCCATTGTAAAGTGCAATGCCAAGGTTATGACTACCACCAAAAGTATGATTCCATGGCAACCAGTCAACCAGCACAGGCGGCTCTTCTGCAAACACAGGGAAGGTCTGCAGCAGCATTTGCTGATTGGCGCACAGCATACGCTGGGTCGTCACTACCGCCTTGGGAAGCTTGGTCGAACCGGAAGTAAAAAGAAATTTGGCAATGGTGTCCGGACCAACAGTTGCATTAGCACTATCCACATTGACCGGTACGCTCGCCAGGAGTTCGCCGAACAAAATCGTCTTACGACCAGGCAATTCCCCCTTGCCAAGTACAATCTCAACATCTGGATCTACGGCGCCATCAATCGCTTTTGCGAAGGCAGCACCATCAGCAGCATACACCAGGCCCGGCGTCACAGTGCTGACGATATGACGCAATTTCCCATAGTCTGTTGCAATGAGCGAATAGGCGGTTGAAACAGGCGAATAAGGAATACCGACATACATCGCCGCAAGCATCAACTGAACATGTTCAAGATCATTGCCAGAGAGAACCATTAGCGGGCGCTCGACAGACAAACCACGATCAAGCAACCACTGACCAATGCAACGCACACGAGCCAACATTTGCGCATAGCTGATATGGATCCACTCTCCATCATGGCCGCGTGCAGCCATGAGCGTTCTTTCTGGAAATTGTTTCGCACCAAACAACAGACGATCGGTAAGGCGCGCAGGATAGGCCTCAAGCATTTCCAACGGACGAATATGCCAGTTACCATTTTCATCCTGTGCGATATCCGGTGGTGGATAACCGATACTGACTGAACGATAGTCGGATTCGATGATGCGTTGAAATAAAGGCTTAGTCATGTTGTCTCCAAAATTTTTTAGTATTTTTTCCCCATGGTTAATCCATGGGTTCCAAGGTAACCTTGATATTTCAAATGCAAGTGCACTAAGCCAGCCAGGCCGATTCGCTGGCAGCCGCCACACAAGACGAAGCCAGGACAGTTTGTGCATAAGCATGAACCTGTGGTGCATAGCTGGCAAACCAGACATCAGCGATGGCCATGACCCCGTGCAAGTATTCACCGTTTTCCGGACTATCAGACAAGGCCGCATACGCGGCTCTGGATGCCTCGGCAACTCGCCAGCCGGCACAGACCAGCCCGGTCAGATGCAAAAATGGAACTGCAGCAACCTGCACCGTCGCGAGCTGAGCCTTGCCGTTTTTCAACAAAAATGCAGTGGCCAGTTCCAGATCATCAACATTGCGTAACAAAGCATGGGAATGCCCTGCAAGTTCAGCAATCCCGGCCAATGCGCTTGCCTCGGCACGGATATCCGCCATGATTTCGCGCAGAGTTACGCCGTTGTCGCGCAGTATTTTTCGGCTGACCAAATCGTTTGCCTGAATCCCAGTCGTTCCCTCATAGAGACGAGTAACGCGAGAATCACGATAGTGTTGAGCAACCCCGGTTTCTTCAATAAAACCCATCCCGCCAAAAATCTGAATCGCATCATCGCAAACGATATTTCCGGTTTCCGTATTCCATGCCTTCAGAACCGGCATAAGCAAGTCGATATAGCGGCGGCATTGGCCGGCAACGGCGGCATGAGGATTATGACTGGCATGATCGAACCAGCCTGCCGCCGTGTAGACCAGAGCACGCATGGCAAACAGACGGGTACGCATAGACAGTAACTGGCGTTTGACGTCAGCATGCTTGATGATAGGCTGGTGCATTTCGCCGGTGACGGTATTACGCCCCTGAACACGTTCGTTCGCATAACACAACGCCATCTGATAAGCACGTTCGGCAAGTCCGACACCCTGGACACTGACGCCAAAACGGGCATCGTTCATCATCACAAACATGTATTCGATACCACGATTACACTCACCGATGAGATAAGCGACAGCTCCGCCATTTTCGCCATAGGCCATCGTACAGGTCGGGCTACCGTGAATCCCCATCTTATGTTCCAGAGATATCGCGCGTACATCATTTTTTTCACCCAGACTACCATCTTGCCTGAGCACGAATTTAGACACCAGGAACAGGGAAACTCCCTTGATCCCCGGAGGCGCGTCCGGCAGGCGGGCCAGCACGAGGTGAATAATATTTTCCGCCAGTTCATGATCGCCATAAGAAATAAAAATCTTTTGACCATAAAGCCGATAACTGCCATCACCCGCATTTTCAGCGCGCATCCGGACTGCGGCCAGATCGGACCCGGCCTGCGGCTCAGTCAGACTCATATTACACGCCCACTGTCCACTTACAATCCTGGGCAGATAACACGCCTTGATTTCCTCGCTGGCAGCAGCAACCAGAGCCTCCGTCTGTCCCAGAGTCAGCTGCGGCAGCATCGTAAAGGCAAGATTGGCCGAAAACCACATTTCCCAGACCGGTGCCCATAACGCCTTCGGCAAATTCTGACCACCGTATTGAGCTGGCAGTGAAAGACCGAGCCAGCCCGCAGCAACGAATTGGTCCCATGCTTCTTTCCAGCCATCCGGCACGATGACCTGCCCGCCCGCCAGATGACAGCCCTGTACATCACCGGCCTTATTCAAGGGAGCAAGAACGCCGGCGGCAAATTTATCGGCTTCCTCCAAAATGCTACAAATCAGATCGGGTTCGGTCTCTTCGCACCCAGGCAGGGCGGCAATGATAACGCGCATGAGTGAAACCACTTCTGTTGTCAGGCAATTTTGAAGAATGAGATCG